>JBFHSI010000201.1:0-5759 GCA_041591245.1 Marinobacter sp.
CGATCTGACGGATACGTTCACGGGTTACATCGAACTGTTTGCCCACTTCTTCCAGGGTATGATCCGTGTTCATCTCGATACCGAAGCGCATACGCAGCACCTTGGACTCACGGGCGGTCAGGCCGGCGAGGACGGAGCGTGTGGCTTCCCGCAGGCCTTCTGCAGTGGCAGAGTCCACCGGTGACAGGGCCTGGATATCTTCGATGAAATCACCCAGATGGCTGTCTTCATCGTCACCGATCGGAGTTTCCATGGAGATGGGTTCCTTGGCGATTTTCAGCACCTTGCGGATCTTGTCTTCCGGCATATCCATGCGCTCACCCAGTTCTTCCGGAGTGGGCTCGCGGCCCATTTCCTGAAGCATCTGACGGGAGATGCGGTTGAGCTTGTTGATGGTTTCGATCATATGGACCGGAATACGGATGGTCCGGGCCTGGTCCGCAATGGAGCGGGTGATGGCCTGACGGATCCACCAGGTGGCATAGGTGGAGAACTTGTAGCCCCGACGGTATTCGAACTTGTCCACCGCCTTCATCAGGCCGATATTGCCTTCCTGAATCAGGTCCAGGAACTGCAGGCCGCGGTTGGTGTACTTCTTGGCGATGGAAATAACCAGACGCAGGTTGGCTTCAACCATTTCTTTCTTGGCGCGACGGGCCTTGGCTTCGCCAATGGATACACGGCGGTTGATTTCCTTGATATCGGCCACGTCCAGATCCACTTCGGTCTGCACGTTATGGATGCGCTTCTGCAGACGGACGATTTCGTCGATGCGCTCGCCAATGGCTGCGGCATAGGGCTTCTTGCTCTTGGCAATCTTCTCCGCCCAGTCCAGATTGGTTTCGTTGCCCGGGAAGCTCTTGATGAAGTCCTTGCGCGGCATTTTGCAGTCACGGATACAGATCTGCATGATGGCGCGTTCGTTTTCACGGACGATGTCGTTGGTTGAACGGACCACGTTAACCAGTTCGTCAAAGGCCTTGTTGGCCAGCTTGAACGGAGCGAATACCTGGCCCAGTTCGTTCAGGGCTGCCTGGGTTTTCTTGTCGCCACGGCCATATTTGGAGAGGGCGGCTTCGGCGGCGTCCAGTTTTTCTTTCAGAAGCTCGAAGCGGAGCCGGGTCTCTTCGGGATCCGGGCCGTTGTCGTTATCGTCGTCGCTGTCATCGTCATCATCGTCGGCGGCATCGGCTGTCTGGTCGTCGTCGACAACGCTGGTGTCTTCGCCCATAAAGGGTTCGGCATCATCGGGATCCAGGAAGTCGGTAACAATATCGCTGATCCGGCCTTCATTCTCGATAATGCGCTCATAAGCCTGGATAACGGTTCCGGCGGTGCCCGGGAAATGGGCAACAGCTGCCATGACGTCCCGGATGCCTTCCTCGATACGCTTGGCGATGACAATTTCGCCTTCCCGAGTCAGCAGTTCCACAGTACCCATTTCCCGCATGTACATGCGCACAGGGTCGGTGGTCCGGCCGGCATCACTTTCCACGGCGGCCAAAGCGGCAGCAGCTTCAGCGGCGGCGGCTTCGTCGGCGGTGGAGTCACCTTCGGTCATCAGCAGGGTATCGGCGTCGGGTGTTTCCTCGCACACCTGGATACCCATGTCGTTGATCATGCGAATGATGTCTTCGACCTGGTCAGGATCGGCAATGTCTTCCGGAAGGTGATCGTTTACCTCGGCGTAAGTCAGGTAACCTTGTTCCTTGCCTCGTGCTATGAGGTCTTTCAAACGTGATTTTTGCGAATTGCCTGACATAGACACCTTGTGAACTCGCTTTTTTGAAGGGGAAAAGTTAAACAGCCATTATAGCTGTCGCTCAGACGCGCTGCCACCGAATGGTTAGATGGTGATCAATGCGTCAAGTTTCAAGTGGCATCTCCGGCCTGATTCAGGGTGAGCTGCCGTTTAAGTTCGTTGCGTTCTTCACCGGAAAGACTGTTCAGATCAATCTCTCCCCGGCGCAGCATGGCCAGTCTGCGCTGGATAATCTTGGTTTCGTTCTCCGGTGCCAGTATTTCCCGGGCACTGGCCAGAGTCTTCTCCCTTGAGGGTATGTGTTCTATACCGTCGAACAGGTGGTAAAAACGGTCCCTGGCCTGACGATCCAGCGCCAGGTTCCGCACCAGTGTTTTCCGGTCCCGGATCTGCTGGTCAATAATCCAGCTGGCAAACTGTCCGGCCTGGTTGAACTGCCGTGAACTTCTGGCCAGCTCAGCTATCTCTGCAGCCATGTCCGGTGCTTCCAGCAGGGCCAGGCTCAGGATGCCGTCCTTGCTGGCCTTGACGTCTATGCGCTCTTCGCTGACCCGGTCCCGGCGTTTTCCGTACCACTGCCCCTGTTTGCCCTTGGGACGATTCTGCCACTGCTCCCGGCCGCTACACAGGCGGAGCATTTCGTGCCACATGGCATCCCTGAGGGTGCTTTTGGGCATTTTGTTGAGCAGGGGCTCAACCCTGGCGCGCAGTTCGCCCCGGTTTTCCGGCAATGCCAGGTCCAGGCCCTGACTCTGCCGGTCAAACAGATAGCGGGAGAAAGGGGTGGCCCCTTCCACGCGCTTGGTGAATGCCTCCGGCCCTTCCTTGCGCACCAGCGTGTCAGGGTCTTCCCCTTTCGGCAGCATCAGAAACTGGAGATGCATGCCGTCAGCCAGCAGTTCCAGGGCGTTTTCCATGGCCCGGTCTGCAGCCTTGATGCCGGCCTGGTCGCCGTCGAAGCAGAACACGATATGGCGCACCTGCCGGAGCAGGGCCGTGAGGTTGTCCTGGTTCGTTGCTGTGCCCAGGGTGGCGACGGCGTAATGAATGCCGTGCTGGGCCAGCGCTATTACGTCCATGTAGCCTTCGACCACCAGCAGTTTGTCCAGCTGCTTCAGGGCCTGTCTGGCCTCATAGAGGCCATAGATTTCCCGGCTCTTGTGAAACGCATCCGATTCCGGGGAATTGATGTACTTGGCCTTGTCATCCCCCAGTGTCCGTCCCCCGAAAGCGACGGTTTTACCCCGGGTATTCCGGATTGGAAACATGACCCGGTTACGGAAAAGGTCTCTCGGACGGTCGTAGTTGTTCGAAACGGTTCCGGTTTCAATCAGGGTTGCCAGCAGTTCCTTGTTGCTGGCGTCCACCAGGGCCGTACCGGATGCGGGTGCGAAACCCACCTGGTACTGGCGGATGATGTCGTCACTCAGCCCCCGCTGCTTCAGGTAGTCCCGGGCATATTCCCCCTGCGGGCTGCTGAGAGCAGACTGGTAAAAGCGGCTGGCAAAATCCAGGGCATCCGTCAGGGTCTGGGTCTGGCGCATTTCCTGCTGCACGGCCCGGTCGTAGGGGACCTCCAGACCTGCCCGTTTTGCCAGTTCTTCCACGGCCTCGGTAAAGCCCAGGCCGTCATACTCCCGGATAAAGCTGATGGCATCGCCATGGGCACCGCACCCGAAGCAGTGATAAAAGCCCTTGTCTGGTCTTACGTTGAACGACGGGGTCTTCTCATCATGGAACGGGCAGCGGGCTTTATAGCTGGCGCCGGCTTTTTTCAGAGTTATGCGTGAACCGATCAGTTCCGCCAGATCTATGCGATCAAGCAGATCTTCAACAAACCGTTGAGGGATCAGTCCGCTCATGAAAACTCCTGGTCAGCCGGGATTGATCTGAGTAGAACCATAGCCAAAAATGCCGCCGAAGCCAGGCCTCGGCGGCATTTTTGAGTCGCTCTGTGCAGCCCGTGGCTGTACAGGCAATCAGTGCTTTGCAGGCAAGCGGCGTCGGCTGAAACTCAGTACAGACGCTCGAACTTGCGCTGTTCCCGCTGAAGCTTCTTGAGATGACGCTTAACGGCTGCAGCAGCTTTGCGCTTGCGAACAGTAGTCGGCTTCTCGTAGTGTTCGCGACGACGTACTTCGGAAAGCACACCGGCTTTCTCACAGGAACGCTTGAAACGGCGCAGTGCTACGTCAAACGGTTCATTCTCTTTCACTTTAACAGCTGGCATTCGGAAATCACCTACCTGATAGATTCGGTTTCAATTTTGTCCGTCTGGCACTGCCAGTCCGGTTCGATCCCTGGTCAGATTGGCTAAAACTCGACCAGTGCATATTTTAGGGCGGCAATGATAGCCCTTGCGCCCTGCCCAGGTCAATGTTTGTTCTGCGAATCTCCCTGTCGGTTTCGGGTTTCTGCTAAAATGGCCGCCTTTCCTTTCCAGCCATCCAAATGTGATCCCATAAATTATGCTGATTCTCGGAATTGAAACCTCCTGTGATGAAACCGGTGTGGCGCTGTTTGACAGCGAGGCTGGGCTTCTTGGCCATGCCCTGTTCAGCCAGATCGATATGCACGCTGATTACGGCGGGGTGGTTCCTGAGCTGGCATCCCGGGACCATGTGCGCAAGTTGCTGCCCCTGTGTGACCAGGTGCTGGCCGGGAGCGGCAAGACCCGAAAGGACATAGACGGTATTGCCTACACCGCAGGCCCCGGGCTGATCGGGGCTCTGATGGTGGGCGGCTCGGTGGCCCATGCCCTGGGGGTTGCCCTGGGGATCCCGGTACTGGGCGTGCACCATATGGAAGGCCATCTTCTGGCCCCCATGCTGGAAGACAATCCGCCGGCCTTTCCTTTTGTCGCCCTGCTGGTTTCCGGAGGGCACACCCAGCTGGTCCGGGTGGAAGGTATCGGCAAGTATGAATTGTTGGGGGAGTCGGTGGATGATGCCGCCGGGGAAGCCTTTGACAAGACTGCCAAGATGCTGGGTCTGGACTATCCCGGCGGTCCCCGGGTTGCGGCCCTGGCGGAAAAGGGGACGCCCGGTCGTTACCGTTTCCCACGGCCGATGACCGACCGGCCCGGGCTGGACTTCAGTTTCAGCGGCTTGAAAACCTATACCCTGAACACAGTGAGTGCTGCCCGGGAGCAGGGTGAGCTGGACGATCAGACCCGTGCGGATATTGCCCTGGCGTTTGAATCAGCGGTTGTGGATACCCTGGCCATCAAATGCCGGCGTGCTCTGGAGCAGACAGCCTGCCGCAGGCTGGTGGTTGCCGGCGGTGTCAGTGCCAACCGCCGACTGCGGGCCGGGCTGGAAACCATGGCCGGCAAGCTCAATGCCAGCGTGTTTTATGCCCGTCCTGAGTTCTGTACCGATAACGGAGCCATGATTGCCTATGCCGGAGCCCAGAGACTGGTGGCGGGGCAGAGAGATGGGGACCGTATCCTTGCGGTGCCACGCTGGCCCATGGATACCCTGCCGGCGATTCATGAGCCACGAACCAGTGGGCTGGTTGATTGAGGCCGGGTAGCTAGAGCCCGGATTCCCGGCCCTGGGCCAGCCGGATCAGGTTGTTCCTGTGGCGGACCACGATAAGGATTGCCAGCAGGCCGAACAGGGGCAGGGTCTCTGGTTCGAGAAAGGCGCTGATGGGTGGACCGCTGACAATGGCTACCAGGGAAGCCAGTGCGGAGATCCGCCAGCGCCACATCACCAGCAGCCAGATGGCCGCCATGATCAGGGTGGTCACCGGGGCCAGGGCAAGGCCGGCGCCCAACGCCGTTGCCACCCCTTTGCCGCCACGGAAACGATAGAAAACCGGAATCATATGCCCGGTGACCGCACACAGGGCGACAATGGCCTGTACCATCACGGAAAGCCCTGCGGCGTGGGTCAGCCAGACCGGAAGCCAGCCTTTGGCGGCGTCCAGCACCAGGGTGACGGCGGCGGGCTGCCAGCCACCGGTGCGGTAGACGTTGGTGGCACCTGGATTA
>JBFHSI010000202.1:0-5749 GCA_041591245.1 Marinobacter sp.
CGGCTATCTGCACACACATGCTACAGAGTGTATAGGACAAGGGGTCGGAACAGGCCCCGGACACGGCAACAACAATAACAACAGATCTCGACCCCCAAGTGAGGCAGCTCATGGGTATCAAGCACACATTGTTTCCCCGGTTACACCATAACCTCGCAGCCCTGGGCACCTGCCTGCTGCTGGCCGCCTGTGGCGGCGAAGAAGCCAGTTCCAGCAGTACCTCTGCACCCGATGTGGAGTCCCCTCCGGAAACCCCGGTCACCTCTGACGGGCGGGTATTTCTGGTGGAACCGGGCCCGGATGCCACCACCGACATGATCGCCGCCATGATCCAGCTGCGCCCCGGTGATACCCTCCGGTTTTCCTGCGGTTTTTTCGAACTGGAACAGGGACTTCTGATTCAGGCCACCGAAGATGTGCTGGTTGAAGGCTGTGGCCGGGACGGAACTGTACTGTCGTTCCGTGCCAGCGACAATGTCACCGGCCTTGAAGCCCTGAATGTCCGGGGCATTACCGTTCAGGATCTGACTGTTGCCGATTCACCGGGTGACGCCTTCAAGCTCAAAGGCGTCAACTGGGGCACCCTGAAGAATGTCCGGGCCTTCTGGTCCGGTGGCGGCGAGACGCTGTCTGCAGACAACTATGACAGTCTGATGCAGGTGTCCTGTACCAGCCCGCCCCTGAATGCCGGGGATCCGACACCCGATTACATTCCCAGCTCTGCCAGCGGCCGCTACGGGGTCTACCCGGTGGAGTCCGAAAACATACTGGTGGACAACGCCGAGTCTGTGGGTGCCTCCGATGCCGGCATCTATGTGGGCCAGACCAATAACGCCATCATCCGCAACAGCCGGGCCATCTACAATGTCATGGGCTTCGAGATCGAAAACGTCCAGGGTGGCGAGTACGACAACAACCTGGCGGAGTGCAACACCGCCGGCTTCCTGATCTATGACCTGGAAAATATCACCCAGTATGGCGATACCTCGGTGATGCTCAACAACACCGCCCGCAACAACAATACCTACAACTTTGCCCACAGTGGCCTGGTGTCCGTGGTTCCCCGGGGAACGGGATTCATTACCCTCGGCTACGACAATATAGAGATACGGGACAATCTGTTTGAGGATCACAGTACCGCTGCCATCATCTACGCCAGCTACGAGCTGATCGACGGCAAGGGCAAAACCACAGACAGGAAACTGGATCCCTACACCGAAGGCCTCTACATTCACGACAATGTCATGCGCCACTCCGGCTATGACCTGCCTGCCCCGAACCTGGAAAAGGTTCTGCTGGAAGGCGAGGTGGAGTCGGTATTGCCCACGCTGATTGGCATCAAGAACATAACCAACCTTGGCCAGGGAGCCCACATTGTCTGGGATGGCCTGCGAGACGAACTGGATGCGGACTGCGCCTACCCCGTCGACAGCGCCGGTAATCCGGTACCCCAGGATGCCAACGGCAAGCCTATTCATAGCAACGAACACCCGAACCCCTCCTGCCACTACAATGCCTACAAGTTCGATGCCTCCGGCCAGCGCAAGCTGCCCAAGTGGGGTTCCTGCTTCAGCAACAATGACATGTCGGACGACAGCCAGGCCTACATGAATTTCCATGGCACCCAGGGCCTTGAGCTGGTACTGGCAGCTGCAGAGCAGGACCCGGGCATTCTGTCTCCCGAGGGCATTCTTTCTGTTCTTGAAGGCCTGACTGGCATTGTCGCCGATACGGACATATCAGAACACGACTGCCAGACCCGATTCGGAGAACTGCTGCCGGCCCTGCCCCGTGTCACCATTCCTCCGTTCGAACCCAGCGGAACCATCGATCCGGCACCCAGCGACGAGTATATTGAAGCCCTGTGCAGTCAGATTCCGGAGACCGGCCAGGTGAACCGGGAAGCCCTGAACGTGAACTGCCCGCGCCTGGATCAGTACAACCTGTTTGCCGATCCTTCCGATCCCCGCAGCCTTCCCCATGACGGCGGGCTGCCCTATGTACTGAACACCAAACTGTTCTCCGACTATTCCAGCAAATACCGTGTGGCCTTCATTCCCCCCGGAACCCAGGCGGTCTATGCCGACGGCCAGGATGGCAACAATCCCAACGGCGCACTGGAATTCCCCCAGGGCACTGTGCTGGCCAAGACCTTCGCCTTCACGGATGAAAGCAAGGGTACCGAGGAACTGGTGGAAACCCGGTTGCTGATCAAACGCCAGGGCCAGAGTGGCAAGGACTACTGGGACGGCCTGGTGTATATCTGGGAAACCGGCAGTGACGGTCAGGCGGTTGCCCTGCTGTCTCCCGGCGGCGGCAGCCGTGCCGTCAGCTGGCACTATCAGGACACTGTGTCCGGCAAGCTGCTCACCGGCTCCACCGACCAGTACGCCATCCCCAATGCCAACCAGTGCATTACCTGCCACAGCAATGATGACCAGGCTTCCGGGTCCGCCCCCATAGGGCCCAAGGCCCGTAACCTGAACCGGCCCTATGCGCCCGAGTCCAGCTTTATGGGAACCCGTGGCCAGGGCGGTTTCCCCCAGGTGAACCAGCTGCAGTACTGGGTGGATCAGGGCGTACTCGCCAATGCCCCGGCACTTGAGCTGGACAACCGGGGCGTGGCCACCAATATCGAGCATCTGCCGGTGTGGAACCTGCCCGGGGACAGTGGTGAAGTGGCCGGTTCCAGTGCCGATGTGGAAGCCCGGGTGCGAGCCTATCTGGAAGTGAACTGCCAGCATTGCCACAATGACCGGGGCGCGGCTTCCAATACCGGCTACTACCTGGACCACTACCGGAACATTGATGCCGGCTATGGTATCTGCAAGAAGCCCACGGCCACCGGGGGCGGCTCCTGTGGCCGTCAGCATATTGTGGTTCCGGGCAGTTCGGCGGATTCCATTCTGGCCTGCCGGGTCGGTGCCGATACGGATCCCCAGAAACGTATGCCGCCCATAGCCCGCAGTGTCACCCACAACGAGGGCCTGGAACTGATCGCCAGCTGGATCGACACAGTTGTCGATACGGACTACAGCAACGGCGATGCCTGCAGCAACGGAAGCGTCTTCCAGTCCCTGAGTCCCTGACTCCGCAAAGCGGTGGCGGGGCAACCGCCCCTCCACCGTGCCTCCCGGCCATCCCCCTGCTATATTGACGCCTGTATTCACCATTGGCAGTAGGCAGGGACATTCCCCATGCAGGCAGAGCTCATCGACATCCGCAACCACATGGTCAGCTATCCACCTTTCGACGAAATGGAGGAAGAAGTGCTGGACCGGGTGGTCGCCAGCGTGGAGGTGGAGTACTTCCGGGCCGGAACCTCCATCCTCGAACTGGGTGACTGGAATACCTGGCTGTATTACATCCGCAGCGGTGCCGTGGAAATCTACCGGCGCTCCGGTGAACTCTATGACCGGGCCGGTGAAGGCGAGATTTTTGGCCACTTCGGTCTGCTGATGAACAAGAAAGTCCGGTTTCCGGTGAAGGCCATTGAAGACACCCTGATTTACCGGATTCCCGATGAAATCTTCCAGTTCCTGTTCGAAAATGACGACAACTTCGCCGATTATGTGGAAGTGGAAGACCGCAACCGCCTGCGCACCGCCCTCTCCCGCCGGGAAAAATCCAACGAGCTGATGACCTCCCGGGTTACCCGTCTGATTGCCCGCAAGCCTGTATCTGCACCCTGCACGGTTCGGCTGCAAGAAGCCGCCAGGATCATGACCGACCAGGGGGTGTCCGCCCTGCTGCTGATGGACGAGGAAGGGGAGAAACCACTGCTCAAAGGCATTATCACCGACCGGGATCTTCGCACCCGGGCGGTCACCGAAGCACTGCCTTCGGAAACCCCCATCAGTGACATCATGTCCGAAGACCTGATCACCATCCGGGCCAGCGCCTTTATCTTCGAAGCCATGCTCACCATGCTGCACAACAATGTGCACCATCTGCCGGTGATGGACGGTGACGAAGTCCGTGGCGTTATTGCCCTGTCGGACATCGTAAAATACGAAAGCCAGAGCAGCCTGTATCTGGTCAGCAACATCCACCGCCAGCAGAGCCTGAAGGGCCTGAAGCGGATCAGCAAGGAAGTACCCGACACCTTTGTGCGCATGGTCAACGAGGACGCCAATTCCCAGATGATCGGCAGTGCCATGGCCGGTATCGGGCGCAGTTTCACCCAGCGCCTGCTGGAGTTGGGTGAGGAGCAGCTGGGTCCACCACCTGTGCCTTACTGCTTCATGGCGCTGGGTTCCATGGCCCGGGACGAGCAGCTGGTGGTTACCGACCAGGACAATGCCATGATTCTGGATGACCGTTTTGTGCCGGAGGAACACGATGCCTACTTCCTGGCACTGGCCAAGTTTGTCAGTGATGGCCTGGCCCAGTGCGGATACAGCTACTGCACCGGCGACATCATGGCCACCAATCCGAAATGGCGGCAGCCCCTGCGGGTGTGGAAACATTACTTCACCGACTGGATCGAGAACCCCAAGGCCGAAGCCTTGCTCAACAGCAATATCTTCTTCGATCTGGATGGTATCTACGGGGAAACCGGATTTGCCGAGCAGCTGAAGACACTGGTGGCAGAGAAAGCCAGCCACAGTCAGCGCTTCCTGACCCTGCTGGCCCGCAATGCCCTGAACCGGACACCCCCCATCGGCTTCTTCCGCAACTTTGTTCTGGAAGAGGACGGCCAGCACCGCAAGACCTTCAACCTGAAACGCCGGGGCACAGCGCCCCTGTCCGACCTGATCCGGGTCCACGCTCTGGCCTGCGGCTCCCGGGCCCAGAATACCTTTGAGCGCCTCAAGGCCATTGGCAGAACCCGGCTTATTCTCGATGACGACCTGGGCAACCTGCGGGATGCCCTGGAGTTCATTGCCATTGTCCGTATCCGCCACCAGGCGCTGGCCATTGAGGATGGCCGGGAGCCGGACAACAATGTGCGCCCGGAAGACCTGTCGCCCTTTGAGCGCAGTCACCTGAAAGATGCCTTCCAGGTGGTCAGCAATGCCCAGAAGTTCCTGCGTTTCCGCTACAACGCCCAGGTGGGACGGCATGTCCAGTAACCCCCCGCTTCCGGCCATGAGCCGGGGTAATCTGCCCTGGCCCCAGCGCTACCAGCAACTGGCCCAGCAAGCCAGAAGCCCATTGATCCGGAGCTTTTACGAGGCCGGGTGTGTTGAGCCGGATACCCCCATGTCGGAGGTGCCCCTGCTGGCCATGGATTTTGAAACCACCGGCCTGGATCCGGTGCGCAATTCCATTGTCAGCGTGGGCATGGTGCCCTTCACCCTGGACGGAATCCGCCTGGGAGAGGGCCGGCACTGGGTGGTACGGCCCCGGCTGCCCCTGAACCAGACTTCCATCACCATTCACAACATTACCCATTCGGACATCGACAAGGCGCCGGAGCTGGAAGATATTCTGGAGGAGATGTTTGAACTGCTGAAAGGCCGGATTCCAGTGGTGCACTACCGCAATATCGAGCGCCAGTTTCTGGACCGGGCCCTGAAGGCCCGGATTGATGAAGGTTTCAGTTTTCCGGTTCTGGATACCATGGCCATCGAAGCCTTTCTGCATCCGGACCGGCGTCCTGGCGGGTGGCAGCGTCTGCTGGGGAAAAAGCCCGTGTCCATCCGCCTGGCTGACAGCCGTCGCCGCTACGGCCTTCCCCACTATACTTCCCACAATGCCCTGATCGATGCCATTGCCACCGCAGAGCTGTTGCAGGCCCAGATCC
>JBFHSI010000203.1:0-5745 GCA_041591245.1 Marinobacter sp.
AGCCGCGCCCTGCACCACTTCCGCAGAAACCGGGTCAACCGGCCCGGCCGCACGCGGGGCCAGAACCGGACTCTGGAAACCCTGACCCGCTGCAATCATTACTCCGACTGCACGGAAATATGCTCCCTGTACCTGCGCCCCCAGTTCCGCCGGGCCCATGCCGGCAAGCTGTTGTCCCGGGTGCGTTTTGTGTTCATGGCCCTGCACCCGGAACGGTTCGCGGACACCGTCATTGCGGAAATGCGCGGTGTTTCCGATGACGCCGGCCAGTCCCCCTTCTGGGACTGGCTGAAACAGCATTTTGTGGATATGGATTTTGCCGAAGCGACCCGCCGGATGGCGGCCGGTGACACGGATTTCATTGACAGGCTGATGCCGGCCCATCCCCTGTACACAGGCCTGATGAGCCCGCAAGCCCGCGCCGTTATCGGCCAGGTGCACGAGCAGACCCGCCCGGCACTGCACATGCTTGAGGCCGAAGGTTTCCGGCACAAAGGTCTGATCGATCTGCTGGATGCAGGCCCCACCGTGGAATGCCCCCGGAATGCCATTCGCAGCGTCCGGGAATCCCGGTCCCTGCAGGTGTGTACCTCCCCGTCCCGGATCACCGGGTCCGGTCCCCGGGCGCTGGAGATTCTGGAAACTCCGGTTATTATCAGCAATACCGGCAGCGGGGACTTCCGGGCCACAGTGGTCTGCGGAGCACAGCTTCTGCGAGACACCGGCACCCTGATTCTGGCCCCCGGCCAGGCCCGTGGGCTCGGGCTGGAAAACGCTGCCAGCTGCCGGATTCTGCCCCTGCAATCCAAACACTGCCGGATTCCGGCAGAACAGACCAACAGCCACCCGGAGAGCCTTCATGCACACTGATCGCAATGCCCTGTTCAGGGAACTCTGGCATAACTATCAGTCGGTTACCCCGTCAGCGGAAAGCATTCACCAGATTCTTGGCGGCCGGGAAGGCCGGGACGACATAGTCAACGACCATATCGCCCTGCGCACCTTCAATCTGCCGCCGGTGGGGCTGGAAGCCCTGGCCGAACACTTTCTGACCCTCGGCTACCGGCAGGGTGGGGAGTATCACTTCGAAGCCAAGAAACTCTATGCCCGGCACTACGAGCACCCGGATCCGGAGGCACCCAAGGTATTCATTTCCGAACTGCTGACAGAGCAGTGCTCACCGCAACTGCAGAGCATTGTGAAATCACTGGTTGCCGGTGTATCTGAGGACGCCGTCCGCCAGGACAATTTCCTGTATTCCGGCCGGCACTGGGATCTGGACTACCAGACCTACACCACCCTGGCAGAAGAAAGCGAATACGCCGCCTGGGTTGCAGCCTGGGGCTACCGGGCCAACCACTTTACCGTCAGCATCAACCACCTGAAGCAGCTGGACTCGGTGCCTGCCATCAACCGTCTGCTCAAGGAACACGGATTCACCATCAATGCATCCGGGGGAGAGGTGAAAGGTTCTCCGGCAGAGCTGCTGGAACAGTCCTCTACCATGGCCGACCGGGTTGCCATGAAATTCAGTGACCGGGAAGCGGTGATTCCCAGCTGTTTCTACGAATTCGCCCTGCGCTACCCGGATGCTGACGGCAGCCTTTACAGCGGATTTGTGGCGGCCTCCGCCGACCGGATTTTCGAAAGTACCAACAGCGCTCTCTGAGCGCGGAAGAAACTCTGCACAGGTAACCGCCAGGCCCCCTTTATCCGGGGCGGCACCCGGCCCTGCGACGACTTACCTGCAGTTACAAACCAGTAACGGTTTTACAACGGCGGTGCCGGAAATCCATGACTATGGTTAATTCCTGACCTGCAGGCAGTCCGGGCACCCGGCTGCCACACAACAACAATAATATCCGCAGCCGGGTCCAAAAGATCCCGCTGCCAAGGAGGTAAAGATGTCTGCATCTGTCGACCACCTTCAGGAACGCACCCAGAAATCCTCTGAGTACCTTGAAGGTATCATGCCCTCAGCCATTACCCTCGCCATGATGCTGCGCCACAAGAAAATGGCGGCCTGGCTCCGTTGCGAGCTGGAAGGGTATCAGGACCTGGAGACCGCCCCACCCTACCGCCACAGCCTGCCCGGCCATATCGTGGCCAAGTCTCCCCAGTATGGCTGGATTCCGGCACCGGTAAATGACCAGCAAACCCAGGACTATGGTCATGTGGATCTGCTTGATGGCACCAGAGTGGTGGAGAAAATCTGCGCCAACAGCAAGAAGGGAGACGGAAACCGGATTCTGCTGGAGCCGGAAGTGATGGCCGTACTGCAGAAACAGATCAACCTGACTGCGGAACTGGCCATCAACGTCAGCCGTGATGCCTACAACCGGGTGCTGCGCATCGTCCGGGCGGCCATCTACCTGTGGACAAACGAACTGC
Source organism: Marinobacter sp. (assembly GCA_041591245.1). Lineage (GTDB taxonomy): Bacteria > Pseudomonadota > Gammaproteobacteria > Pseudomonadales > Oleiphilaceae > Marinobacter. The sequence goes on from JBFHSI010000203.1 coordinate 2,392, forward strand.
TGGAGCGGGGACTTCAGGGCGAACACAACCACTTCTCTGTGGAACAGAGAAACAGCGTAGCCGATCTCGACGATCCGGAAAGGTTCTGGCGACACGCCATGGAAAATGTGGACGACCTGCCTATTCCGGATGTCAAAAGCATCGGTTTCCTGGACCGGGTTTTCGGGCGCGCCAGCTAGACCCTACCGGTCAGCTGCTGAGTACGCTCACCATGCCCACACTGCTGACCGTCAGCAGGACCACACCCAGAATCCGGAAAAAGATCGGTGTTTCGGCCCGCAGAATGCGGTCATGGACCCGTAACCCCACCAGATGTCCCACCGTGGCGCAGGGAAGCAGCCACAGGTGATGGATCAGTTGCAGATCCACCCCGGCCCAGATAAATGCGATCAGCTTGATCAGCACCAGAATGAACCAGAGTGCGAACAGGGTATCCCGGAGTTTTTCTTTCGGTAAATGCTGGGCGGCAACCGCAATCACCAGAGGTGCACCAATCAGGGAGGTGCCGCTGATATAACCCGCCAGCACCAGAAACAGGGTATCCACCGTACGACTGCCGCTGCGAAAAGGCCTGTCCAGAATGTAGGACACCGAGTAGAGCGCCACAATTCCGAAAATGATACTGCTCAGAATATGGCCCGGCAGGGTGATCAGCCCGAACACACCGATCAGCTTGGGCACAATCATGATGCCGAGAATGCGCCACAGATACTGCCAGTCCACCGTCCCTTCCGCCGCCACACCCTCAGTCCCAGAACCTTTACGGTTATTCATCCAGATGGTCAGGGATGAAAAAACCAGAAGATGGACAGCTATGATGGGCAGAAACACCAGTGGCTGATCCAGTATCAGCAACAGGAACGGCAGGGACAGCACCGCACCGCCAAAGCCCAGTCCGGAACGCACGAATCCGCTCCAGACAAAAACCAGTGCAATCAGAAGGTACTGAACAAGACTCAGGTCCGCCATTGGGTTCCTTGTATAGAGGTGCTGGATATGGGACCGGCGAGTATACCCGAGTCTTGCCGGCAACTGGACTTGCGCTGGCACCGGTGCAGGGATACCATCATCGAACACTGTACATTTAAACAGTATTGGTGATCCCATGAAAACCCGCGCAACGGCTCTCAATCCCCACAACCGCTACCAGGTCCTGGCATGCGACCGGGAACCGGACAACCACTGGCCCTCCGACCCTGATGACGAACTGAATCCGGACTCCCTGGCCACCGAAGTGATGGACGAGCAGGCGCGCACCATCATCAGCCGCAACAGCTCGCCAGACCTGCCCTTTGACCAGTCCATCAACCCCTACCGGGGCTGTGAGCACGCCTGCATCTACTGCTATGCCAGACCGACCCACGCCTACTGGGACATGTCACCAGGCCTGGACTTTGAAACCCGGCTGATAGCCAAGCCCAACGCTGCCGCCAGGCTCCGGCAGGAACTGGACAAACCCGGATACCGGGTCTCTCCTATCGCCCTGGGGGTGAACACCGATGCCTGGCAACCACTGGAGCGGCAACGGCGCATCACCCGTCAGCTGCTGGAAGTCCTTGTGGAATATCGCCACCCGGTGTCTATCATTACCAAAGGGGCACTGATTCTGAGGGATCTGGACCTGCTTGCGGAACTGGCAGCTCAGGGACTGGTGTCCGTGCGTATCAGTCTCACCACCCTGAGCAATGACCTGAAGCGGCGCATGGAGCCCAGGGCATCGGCGCCGGCTACCCGCCTGAAGATGATCGAGCAGCTGTCATCGGCCGGGGTTCCGGTGGGGATTCTGCTGGCACCGGTCATTCCCTTCGTGAATGATCAGGAAATTGAGTCCATACTGACAGCAGCGGCATCCGCAGGAGCAACCCGGGCTGACTGGATTCTGTTGCGCCTGCCCCTGGAGCTGGATGAACTGTTTCAGGACTGGCTGCAGCGACACTACCCCCAGCGGGCCAGCCATGTCATGAACCGGATCAGGGACTTGCGGGGAGGCAGAACCAACACCCCGGAGTTTGGTCAAAGAATGACCGGGAAAGGTCCCTACGCCGACCTGATCCGCCAGCGTTTTGCCAGAAAAGCCCGGCACCTGGGGCTGAACACAAGCGACACAGAAACCCTCCGGACAGATCTGTTCCGAAGACCTGCCGGAGAACAAATGGGCCTGTGGTAACGATGCACCCGGAAACCCGGCCCATCGGCAGTCCGACGATTTACCGAGATGTGCCGGAGAAGGTCCAATGTATAGAACCGGGAATTTCCTCCATGCCGCCGCAGCCTGTGCCTGCCTGACCTTTGCCATGGGCGTTTCCGGCACCCCCCAGACGGATGGACAGTCCCCTGTAGCAGTGCCGGATGCGGGTATTCCAGCCCGGGTTCTGGGCACCCCCCTGCTCGCCCCCGAAGCCCTGGCCGAGTTCTACCGGAAACGTAATTTCCAGGCCGCCTGGACAAACCCGGAACACTGGCAGCAACTGATTGCCGCCATTGCTGATGCCGGCAACCATGGTCTCAACCCCTTCGATTACCACTGGGATCTGCTGTCTGAACTGGAGCACCGGAGCCCGGAACAGATACCTGAGGAACTTCTGGCGGATCTGGATCTGGTGTTTTCCGATGCCTTTCTGGTGTTCGGCTCCCACCTCCAGGGGGGCAAGGTCAATCCCCGAACCCTGGATCCGGAATGGCACCTCAGCCACCGGAAACAGGAGCTCACCGAACTGCTCGAAACCGCCCTCGCCAGCGGCACAATCGCCTCGGCACTGGACTCTCTCAGCCCACCCCATCCGGCCTACAGCCGCCTGGTACAGGCTCGCAAGGACATGATGCAACGGATTGATGAGCCCTGGGACATGCTGCCACCGGGCCCCTCCATCCGCCCCGGAGATCTGGACCCACGGATTCCCCAGATCCGCCACCGGCTGATACTGCTGGGGGATCTGCAGGAACCGGCCGCAACCCTGGCAGAGATTGAGCGATACGGTGACCTGCTGGTCACTGCCGTCCCCGGATTCCAGGCCCGCCATGGACTGGAGCCTGACGGCATTATCGGCCGGGACACCCTGGCGGCACTGAACATGATGCCGGTGGAACGGGTGCGCCAGATCGATGCTTCCCTTGAGCGCTGGCGCTGGCTGCCGGAGCATCTGGGGGAGCGCTTCGTGATCGTCAATATTGCCGGCTATGAACTGAAAATGATCGACCATGGCCGGGAAGTTGTCAGGAAACGGGTCATTGTCGGCCAGCCCTACCGGCAAACCCCCTTGTTCAACGACCAGATCCGCTACCTGGTGATCAACCCCACCTGGACAGTACCCCGGACCCTGATGATTCACGACCAGCTCCCCAGGATCATCCGGG
>JBFHSI010000204.1:0-5735 GCA_041591245.1 Marinobacter sp.
ACATCGGTCACTTCGATAACGAAATCGACACCGCATTCATGCGTAAAAACTGGGAATGGGAAGAGATCAAACCTCAGGTACACAAGGTTTACCGCGACAAAGCCAGCAACGATCACCTGATCCTGCTGTCTGAAGGCCGCCTGGTGAACCTGGGCAACGCCACCGGGCACCCGTCCCGGATCATGGACGGCTCTTTCGCCAACCAGGTGCTGGCCCAGATGTATCTGTTCGAGCGCCGCTTTGCCGACCTGCCGGAGCAGGACAAGGCTGCCAACATCACGGTTCAGGTTCTGCCCAAGAAACTGGATGAGGAAGTGGCCCGGGCCATGGTGGAAGGTTTCGGCGGTGTCATCACCCGCATGACCCCGGAGCAGGCCAAATACATCGGTGTGCCGGTCGAAGGGCCGTACAAGCCGGAAAGCTACAAATACTGATATCGGATATCGCCATGCAATCCCAGAAACAATTCAAGCGCCGCTTCAGCTGCGAGTTTTTCCCGCCCAAGACCGACCAGGGTCGGGACAAACTGCAGCTGGTGCGGGACCAGCTGGCCGCAGTGAACCCGGATTTTTTCTCGGTCACCTTCGGAGCCGGCGGCTCAACCCGGGAGCGGACCATAGAAACCGTTCTCAGCCTGCACCAGCAGGGCATTTCCACCGCACCGCACCTGTCCTGCATGGGCGGTACCCGCGAGGAAATTGCCGAACTGCTGGATCTGTACAAGGCCAACGGTATCAACCGGATTGTCGCCCTCCGGGGTGACATGCCTTCCGGTATGGGGGCTTCCGGTGAAATGCGCTATGCCAGCGAACTGGTGGAGTTTATCCGGGAGCACAGCGGTGACACCTTCAATCTGGAGGTGGCTGCCTACCCGGAATTCCATCCCCAGGCCCGCAATGCCGAGGAAGACCTGAAGAACTTTGCCCACAAGGTAAAGGCTGGCGCCAACAGCGCCATTACCCAGTACTTCTTCAACCCGGACAGCTACTTCTACTTTATCGACCGGCTGGAAAAGATGGGGGTCACCATTCCGGTGGTGCCGGGCATTATGCCCATCGTCAACTTCTCCAGCCTGGTCCGGTTCTCGGATATGTGTGGTGCGGAAATCCCGCGCTGGATCCGCAAGCAGCTGGAAGCCTACGGAGATGACAGCGTCAGCATCCGCAAGTTCGGTGAGGAAGTGGTCACCCGCATGTGTGAAAAACTGCTGGAAGCCGGCGCACCGGGATTGCATTTCTATACCCTGAACCAGGCCGAACCCAGCCTCAGCATCTGGAAAAACCTGGGGATCAGCGACCGGGAAAAAATTCCTTTCTGATCCTTTGTGCCGGGACAGGGCCAGCCCCTGTCCCGCTCCCCCTTCCCCCTTGTCAACACGACCATCGGCGCCCGCCAGGCATTTGATTTCCTGCAATCCCGCAGGCCATAGTCTATGTTTTAACCGAGGCAGTTCCACGGAAGCTCCCCGTAATTCACGGTCCTGTACCGGGTTTTGCACCCTGCCCCGGAGGGCAGCGGGAGCCGATAACAAGTACAAGACAAGGAGGCATCATGAGTAAAACCTGGCTGAAAACCCTGGGAGCCACTCTGGCACTGACCCTGGCAGCAGGCACCGCAAGCGCAGAAACCCTGAAAGTAGTTACCGACCCGAGTTTTGTGCCCTTTGAAATGATGGACCAGAAAACCGGCGAAATGGTGGGTTTCGATATGGAAATCATCGCCGAAGTGAGCCGTCGTGCCGGCTTCGACTATGAGCTCAACACCATGGATTTCAACGGCATTATTCCTGCCCTGCAGACCGGTAACGTGGACATTGCCATTGCCGGCATTACCATCACCGAAGAGCGCGAGCAGATCGTGGACTTCTCCGATCCCTACTACGATTCCGGTCTGCGCATTCTGGTGCGCCAGAGCGAAAACGGGGTCAATACCTTTGACGATCTGGACGGCAGGAAAATCGGCACCAAGATCGGCAGCACCAGCTACGACTATCTGGTCAAGAATCTGGAGCAGAACGACGGAGTCACCCCCTACCCGGGCAGTTCCGACATGTACATGGCGCTGATGTCCCGGGCCATTGATGCGGTCTTCTACGATGCCCCCAATGTGGGCTACTTCGCCAGCACCAGGGGTGCAGGCAAGGTGAAAACCGTTGGTCCCCTGTATGAAGGCCAGCAGTATGGCATTGCTCTGAAATCCGGCAGCGAGTGGGTTACCAAGGTGAACGCCGCCCTGGCTGCCATGAAGGAAGACGGTACCTACAAAACCATCTATGAGAAATGGTTTGGTCCTATGCCGGAAGGTATGTAAGGTCCGCGCCCCTGTGCCGGGGTGTCACTGCCCCGGCCAATTCTGACGCCCCCTTTCGGAGATTTTCACTGTGGAATTCCAGTTTCAGTTCGACTGGCAGGCAGCCATCGACTCCATTCCCTACCTGCTCAAGGGCATTCCCTATACCCTGCTGATTTCCTTCGGCGGTCTGCTGGTAGGTTTTGCCCTGGGCATAATGTTCGGGCTGCTAAGTCTCAACAAGAAATGGTTCCTGAAATGGCCAGCCACCGCCTATATCGAGATTTTTCGCGGCACGCCGATTCTGGTTCAGGTGCTGTTCATCTTTTACGGCCTGCCGGATCTCATCGGCGGCCCTATTGATCCCCTGACTGCCGGTATCACGGCCATTGCCCTGAACTCCGGCGCCTATATTTCAGAAGTGGTCCGCGGCGGCGTCCAGTCCATTGCCCCGGGCCAGAGCGAAGCCGGGCTGTCCCTGGGGCTGTCCCGGACCCAGACCTTCTGGTCCATTATCTGGCCCCAGGCCTTCCGCCGGATGATCCCGCCCCTGGGAAACCAGGCCATCGTCAGCATCAAGGACACCTCCCTGTTCTCGGTAATTGGGGTTGGCGAACTGGTGCGTCAGGGGCAGGTCTACATTGCCAATACCTTCACCGCCTTTGAGGTGTATTTCGTGGTTGCCATCATGTACCTCGCCATCACCCTCTCACTGTCCCTGATTCTCCGCCTGATCGAGCGGCGCGGACTGGCCTCTGTCTGAAGGAAAGGTAGCCATGACCCATATTGTTGACATGAAAAGCCTGAACAAATACTACGGCAAGATGCATGTGCTCAAAGACATAGACCTCAGTGTCGAGCCCGGTGAAGTGGTGGTCATTATCGGTGCCAGCGGCTCCGGCAAATCCACCCTGATCCGCTGCGTCAACGGCCTGGAGGAATTCGAATCCGGACACCTGGAAGTGGACGGCCATGCCCTTGCCCCCAAAGGCGGAAACCAGAAATCCCTGGCCGAAATCCGCAAGGAAGTGGGCATGGTGTTCCAGCAGTTCAACCTGTTTCCGCACCTGACGGTGCGCCAGAACATCATGCTGGCCCCCCGGAAGGTCAGAAATGCATCCACGGTCATCGCCAATGCAACGGCCGAACGCCTGCTGGAACGGGTAGGTATCGGCAATCAGGCGGACAAATATCCCAGCCAGCTGTCCGGAGGCCAGCAGCAGCGGGTTGCCATTGCCCGGGCCCTGGCCATGGAGCCCCGCCTGATGCTGTTCGATGAACCCACCTCAGCCCTGGATCCGGAGATGATCGGGGAGGTACTGGATGTCATGCGCGAGCTGGCCAAAGAAGGCATGACCATGATGGTGGTTACCCATGAAATGGGCTTTGCCCGGGAAGTGGCAGACCGGGTTATCTACATTCACGAAGGCCGGATCGTCGAGCAGGGCAAGCCCGGCGATGTCTTCGACAATCCCCGGAATGAACGCACCCAGGCCTTCCTGTCCCGGGTTCTGGCCCACTGACCTCCGGTGCCGGTGCCCCCGGTTCCGGGGGTACCTGTCTACAGCAGGGCCAGGGTGGCCTGGTATTCCTGTCCGATCTTGATGCGGGAATCGTCCAGCAGGAACTTGGCAATTTTCTTGCCCAGCAGCGGGATTTCACAACGTACGTCCAGGGTAATACTGTTGCTGCAGGCAGCACTGTCGCCATACAGCCTCATGGTGCCCTTGATTTTTGCCGGCACCCCCTCGATATGCACCCGGAATTCGCAGTGCCACTCACCCTCGTCCTTGCACACCCAGTGCTCTTCCTGCCGGATCCGGTTCCACTCCCGGTGGAAGCTGGCAAGGATGCCCGGCACTTCGTTCGAGGACTGCATTTCCCGCTCGAACACCAGTTTCGCCGAACCCTCATCCCTGACCAGTTCCCGGATTGACACATTGCGGGCACCCAGACGGGCATTTTTACCCAGAATGTGATCTTCGGTGAGAAATATACCCAGCACCTGCTCAAGGCCGGTTTCGTAGGGGTGATTCAGATTCAGCTCCATGTCCGTCTCCACCAGATTGTTGAGTCAATTGTTGCTAAACCCGCTTTCCCGGGCATTGGCCGCTCAGGCAGCATAACGGGGCGTGGCGGCCAGAGAAGCTGTGCCATACTTCACCAGCTATGGCCGGGCGCCGGCAGCACAAGTATCATGGGCCCATTCCGGCCGGTGCCGCCCCCCACTGCAGAACACATCGGAGATGTTTATGCGCAATGCCGACCTTGTTGCCCGTGACCTGAAATCTGTCTGGCATCCCTGCACACAGATGAAAGATCACGAAACCCTGCCACTGATTCCCATAAAAAAAGGCGAAGGTGTCTGGCTCGAAGATTTCGAGGGCAACCGCTATATCGACGCCGTCAGTTCCTGGTGGGTGAATCTGTTCGGCCATGCCAACCCCAGAATCAATTCCGCCATCCAGGAGCAGATCGGCCAGCTGGAACACGTGATTCTGGCCGGGTTCAGCCATGAACCTGTGGTCAATCTTTCCGAGCGCCTGATCGAGGTGACCCCGGAAGGGCTGAACAAATGCTTCTATGCGGACAATGGCTCATCTGCCATCGAAGCCGCCCTGAAAATGAGTTTTCATTACTGGAAGAATCAGGGCAAACCGGCCAAGAAGAACTTCGTCAACCTGAGCAACAGCTATCACGGTGAAACCCTGGGAGCTCTGGCACTGGGGGATGTGGCCCTGTACAAGGACACCTATCAGCCCCTGCTGATGGAGGTGCTGACTGCCCCCTCCCCGGATGCCTACAACCGGGAACCCGGGGAAACCGACGAAGACGTTGCCCTGCGCCAGTTCCAGGCTATGGAGAAACTGCTGGCCGAGAAGCACGAGGAAATCTGCGCAGTGGTGGTGGAACCCCTGATCCAGTGTGCCGGGGGCATGCGCATGCACCACCCCATCTACCACACCCGGTTGCGGGAAGCCTGTGACCGTTACGGGGTCCACCTTATTGCCGATGAAATTGCCGTTGGCTTCGGCCGTACCGGCACCATGTTCGCCTGTGAGCAGGCGGGGATCACTCCGGATTTCATGTGCCTGTCCAAGGGCCTGACCGCCGGCTACCTGCCCCTGTCGGTGGTGCTGACCACGGATACCGTCTACAACGCCTTCTACGATGATTACGAGTCCCTGCGCGCCTTCCTGCACAGCCACAGCTACACCGGCAACCCCATAGGTTGTGCCGTGGCCCTGGCGACCCTGGACATTTTCCGGGACGACAATGTCATCGAAAATAACCGCCTTCTGTCCGCCAACCTGGCCGACTCGGTGGCCCATCTGGCTGACCATCCCAATGTGGGGGATATCCGCCAGCACGGTATGACCCTGGCCATAGAAATGGTCAAGGACAAATCCTCGAAAACCCCCTTCCCCTGGCAGGAACGCCGGGGC
>JBFHSI010000205.1:0-5732 GCA_041591245.1 Marinobacter sp.
CACCGGAAAGGTTGGAGACTTTCTGATCCCAGGCTGGCAGGCGCAGGGCATCGGCGGCCACTTCCAGTTTGCGTTCAATGTCGTGGCCGTCGGTGGCCTGGATATAGGCTTCCAGTTCACCCTGGCGTTTGGCCAGGGCGTCAAAATCCGCATCCGGCTCGGCGTAGGCGGCATACACCTTGTCCAGTTCGGCAAGGGCGTCGTGGACGCCGGAAACCGCTTCGTCGACAATTTCCCGAACCGTCTTGTTTTCGTCCAGTTCCGGCTCCTGGGGCAGGTAGCCCACCTGGATGCCGGGCTGGGGCCGGGCTTCGCCGGTGTAATCCTGGTCCACTCCGGCCATGATCCGCAGCAGGGTGGATTTACCGGAACCGTTGAGACCGAGCACACCAATTTTGGCACCCGGGAAGAAGCTCAGGGATATGTCCTTGAGAATTTCGCGCTTGGGTGGAACCACCTTTCCCACGCGGTTCATGGTGTATACGTACTGGGCCATGGCTGGCTGTATCCTCTCTGCAAATCGGAAGTCAGTTGAAAAGCAACCGGTGAATAAGCACCGTAAGGTAGCGAAACCGGAAAGTTATAGCAATTGAGGGGGCGGAGCCCTTTGTATGACGGTATCTGCGCACGGTATAAAAGGTGATTTTATACCCGATTGTAAGATAGAATAGCGGCCCAATTTTTACCGGGGAAGCGGACCATCCAACGCTCTTCGGGCCAGCCAAGCACACAGGGGCAGCGCATCCATGTTTAATCGTGATATGAAAATTGCCGGCTTTGATGACGAACTCTGGAACGCCATGGAGGCGGAAAAGGCTCGTCAGGAAGCTCACATCGAGCTGATTGCATCAGAAAACTATACCAGCCCCCGGGTCATGGAGGCTCAGGGCAGCGTGCTGACCAACAAGTATGCCGAAGGCTACCCGGGCAAGCGCTACTACGGTGGCTGTGAGTTCGTGGACATTGCCGAGCAGCTGGCTATCGACCGGGCCAAGGAACTGTTTGGTGCCGCCTACGCCAATGTGCAGCCCCATTCCGGTTCCCAGGCCAACTCTGCGGTATTTCTGGCGCTGCTGAAGCCGGGTGATACGGTTCTGGGTATGAGCCTGGCCCACGGTGGTCACCTGACCCACGGCGCCAGCGTCAACTTCTCCGGCAAGATCTATCATGCGGTTCAGTATGGCCTGAATCCGGAAACCGGCCTGATTGATTACGACGAAGTGGAAGCGCTGGCCGTCGAGCACAAGCCGAAAATGATTATTGCCGGTTTCTCTGCCTATTCCCAGGAACTGGATTTCGCCCGTTTCCGTGAGATTGCCGACAAAGTGGGTGCCTATCTGTTTGTGGATATGGCCCATGTTGCCGGTCTGGTTGCTGCCGGTGTCTACCCGGACCCGGTTCCCCATGCCCACGTGGTGACCACCACTACCCACAAAACCCTGCGCGGTCCCCGTGGCGGCCTGATCCTGGCCTGCGACGACGCAGACCTGCAGAAGAAACTCAACTCTGCGGTTTTCCCGGGTGGCCAGGGCGGCCCGCTGATGCACGTGATTGCGGCCAAGGCCGTGTGCTTCAAGGAAGCCATGAGCGATGAGTTCAAGGCCTATCAGCAGCAGGTGGTGAAGAACGCTTCTGCCATGGCTCAGGTGTTTATCGATCGTGGCTATGATGTGGTTTCCGGTGGCACCAAAAACCACCTGTTCCTGGTCAGCCTGATCAAGCAGGACATTACCGGCAAGGATGCGGACGCGGCACTGGGCCGGGCCCATATCACGGTCAACAAGAATGCGGTCCCCAACGATCCGCGTTCCCCGTTCGTCACTTCCGGTCTGCGTATCGGTACTCCGGCCATTACCACCCGGGGCTTCGGTGAGTCCGAAAGCCGGGAGCTGGCAGGCTGGATCTGTGACATTCTTGATAATCTGGATGACGAAGCGGTGAACAGCCGGGTGCGGGAGCAGGTTGCTGCCCTGTGTGCCCGTTTCCCTGTTTACGGTTAACATTCAGGCAATTCCCGGCCGGACCGGCTGCCCTCAGGGGTGGCGGTCCGGTTCTCCTCTCCGGAGTTTCCGACTATGCATTGTCCGTTCTGTGGTGAAGCAGATACCAAAGTGATCGATTCGCGCCTGGTGGCGGAAGGGGATCAGGTGCGCCGCCGCAGGGAGTGTCTGTCCTGTCACGAGCGTTTTACCACCTTCGAGACGGCAGAACTGGTCATGCCCAGGGTGGTCAAACAGGACGGCACCCGCCAGCCCTTCGACGAGGAAAAACTCCGTTCCGGTATCATGAAGGCGCTGGAAAAACGCCCTGTGAGCATCGAAGCCATTGATGCGGCCCTGAACCGTATCAAGTACCGGCTGCGGGCCACCGGTGAGCGTGAGGTGAAGTCCATGCAGCTGGGTGAGGAAGTCATGACCGAGCTGCGCCAGCTGGACAAGGTGGCCTATGTGCGCTTTGCCTCCGTCTATCGCAGCTTCCAGGACATCAACGAATTCAAGGAAGAAATCGAGCGTCTGTCTGCCAGCGGCGATCATGCAATGGATGTTGCTGCCAAGGTGCTGGCGGACAAGCAGGCACCTAAAGGAAAGGCATGATAGACGTTCGTGACCGGATCATGATGGCCCGGGCCATACAGCTGGCCTGGCGTGGTCGCTATTCCACCCATCCGAATCCCAGGGTTGGCTGTGTGATCGCCCGGGGCGACAAGGTTCTTGGTGAAGGCTGGCACGAGCGTGCCGGGGAAGCCCACGCCGAGGTCCGGGCCCTGAGCCAGGCCGGATCGTCAGCCCGGGGTGCCACAGCCTATGTGACCTTGGAGCCCTGCAGCCACTTCGGCCGGACACCTCCCTGTGCCCGGGCGCTGGTGGATGCGGGCGTGGCCCATGTGTTTGCCGCCACTACCGACCCCAATCCGGCGGTGTCCGGGCGCGGGCTGGAAATGCTGCGCAGTGCAGGCATCCGGGTAACCGAAGGGCTTATGGCGGAAGAAGCTGCCCGATTGAATCCGGGGTTCATGAAGCGCATGAACACCGGCCGGCCCTGGGTCAGGCTGAAAATGGCGGCCAGCCTGGATGGGCGCACGGCCATGGCCTCCGGTGAAAGCCAGTGGATTACCGGTGCCGACGCCCGAAGGGACGTACAGCGCCTTCGGGCCATGAGTGATGCCATCCTGACCGGGGTGGGGACGGTGCTGGCGGATGATCCGTCACTAACTGTGCGGCGGGACCAGCTGGGGGATATTGGCGAGGCCACGGAACCCGGGCGACAGCCGCTGCGGGTGATTGCGGACCGGGATGTGCGTACGCCGCCCTCCGCGAAGATCCTCCGTGGCGGGGATGTTCAGGTGTTCTGTGCATCATCGTCCCTGGCCACGGCTGCAGCCCAGGACCTGGCGGCACTGGGTATCAGTGTGGCCGGGGTTGCCTGGAAGGATAACGGAGTGGATCTGGCGGAGCTGCTGGATGCGCTGGGTGAAATGGGACTCAATGAATTGCTGGTTGAGGCCGGCCCGACCCTGGCAGGTACCTTTATCCGGGAACAACTGGTGGATGAGTTGTGGCTGTACCAGGCCCCGGTATTCCTTGGCAGCACCGGCCGTCCGACGGCTCATCTGCCCCTGGAAACCATGGCGGAAAAAGTCCGCTGGACGGTACAGGACCGGCGTCAGCTCGGGGAAGATCAGCGTCTGATTCTGGTACGCCGATAATTATTAAATCCAGGCTTGTTTCGCAGCGCCTGGCTGCTGTTAGACCCAGAGGGTGCAAAATCGTATGGCACTGAACAGCATTGAGGAAATCATCGAAGACGTCCGTCAGGGCAAAATGGTCATTCTGATGGACGATGAGGATCGCGAAAACGAAGGCGATCTGGTCATGGCGGCGGAGCACTGCACTGCCGAGGATATCAATTTCATGGCCAAGTTCGGCCGTGGGCTCATCTGTATGCCCATGACCCGGGACCGCTGCGAGCAGCTGGGTCTGCCGCTGATGGTACAGAACAACGAGTCCGGTTTCGGTACCAAGTTCACCCTGTCCATCGAGGCCGCGACCGGCGTTACCACCGGTATTTCTGCTGCTGACAGGGCGCGGACCGTGCAGGCTGCTGTGGCCAGAAATGCCACCGCATCCGACCTGGTTCAGCCGGGACACATCTTCCCGCTGATGTCGGATCCGGGCGGGGTTCTGAGCCGGGCCGGTCATACGGAAGCTGCCTGTGACCTGGCCTCCCTGGCTGGTTGCGAACCGGCGGGTGTGATCTGTGAGATCATGAACGACGACGGTTCCATGGCGCGCCGGGAAGATCTGGAGCGTTTCGCCCGGGAGCACGACCTGAAGATCGGCACCATTGCCGACCTGATTCATTACCGGACCATGAACGAGCGCACCGTTGAGTGTGTGTCAGAGAATGAGCTGGATACAGAGTACGGTGTATTTAACCTGCGCACCTACCGGGACAACATCCAGGGTGCCACTCACCTGGCGCTGGTGATGGGCGATATCCGTTCCGATGAGCCGGTTTTTGTCCGGGTGCATATTACCGATACCCTGAGAGACCTTCTTGCGGGCCGGCGCAAGGATTCCCGCAGCTGGCCCCTGCACAGGGCCCTTGAGAAAGTGGCGGCGGAAGGTCGCGGGGTTGTGGTTCTGCTCAACAGTGCCGAGGACAGCTACAATCTGGAAGACCGCATCCGGGAATTCTATGACCAGGAACAGACCCCGGCCGGCAAGGGCAGTTCCCGTGTGTACTTTACCGTGGGTACGGGGTCCCAGATTCTGCGGGACCTGGGTGTGCGCAAGATGCGCCTGCTGAGCCCGCCCGTGAAATTTTCTGCCATTTCCGGATTTGATCTGGAAGTGGTTGAGTATGTTCCCTATTCCCCTGAATGATAACTGTGTCCGGGGCGCTTGAGCCCCGGTCCTAGAAGGAGCCGTCCATGACCGGTATCAGAGAAATTGAAGGTGACTTTACCCAGTGCAGCGGTCGCTACGCACTGGTGGTTGGCCGTTTTAACGGCTTTGTTGTGGAAAGTCTGGTGGCTGGTGCTGTCGATACCCTGCGTCGCCACGGCATTTCCGATGACGATATGGTGATTGTCCGGGTTCCGGGTGCCTATGAGCTGCCGCTGGCGGTGAAGCGTGTTGCCGAAGCCGGTGACTACGATGCCGTTATTGCCCTGGGTGCCGTTATCCGTGGTGGTACCCCGCACTTTGAATTCGTTGCCGGTGAAGCTTCCAGTGGTCTGGGCGCTGTCAGTCTGGAAACCGATGTGCCGGTCACCTTTGGTGTGCTGACCGTGGACTCCATTGAACAGGCCATCGAACGTTCCGGAACCAAGGCAGGTAACAAGGGCGCGGAAGCGGCACTGACTGCACTGGAAATGGTCAGTCTGTTCAAAAAGCTGGGTGAGTAATGAGCGCAACTGACGATAATCTTCCCCGCTCCGGCCAGCCCAAGGCGGGCGACCGCCGCAGGGCCCGGGCCATGGCTGTACAGGGCCTGTACCAGCGCCATTTCAGCAAGAGCCCGGAGGCGGACATTGAAGCCGAGTTCATGGTTGATAACGACATGGCCAAGGTGGATGTTCTGTATTTCCGCGATCTGCTGCGCGGTGTACATCGGGAACAGGCGGAGCTGGACCGGCTTCTGGAACCATTTCTGGACCGCCCTCTTCATGAGGTCGACCCCATTGAACTGGCCATTGTGCGCCTGGGCACCTATGAGCTCAAACACCG
>JBFHSI010000206.1:0-5701 GCA_041591245.1 Marinobacter sp.
CACGACCTGGAAATCCGGGGAGCCGGTGAATTACTGGGCGAGGAACAGAGCGGACAGATCGAAGGTATCGGCATTACCCTTTATATGCAGCTGCTGGATGAAGCAGTGAAAGCCATCCGGGAAGGCCGCACCCCCAACGCTGACCTGCCTCTGGGACACGGCACCGAGATGAACCTGCGTATTCCGGCGCTGATTCCGGAAGACTACCTGCCGGATGTCCACAACCGCCTGATGCTGTACAAGCGCATTGCCAGCGTGGACAGCCGGGAAGCATTAAAAGAACTTCAGGTGGAAATGATTGACCGCTTCGGATTGCTGCCGGAACCGGCCAAAAACCTGATCCGCCAGACCGAGCTGCGCCTGCAGGCGGAAGCCCTGGGCATCGTCAAGGTGGACGCGGGCAAGGAATGGGCGAGACTGGAGTTCGGCAGCAGCACTCCGGTGGACCCGCTGATTCTGGTTAAAAAAGTGCAATCTGCACCGGATCAGTACCGGCTCGAAGGCGCCAACAGCTTCCGTTTTCGGCTGAAGGATGTATCAACCGGTGGTAAACTCGACGGCATTTCCAGCATGCTGGGCGAGCTGGCACCGGACAAGAAGGTTGCAACCGCCTGATGACGGCACGATTCATACATGGAGTAAAACCCTTGCAAACGAATGGCAAACACAGGCATCTGTCCCAGGCCCTTTTCACTACTCTTGTGGCCATAGTCTCACTGGGCCTGAGCGCCCATGCGGCCGGCAGTGACAACTACCGGGCGGAATTCGTGATTCTGGAGCGGATTGTTGACCCGGACACCATCAACGAGCATATGTCCGGCAAGGAAGTGGAACCAACACCCGGCACCGACAGCATCCTGTGGGCCGCAGGCCCGGGTGGCACCCCGGAAAGCACTCTGAAGCTGGTACCCAGAAGCCAGCTCCACCTGAATGCCGCCGCCGGCAGACTGGAACGCAGCGGAAAATACCGGGTACTGCTGGCCACCGGCTGGTACCAGTCATTCCCCCCCAACTACCAGGGCAAGCCCCTGCGGGTGGCCATTGGTGACTGGCTGCCGGGAGCAGGAACCAGAGAAGTGGAAGGCACCATTACCATTGATCGCCAGCGTTACCTGCATGTGGGCGTGCATCTGAACCACTGGCGGGAAGTTCCCCTGTCCATCGAGCCGATGTCAGTACCGGTCCCTGAGGAACCAACTGCCCAGACTCCGGAATCCACCAACGCCCTGGCACCGGAGCCGCTGCCGGCTGCGACAACCATGACACCGGAACTGCTGACATGGATCCGGGAAACCCGGCGTATGCGCAGTGAGGAAATCCATTATCTGGATTCCCCCACCCTGGGAGTTCTGATTTTCTTCAGGAAGATTGCGTCACCGGAGTAAGTGCCCCCAGCGCGGCCACCGAGCCCTCCAGGATGCCGCGCACTCCGGCCATCCCCGTGTCGATGGCCTGCTCAATCTCTTCCATGGTGATGATGTGGTCGGACTTTCCGGCCGCCCGGTTCACCACCAGCGCCAGGCACACGTAGCGCATCCCCAGCTCTGCAGCCAGTACCGCTTCCGGCATTCCGGTCATGCCCACCAGGTCACAGCCATCCCGTTCCATCCGGACAATCTCTGCAGCCGTTTCCAGGCGCGGGCCCTGGGTGGCACCGTAAACACCGGCGCCGGAAAATCCGATATCCATGGCACCGGCCACATCAATCAGTATCTGCCGGGCATCCCGGTCATAGGGCCAGGTGAAATCTATATGGGTTACCGGAGCTTCCTCCCCTTCAAAAAAAGTGCTGCTCCGCCCCCAGGTGTAATCAATCAGCTGATCCGGGATCACCACATGGGCCGGCCCCATATCCGGGTGGATCCCGCCCACGGCATTAACGCCCACCACCGTGCGCACGCCGGCATCAAACAGTGCCTGGATATTGGCCCGGTAATTTACCTGATGGGGAGGAATCCGGTGGGGATTGCCATGGCGCGCCAGAAAAACCACCGGCTGTTCGCCAAGTTGTCCCTGCACCAGCGGCGCGGACGGCTCACCCCAGGGCGTGGTCACCGAACGCTCGCCGTTTATCTCCAGTCCTGACAGGGTGGTCAGGCCGGTACCGCCAATAATGCCTACGGGGTATCTGTCTTTCACTGCGCTCATTTGACGGCTCCCGCCTGCTGTACCCCGGAAGCATCCGGCACCGCGCCTTCCGGAACCTTGCCTTCGCCGGCAATCTGTACCGCATCCGCCAGATGCAGGGTACGGGTCGGGAAGGCCACTTCGGCCCCATGGGCTTCGATAATGTCGCTGATCTTCAGCAGCACATCCTGCTTTATCTCATGGAAGCGGACCCATTGAGTGGTCTTGGTAAAGGCATAAACCATGATATCCAGGGACGAGGCATTGAAGGCCAGGAAGTTCACAATCAGGGTCTGGCCAGTATCAATCTCTTCGTGATTACGCAGCATGGTCCGGATATCTTCCACTATGCCCTCCAGCTCACGGACATCCGCATAACGGACGCCGATGGTTTCGTAGATGCGCCGGTTGGTCATTCGTGACGGGTTTTCCACCGCAATGGTGGTAAAGGTGGCATTGGGAACATACAGAGGCCGTTTGTCAAAGGTGCGGATGGTGGTCAGGCGCCAGCCAATATGCTCTACCGTCCCTTCGATATTCCGGTCCGGAGAACGTACCCAGTCCCCCACCTTGAACGGCCGGTCCAGGTGGATGATCAGCCCTCCGAAAAAGTTGGCCAGCAGGTCCTTGGCGGCAAAGCCCACGGCAATACCACCGACACCACCAAAGGCCAGTACCCCGGAAATGCTGTAGCCCAGAGACTGCATCACCGTCAGCACTGCAGTGATAATAATGACCGCCCGGGACAGCTTGCTGACCGCATTGACCGTGGTGTAATCCATCGGTGTCTTCATCTTCACCGGGGAGACCAGAATCTGCTCGATTTCCTTGATCGCCCGCAGCAGCGCCCACACCAGTATCCAGATAAAGCCCAGTTCCAGAATGGTGTCATTGACCTTGAAGATTTCCGCTGACGAATAGTGGTGGGCAACCTCCGCCGCCCAGTACACGCCCTGCAGCCAGACAAATGCGACCACCGGCCTGCGGATCGCATGCAGCACCGCATCGTCCCAAAGGGTATGGGTCTTGCTGAATTTACGCTCAAGGGCCCCGATAATATGGCCGGCAAGATAAGCGACAGCAGCCGTCCCAAACACCAGCCCAAACACTACCAGCCCGACACGCCAGCCCTGGGACAGCAATTCAAAATTGTCTATCCAGCCACTGAACATGGAAACACCTTCATCGATCATTGGCTTCCCCTGATCCCTATTGGTTCAACGAATACAAACGATGGTACCGGGGCAAACCCGGTCAAACAGATCCATCACATCCCTGTTGCGCATGCGGATACAGCCATGGGACCTGGGAGTCCCCATGGGCTCCGTATCCGGAGTGCCGTGAATGTATATGAAGCGACGGAAAGTATCGACCCCCTGCCCCCGGTTTTTCCCGGATTCAAGGCCACAGAGCCAGAGAATGCGACTGAGTATCCAGTCCCGGTCCGGATGCTGCGCTGCCAGCTCCGGGGTGAATATTTCGCCGGTGGGCCGGCGGCCCCGGAACACAGTACAGGCGGGCTGTCCGGCGCCGATCATGGCCCGGATATAGTGTTTCCCGCGGGGGGTGCAACCACTGTTTTCCCGTTCACCGGAGCCGTTCAGCGCGGTGGACACAGGATATCCGGCAACAGGCTCCCCGTTGCCGTCAAGCAGGGACAGCCATTGCCGGTGCAGGCAGATATCAATAACAGGGGGGGATGAATCGCTCAAACCGGTCAGGCTCCCTCAGGGCGAATACCAGAGGGAAGCCTAACCGAGAGCAAGGAACTCAGGCAACCGAGACTTTGCTACCGGGTGGCGGCGTAAGCATGGCATCTTCGGCCTGCATGCCTGCGGCCAGGAAGGGCACCAGCCGGGCTGCAATTTCCTGCACCGAGGTTTCCACACCAATCTTGTTCTGCAGAATATCCTGCAGGGCATCGCTGCTGGACATGGTAAAGGCGGTAGCCCCTAGCATGAACTGGATGCGCCAGTAGCGGTCTACGGCGGACAACTGGGGAGTGGCCTCCTTCAGCATGCGCATAAAGCGGCTGAAGGTGTGACCGTACTCCTGCTCCAGAAACATCCGCAGATGTCCCTGGGACTGGGTATAGGCCAGCCCGAGCAAACGCATGAAAATGGAAATACCCTTTTCGGTTCGCTGGGGCATACACACAGCACTTTCGGTCAATGCCCACAGGGTCTGGTTCAGCGATGCCGGCTGGTCGCCACAACGGGCCTCCAGATCATCGAAAGCCTGTTCCAGAATGGCAGAGAACGGGGTCAGAAAACGCGCGAAGACAGCGTGGATCAGCGCATTTTTAGAACCAAAGTGGTAATTGACAGCGGCCAGATTTACTTTAGCCTTGCTGGTAATCATGCGAAGGGAGGTTTCGGAGAAACCGCGCTCCGCAAACAGCTCTTCGGCTGCATCGAGAATCCGGTCAACGGTATCAGACTGCGCCATTTTATTTTCAGTGCCTCTAGCAAACGTCTGTTTGAAACATACGTTTGAAGCGCAACCATGTCAAGCTCTGGGCTCAGGAGCTGCGACCACCTCCCGCCAGCCCTTATCCAGCGCTTTCTGATTTTCCTCAAAAAAGGCCTTTTCCAGGCGGCCATAGGCCTTTTCGGCCTCCAGCAGATAAATAAGATACAGGCGTACATGCTCACGCCGGGTCAGGTTGCGAACCAGAATCCGGTGCTCGGACAAGCGTAACAGTTCACTGAACCTGGTATTGGCCAGGGCCGGATTGAATTCTGCCATGCGCGCACACTGCCAGATCAGACCATCACTGCCCTCAAGGTGAGCGATGTGACGGCGGGCATCACGCAGCATCCGCTGGCGCGCCAGAATCAGATCCAGGTAGGACGGTGTCGAGGTATACAGGCGCCGTACCGGAGGGATACCCAGCAGCAGAATGATCACAAAGGCGCCAAAGCCGCCACCGGCAAGCCAGGCAGGTACAAAGCCGGTAAGACCACTCAGGAATACCGCCGCCGAGACCAGCGCGCTGAACAGCCACAGATCCCGGAACCGGCGGGCCAGAGCCAGGGTATAGTTATCGGGCCAGTCGCCCATGGCCAGCAGTTCGAAATCCAGCAGCAGGACACGGTCACACTGGCGCAGCATCAGCCTGAGCTGGCGCAACCGGGATTCTGCCTGTTTGCGGGTCACTTCGGTTTCCGTGCTGGCGTCAGCTTCCACTTCCGCCGGAGCCGGCCCGCCGTCCTCAGGGGCGGCAACCGGGGCCTGGACCGCATTCACTGTCGCGGGAGCCTGTACACCGTTTGCCGACGGTGCGGACGACACCTCACCCGGTGCAGCCACGGCGGTATTGGCAGGAACAGCGTCCGCCGCCCGGCCGGGACGCAATACCGCCCCCTGGGCTGGTGGTTCCGCTATGGTCTGGTTCTGGGCCATGCTCGTTCGTCCAAAATACAATCCGGTGATCAGGATAATTCATGTAATTATCAAGTATATCGGCCGCTGAAGCATATTCTTGAGGATAGGCACCGGATCCGCCCCGGTAAACTACCGCCAGCCTTGGCATTGATGTCGGCGGCCGCTATCCTTGGCCTTTTCCGCTGCC
>JBFHSI010000207.1:0-5699 GCA_041591245.1 Marinobacter sp.
GACCTGTCCGAATGTGGTATGGAAGCCTATCCGGAGTTTGTCACCACCAAGTAAGCGTTCCCCTGGAACGGGCGCAGGGGCGGCGGCAACATCACCACCCCTGCACTGAAAAAAACCGCGACTCAGGTCGCGGTTTTTTTTGTTCCCGGGGTTCAGCCTTCGTCGGGACGCACCTCATCTTCCAGGGCATCTATCATGAACTGGGGCATGGCCAGGGCACCCTGATGAATGCCGGCATTGTAGTAGCGGGTGGTAAACGGCCGGTTATCGACGTCCTCCTCCCGGAAATACCGAAGCGGGTTTTCCCGGCTCGCCATGGTGCAGCTCCACCAGCCGGTGGGATACACAGGTTGCGGGAATGGCAGGGTCTGAACGTGTCGGAATCCGGCCTTGCGCATATCGTCGTGGATGGAGCGGATAATGGAATCGGTATGCAGCAGGGGCGACTCACTCTGCTGCACAATAATCCCGCCCTCGCCCAGTGCCAGCATGGCATCCCGGTAGAAATCCAGGGCAAACAGACCTTCGGCGGGGCCAACCGGGTCGGTGCTGTCGATAATCAGCACATCGATGCTGCCGGGTTCCTGGTCCCGAACCCACTGGATACCATCTCCGAAAAAGAAATTGGCCCTGGGATCATCATTGGACTCGCACAGCTCCGGGAAAAACTTCTCGGACGCCCGGGTCACCCGTTCATCGATTTCCACCTGCCAGGCTTCCCGGACCCCCGGATGTCTCAGCACTTCCCTCAGGGTTCCGCAATCTCCGCCGCCCACGATCACAACTTTTTTCGGATCCTTGTGGGTAAACAGGGCCGGATGGGTCATCATTTCGTGATAGAGGAAATTGTCCCGGGAGGTCAGCATCACACAGCCGTCCAGAACCATCAGGTTCCCGAAAGTTTCAGTTTCATAGATTTCCAGTTTCTGAAACGGTGTCTGCTCTTCGTGCAGTTTCCGCCGGACCTGCAGGGAAAAGGCTGTACCCTGGTCCTGAAACACCTCGGTAAACCAGCCATCATTCAATGCCGTCATTGCCTTGCCTCCAGATGTGCGCCATTCGCTGTGCCGAAAAGGCGTATTGTAGGGGCGACGGGGGCACAACCAAAGTAAATTTGCACCTGTCACCAGCTGTTTTGTCATCCGCTTCTTTTAGCCGCTGGCAGGAATCCCTACAATATCCTCCCTGTGCCGGCACCCCGCCGCGCCCCCGGTTTCCTGACAGGACTGCATACATGAGCGAAGCCAAAGATACCCCCGCCCACAAGACCTACAGCATCAGCCACTGGAGCGACGGTTATATTGGCGTCAACAGGGCCGGTGATGTACTGATCCGCCCGGACCGGGGCCGCAGCCCGGCACAGATCAATCTGCCCGAACTGGTGCAGTCCCTGACCGACTCCGGCATTGCCCTGCCGGTGCTTGTCCGCTTTACCGATATCCTCCACGACCGGGTCAACCGGCTCTGCGATGCCTTCAACAAGGTGGCCGGTGAGCAGGGTTACCAGGGCCGCTATACTGCAGTCTATCCCATCAAGGTCAACCAGCAGCGGCGGGTAGTGGAAGAACTGCTGGCGGCAGAGCCCGCCGCATCCCGGCACCAGATTGGCCTGGAAGCAGGCAGCAAGCCCGAACTGATGGCGGTACTGGCCCTGTCCCGGCAGACAGGATCAGTGATCGTATGTAATGGCTACAAGGACCGGGAGTACATCCGGCTGGCACTGATTGGCCAGAAGCTGGGACACCGGGTCTTTATTGTGGTGGAAAAACAGTCGGAGCTGCCACTGATTCTGGAAGAGGCGGCAAACCTGAAGGTCACGCCCCTGATCGGTATCCGGGCACGGCTGGCCACCATTGGCAAGGGCAACTGGCAGAACACCGGCGGCGAGAAATCCAAGTTCGGGCTGTCCGCCAGCCAGATTCTGGAGGTTATCCACACCCTGCGTGAGGCCGATGCCCTGGACAGTCTGCAGCTGCTGCACTTCCACCTGGGTTCCCAGATAGCCAACATCCGCGATATCCAGACCGGTTTGCGGGAATGTGCCCGCTTCTACAGCGAACTCCGGCGTATGGGCGCACCCATAGGTACCGTGGACATTGGCGGCGGGCTGGGCGTGGACTACGAAGGCACCCGGTCCCGCAGCAGCTGCTCCATGAACTACAGCGTTCATGAGTATGCCTACAATGTGATGCATATCCTGCAGTCCGAATGCGACCGCCATGCCATCCCCCATCCGGACCTGATCAGCGAATCCGGCCGGGCCCTGAGCGCTCACCATTCAGTACTGGTCACCAATGTTATCGACCGGGAAGCGCCGGGACACGACAGCGCCTTGCCACCGGAGGCCGATGCCGCCGGCGCCCTGCAGGACCTGTGGCGGGACCAGCAAAGCCTGGAGGACGCTGACACCCCCCGCGCCCTGGCAGAGATCTACCACGACATACTGCATGCCATGACCGACATCCATGCCCAGTTTGCCCTGGGCCTGCTGTCACTGGAAGAGCGGGCCAATGCCGAAACCATCTATACCCGCTGCTGCCGCCTGCTGCTGGACAAACTGGACAGCTCCATCCGGGTACACCGGGAAATCATTGATGAACTGAATGAGAAACTGGCCGAGAAGCTGTTTGTGAACTTTTCCCTGTTCCAGTCCCTGCCGGATGTCTGGGGAATTGACCAGGTATTCCCGGTCATGCCCATCAACGGACTGAACCGGCCCCTGAACCGGCGGGCGGTGATCCAGGACATTACCTGTGATTCCGACGGACGTATCGACCGATATGTGGATGGCCAGGGCCTGGAAACCACCCTGCCATTGCCGGAACACAGGCCCGGAGAGCCCCTGCTGATCGGCTTTTTCATGACCGGGGCCTACCAGGAAATCCTCGGGGACATGCACAACCTGTTTGGCGATACCCACTCCATTGATGTCATGCTGGATGCCCAAGGCAAGGTGGTAACCGGAGACCTGATTAGCGGGGACACAGTGGCCAAGGTGCTGCGTTACGTGAATTTCGAGCCCGATGCCCTGCAGCAGGCCTATGACCAGCAGCTGCGCAGCAGCGGACTGCCGGAGTCGGAACAGAGTGCCCTGCTGGCGGAGCTGACCGCCGGACTGGAAGGCTACACCTACCTTGAAGAATGACCGGGTCACACAGAACCTGAACGGAGCCCCGATGAACACCGACGACTATGCATTCCGCTTTGGGGGCATTGAACGCCTTTACGGCCGTCAGGCCCTGGACGCCTTCCGCAATGCCCATATTGCCATTGTAGGCCTTGGCGGCGTGGGCTCCTGGGCCGCCGAATCCCTGGCCCGCAGCGGTATCGGCACCCTGACCCTGATCGATATGGACGATATCTGCGTCTCCAACACCAACCGCCAGCTGCATGCCCTGGAAGGCCAGTATGGCCAGACCAAAACCGATGCCATGGCGGAACGGCTGCGGCGGATCAACCCCCAGGCCGACATCCGCATACACTTCGGATTTCTCACCAGCAAGAATGTGGTGGAGCTGATCACCGAGGATATGACCGGTGTGGTGGATGCCATCGACAGCGTCAAGGCCAAAGCGGCCCTGATTGCCCACTGCCAGCGCCGGAAAATCCCCATCGTCTGTGCCGGCGGTGCCGGCGGCCAGATGGACCCTACCCAGATCCAGGTGGCCGATCTCAGCAAGACCACCCAGGACCCGCTGCTGGCCAAGGTGCGCAACACCCTGCGCCGGGAATACGGATTTTCCCGGAATCCCAAGCGCAGGTTCGGTATCGAAGCCGTATACTCACTGGAGCAACTGACGTATCCTGCCGGAGACGGGGAAGTCTGCCGGCAGAAGCCGGCAACCGATGGCCCGGTGCGCCTGGACTGCGCCTCTGGTTTCGGAGCCGCCAGCCCGGTCACCGCCAGTTTCGGATTTTTTGCCGCCTCACGGCTGCTGAACCGGATCGCACGACGCGCCAATCAATAGTTCAAGGGATCTGAAACCACCATGCCCGTAAGCACAGTCATGCTCCTCGCCAGTATCGGCGTCCTCTCCCTTTTCTGTCAGTGGCTCGCCTCCAGGGTCCGAATGCCCGCCATTCTGTTCCTGCTGGCCGGGGGAATTGCCGTCGGACCCATGTCCGGATTCCTGGCGCCGGATGCGGTATTCGGCGACCTGTTGTTCCCCATGGTGTCCCTGGCGGTTGCCATCATCCTGTTCGAGGGCAGCCTGACCCTGCGCTATGAGGAAATCCGCGGACACGGCAAAATGGTCCGTAACCTCATTCCGGTAGGCTCCATTGTCACCTGCACCATTGGCACCCTCACCGCCCATTGGTTACTGGATATCGCCTGGGGTGTGGCCCTCCTGTTCGGCGCCATATCCATTGTCACCGGACCCACGGTCATTGCTCCCCTGCTGCGCTCCGTGCGCCCCACCGCCAAGCTGGCCAATATCCTGCGCTGGGAAGGCATTATCATTGATCCGGTAGGTGCCCTGCTGGCGGTTCTGGTGTTCGAGGGCATAGTGTCCTGGGGCCAGGGCAATGTATTCGGACACTCCCTGTATATCTTCGGAAAAACCCTGGTGGTGGGCTTTCTCATCGGCGCCGCAGCCGGTTACCTGAACGGGCTGGTACTGCGCCA
Source organism: Marinobacter sp. (assembly GCA_041591245.1). Taxonomy (GTDB): domain Bacteria; phylum Pseudomonadota; class Gammaproteobacteria; order Pseudomonadales; family Oleiphilaceae; genus Marinobacter. Next base: position 4,628 of record JBFHSI010000207.1, read on the forward strand.
GCACCTGATTCCCCAGTACCTGCACAACGCCGGCACCCTCACCTTCATGCTCGGGGTTTACGCCATTTCCAACGAAATGGCCCATGAGTCCGGACTGCTGACTGTGACCGTTATGGGCATCTGGATGGCGAACATGAAGCAGGTGTCCGTTGAGAGCATTCTGGAATTCAAGGAATCCCTCAGTGTCCTGCTGATCTCGGCCCTGTTCATTATCCTGGCAGCCCGTATTGAATTCAGCGCCATCGCCAGTCTGGGCTGGGGGCTGGTGGCGGTTCTGGCCATACTGATGCTGGTGGCCCGCCCCCTGAGTATTTTCCTGTCGGCTACAGGCACCAGCCTGAACTGGCGGGAAAAGCTGTTCCTGAGCTGGATTGCACCCCGGGGCATAGTGGCTGCCGCCGTCTCGGCACTGTTCGCGTTTCAGTTGCAGAAGCTGGGTTACGCCAATGCCGACACCCTGGTTCCTCTGGTATTCATGCTGATTATCGCCACTGTTACCCTGCAGAGCCTGACCGCCCGCCCCCTGGCCCGGTTACTGTCGGTGGCGGAACCCGCGTCTTACGGCTTCCTGATTCTCGGTGCCAACCCGGTAGCACGAATGATCGCCCAGGCCCTGAAGAAACAGGAGGTTCCGGTCACCCTGGCGGATACCAACTGGGAAAACGTGCGCCAGGCCCGCATGGACAATCTGCAAACCTATTTCGGCAATCCCATTTCCGAACACGCGGCCACCCATCTGGATCTGACCGGTATCGGCAATTTTCTGGTGATCTCCCCCTACAAGCAGATGAACTCCCTGGCCACCTACCATTTCCTGGACTGGTTCGGCCCCAACCATGTATTCAGCCTTGCCGAAGGGGACCAGGAACAGAAGGCCCGGCACCAGACTGCGGAAAAAATACAGATGACCCGGGGCCTGTTTGACGGTGTCAGTTACGCCAAACTGGCCAGTCTTGTCAGCAAGGGTTTCACCATTAAAACCACCCAGCTGAGCGACGAGTTCGGTTATGAGGATTTTCTGGAGGAGTACCAGCGTCAGGCCCTGGTGCTGTTTGTGTTTGACAGTAAGGGC
>JBFHSI010000208.1:0-5686 GCA_041591245.1 Marinobacter sp.
AATACCTATGCCTATATCCAGGCTGTTATTGATTAGCCCTTTTTCGATTGCTTCAGGAGAGAGCACTTCAATAGTGAGATTGGTGGGTTTATCTGGCTGGTAAGTCTCGTAAAACCAGGATAGTGCACCTTGCAATGGACAGCCATCGTCCGTGGCAAGATTGTCGATAATGCCCAGGTGAATGGCATCTCGCTGGCTCTATTGCAATTGCTGGGTTTTAGTCTGAAAACTTTTTACGGCGGCAAAGAATTCCATCATGGTTTGATGAAAGACCATTCCTTTATGCGTCAAACGAAAGCCGCTGCGTCCGCGCTGACAGAGGCGAAATCCAACCCGCGCCTCCAATTGGGACATATGGTTGCTGATGGTTGAAGTACTGATATTCAGCTCTTCCTGAGCACTGTGAAACCCTTCGGCCTCCACAACAGCCTGAAACACGCGCAGTAGTCGAAGATCAATGTCAGAAAGGTTCATCTCATATCTCGGTAGGCGGGTTCGCAAAATAAAGAAGCAATATTGCGGCCAAAAATCGGGAAGAGGCTTGAATGGCTGGGAAGGGGGGATGTTAGTGGGCCTTAATCGGGCCGATTTCTTCTGTCGTGGCAGGCCCCCTGGCAGGTTATGGAACAACCTGCCAGGGGGCTAACCCCAGAATCCTGATGACTCTAAAGGGCGCAGCGCTTTGATCAGACGATCATCATGCACACAGGCCGCGGGAGGTATAGAGGGTTTTCAGCAGGCCGCGAACCCGTTCCGCCAGCTCTGGTACCGGCCCTTCAACCGGAATCAGCGGTGAGATGGAATTGATCGGCAGCGGTTTAACCGGCGGCGTCTCAATACCCATCTCGTTCAGCCAGTCACCGTACTGTTCAGCCGAGCTGGCGTAAACGATCCGCCCCAGTCCCACCAGACCATGGCCAGCAGCGCACATGGGGCAGTGTTCGCCAGAGGTGTATACCGTGGCAGCAGCCCGTTGCTCCCGGGTCAGGTTGGCGGCCGCCCAGCGGACAATGGCAAACTCCGGGTGCAGGGTATCGTCACCGCTGCCAATATGATTGTGGTCTTCAAACAGTACCTCGCCCGTTTCCGATACCAGTACCGAACCAAAGGGCTCATTTCCCTTGCTCAACGCCGTTTCTGCCAGTGCTACGGTACGTTCGAGGTGAGTTTTGTCTATGTCAGTGATCATGGGGCATCCTGTATGTGATTGGTTGGACTGAGTTGAAATGACCCGGCAAGATTAGCCTGTCGAAATGGGGCAAAAAATAGTCGTGACTCCACGTTCACTTTCACGAACAGGGGGGTATCGGCGTGGTGCTGTAACCCGGCAGATAGCGGCCGGATTACAGCATTTTGGAGGGCTGGGTGGTGTGTCGGAGGCGGGAAGAAATGAAGTGTTTTATACCGCCTTTAACGGAATTTTCAGCCCCTTGTCTTCGTTAATCAGCTCCACCGCAATACTCTTGGAGGTGGGGGTGTCGCTGAACTCGCCCAGTGAATCCAGGGGAACCAGGGGGTTGGTTTCCGGGTAGTAGGCGGCGACATTGCCGGCGGGTATTTCATAGGGAATCAGGCGGAAATCGCTGACTTCACGGACCCTGTCGTCATCCCATAGGGAGCGGATAGTAACCGGCTGTTCCGGGTCCAGTCCCAGGCGCTGGATGTCTGCCTGGTTGATAAAGACCACCTTGCGCTCTCCGTGAATGCCGCGATAGCGGTCATTCAGACTGTAGATGCTGGTGTTGTACTGGTCGTGGGAGCGCAGGGTCTGCATGATCAGTGTGCGCTCACTCAGCTGGGTGGCGGCCTTGTCCGGAAGAATATTGTCGGGCAGCGAATGGGCATGGATTACTGCGCGCTGCCCCGTGGTGTTCCAGCGCCGTTCCCGGGCGGAGTTGCCCAGATAGAAACCACCCGGTTGGGCGATTCTGGCGTTGAACTGTTCAAAGCCCGGGATCACCGCCTCGATATGCTCCCGGATGCGGTCGTAATCGGCCACCAGCGCCTGCCAGTCCAGGGGGAAGTGGCCAAGGGCGGCAGTAGCCATGCCGGCGATAATGGCTGGCTCGGATTTCAGCTGGTCCGACAGAGGTTCCAGCACCCCGCCGGAAGCATGCACCATGCTGAAGGAATCTTCCACCGTGACCCGCTGTGGACCGGTGGCCTGCATGTCAATGTCCGTCCGTCCCAGGCAGGGCAGAATCAGTGCGTTCCTGCCCACCACCAGATGGGAGCGGTTGAGCTTGGTGCTGACCTGAACGGTCAGTTCACAGTTGGCCAGCGCGGCTTCCGTTGCAGCCGTGTCCGGGGTGGCAGAGGCGAAGTTGCCGCCCATACCGATAAAGACTTTGGCTTTGCCGTCACGCATGGCGCGGATCGCCTCCACCACCGCATGGCCCGGATGGCGGGGAGGCTCGAAGCCGAAATGGGCCTGCAGCCGGTCCAGAAATGCGGCCGAAGGCTTTTCATCGATGCCCATGGTGCGATCGCCCTGCACATTGCTGTGACCGCGGACCGGGCAGGCACCAGCGCCAGGCTTGCCGATGTTGCCCCGCAGGGCCAGCAGGTTGACGATTTCGTGGATGGTGGCCACCGAGTGCTTGTGCTGGGTCAGCCCCATGGCCCAGGTGCAGATTACCCGGTCCGATCCGGCATAGATGCGGGCGATGTTTTCGATTTCTTCCCGGCTGATACCGGACTGGCGCAGGATGATTTCCCAGCCGGTGCTTTCCACCTGGGCCAGATAGTCGTCCATGCCGGTGGTGTGCTGCTCAATAAAACTGTGATCGAAAACCGCCCGGCCCTCTTTGTTGGCCTCTTTTTCCAATTCAATCAGCACCTTGACCACGCCACGGACCAGGGCCATGTCGCCGCCGATGTTCGGACGGAAATAGCTGTCGCTGATTCTTTTGGAGCCATTGGTGAGCATTTCCAGGGGTTCCTGGGGATCCTGGAAGCGTTCCAGCCCTCGTTCCTTCAGGGTATTGAAGCTCAGAACCCGGGCGCCGTTTTCCCTGGCTTCGCGCAGGGTGGCCAGCATGCGTGGATGGTTGGTGCCCGGGTTCTGGCCGAAGACAAAAATGGCATTGGCGTGATTGAAATCCTCCATCACCACCGTGCCCTTGCCGATGCCGATACTGCTGATCAGGCCGTAGCCGCTGGCCTCATGGCACATGTTGGAGCAGTCGGGAAAATTGTTGGTACCGAACGCCCGGCCAAACAGCTGGTAAAGAAAGGCGGCTTCGTTGCTGGTGCGGCCCGAGGTATACAGCTCCAGTTCATCCGGGGACGACAGGCTCTTCAGGGTATCCCCGATCAGGGCAAAGGCGTCGTCCCAGCTGATGGTTTCGTAATGGTCGGTTTCCCGGTTGTAGCGCATGGGCTGGGTCAGCCGGCCCTGATACTCCAGATAGTAGTCGCTCTGCTGTTTCAGCCAGCTGACCGGATAGCGGGCAAAAAAGTCCGCCGTCACCGTTTTGCTGGTGGCCTCCCAGTTCACCGCCTTGGCGCCGTTCTCACAGAACTTGAATTTGTTCGGGTCCTGCTTGTCGCCCCAGGCGCAGCCCGGGCAGTCAAAACCATCCTGTTGATTGGTTTTCAGCAGGCTCTTGATGTTGTGGATGCGGTTTTCACTTTTCATCCAGAAGCGGGCGGTGCTTTTCAGTGCGCCCCAGCCACCGGCGGGACCTTCATAAGCGGAGTAAACAGGCTTTGTTTTGTTCATAAGTCTTTTATTGTCTGTGGTATGCGGAGTATGGGTGTGACTCTGGGGGGAGACAGCGCTCTAGACACTGGCCGGGAGGCTTGGCCGTAGTGAACAGAATCTGTTTTCAGGATACGGCCGGGCTGGTGGGGCGTCCAATTGCCAGTAGTGATGTATTGATAGATGCTGTCTATCAGTTGGCGGCAGTCATGCGTTGTATCAGTGCCTGTACCAGGGGGTTATGGCTGAACTGGCTGTTCTGGCAGACCAGTGCCAGTGTCGATTGCGGCAGGGTGTCTTCCATGGCTACTGTCCGCAGTCCGGTGGCTGATGCCGAGCGCGGTGCCGGCAGCGGCACCAGAGTGCAGCACAGGCCATTGCTGGTGCCTTCAAGAAGGTGTTCCACGGAATCCGATTCCAGTACCGGTGACAGTTCCGTGCCTTTGAGTCTGGCGCTGTGTTCAAGTCCCTGACGGAAGCGCATGGAGTCACTCAGCAGACCCAGGGGCAGGGTGGTCAGTGCCTCCCAGCTCAGCCGGTCGCCGTCCGGTGTTGGAGTGGATTCCGGAGCAAAGTAATCGGGGTGATACAGCAGCCCCACCTGAGGCGTTCCCAGGGGCCAGACCCGGTAACCGGCCATATCGGCCTGGGCCAGATAGGTCAGGCCGATATCCAGCTGATTGGCTTCCAGGCCGGCAATAATCTGCTGTGAACTCAGGGCATGCAGTTGCAGCCGGACGTGGGGGGAGTCCTTGTGCAACTGTTGCAGGGAAGGCATAAGTTCCACATGGCTCAGGGGCACCATGCCAATGCGCAGCGTGCCCACCAGCTCCCCCTGCAACCGCCGCGCCTCGGTTTTCATGCCCGCAAAGGCGGCGACCGACTGGTGGGCCCAGTTGAGCAGGCGCTCGCCCTCCTCGGTAAAACCCTCAAAGCGCTGGCGCCGCCGAATCAGTGTGACTCCCAGTTCTTCTTCCAGGTTCTTCAGGCGCATGGACAGGGTGGGCTGGGTGACATGGCAGGCTTCGGCGGCATGGCCGAAATGCCGGTGCTGGTCAAGGGCGCAAAGGAACTGCAGCTGGCGGATATCCATAAAGAACTCTGGCTGATAGACAAGGTTGATCAAAATTACCATGCCAGGCGCCGGCTGTCCCGGTCCCCCTCAGTGGCGGGGGTTGCTGTTTTCCTCGGATGAGGCTTGTTCGGATTTGTTGTCATCCGATGTGAGGTAGAAGTCCTTGTCCTCGTAGGTCTTCAGCTCAGGATCTTCAAGAGCATTCTTGCTCCGGCCTTTATAGAGCCAGAGAGCCACAACTGCGCCAATAACGATCACAACGATCCATTTCATGTTCGTTTCCTCTGAAGGTCAGATGCCCCCTATTCAGGCACTTTATGGGGGGCCTAGTCAACATTCAGGGAGCAGCTGCCCAGAGGAAAAGAACAGGTGATCCGGGCCTGTCCACCCCACCGCTATCAGTTGCAAAGGGTGCGTAGGCTGATGGACTGGCTGAAGGAGCAATTCGCCGGCGTCTACGAAAAAGCCCTGAGGGAAACCTGACGGTTGTGGCAGCGGAAATAAGCCGATATAACGTTTTCCTGATTTTGTTCCGACTTCCAGTGCTTGCATATAGCGGGGGCACCCGCCGAAGGTGAATATATGGGAAACACACGTGGCAGCCTGTTTATGGTGTTGGCCATGGCGGCCTTTGCCGTTGAGGACATGTTTATCAAGGCGGCGACACAGGCGTCTGGCATCGGTGTGGTTCTCACCTTTTTCGGTATCGGTGGTGCCCTGATGTTCATGCTGCTGACATGGCACCGGGGCGAGGCTGTTATCGACCGGGCGATGCTGTCACGGGCAGTGGTGGTCCGGGCCGTCTGCGAAATGACGGGGCGTGTCTGTTATGCCCTGGCCATCGCTCTGACACCCCTGTCCAGTGCATCGGCCATTCTGCAGTCTTCGTCCCTTATGGTGATTTTGGG
>JBFHSI010000209.1:0-5619 GCA_041591245.1 Marinobacter sp.
TAGGCATGGCGCAGACGCAGGGATCCACCGCCGCCGCCACGGAAGTCACCCTCGATATTGAAGGTTACACCTTCAGGGCTGGTGGTCTTGATGCCGATACGGCTCTGGAAGGCATCGGCACCGAAGTAGCCGGTAGGCTCATCGTCTTCCGCGCCGCCCACGTTGATGGTGTTGTAGTTGAAGGAGCGGGTGGAGGATGACACGTCCTCATCGATATCGTAGCTGGCATTCAGCCGGGCGTAACCATAAACACTGGTGTTCCAACCGCCCGCATCAAAGCTGACAGCGCTCGCCTGTCCGGCCATACCGAATACGGCAGCCGCCGCGGTAGCCCGAATTGCCAATCTCAGTTTGTTGCTTTGCATTATTGTTGTCTCCACATATTTATTGTTGTTGGACCCAAGATCGAAGGTAGTTACCATTCCATGACAATTCAAATGAATTTGTGCAGAAATTAGACGAATGTCTATAACTGCTTTTCGTTCAGATACAGTCATCTGCATGGATAAGGGGGCTGTGGTGCTGCCAGCCTTACCTACGAAAGTACCGGGTAGCCGCAGGCTCTCGATACCGGTGCCAGCGGCCGGCCCGGAGGTGCGCACTGATGCGGATGTTGTTAAGGCAGCACAGGCGTATTATGGTTAGGGTATCCGCGTGTGCGAACCCTTGCTATCTGCGGTAACACTACTACTTTTATAGGCTTAGCCGCTTTTCCCGAGAGAGAGTTATGAACAGAGATCCCGTCAGCCGTGAACTGTTTGATGAAGTAATGGTGCCCAATTATGCGCCCGGCGCAATCATTCCGGTGCGAGGCGAGGGATCACGGGTCCGCGATCAGGAAGGGCGAGAGTTTGTGGATCTGCAGGGCGGGATTGCCGTGTCCTGCCTCGGCCATTCCCATCCGGGGCTGCTGGGGGCACTGCAGGAACAGGCAGAAAAAATCTGGCACCTGTCCAATGTCATGACCAACGAGCCGGCACTGCGGCTGGCCAGAACCCTGTGCGAGCAGACCTTTGCCGAACGGGTGTTCTTTGCCAACTCCGGCGCCGAAGCCAATGAGGCTGCGTTCAAGCTGGCCCGGCGTTATGCCTGGGAGCATTTTGGCCCGGAGAAACACGAGATCATCTCCTTCAGGAACGCCTTCCACGGGCGTACCCTGTTTACCGTCAGTGTCGGTGGCCAGCCCAAGTATCTGGAAGGTTTCGAGCCGGCCCCGGGCGGGATTGTGCATGCCGAGTTCAACGATCTGGCATCGGTGAAAAAACTGATTTCGAAAGACAGGACCTGCGCCGTGGTGGTGGAACCCATTCAGGGTGAGGGCGGTGTCCTGCCGGCGGATCCGGAATTCCTCAAGGGTCTGCGTCAGCTGTGTGACGAGAACGACGCACTGCTGGTCTTTGATGAGGTACAGACGGGCGTAGGCCGTACCGGCTACCTCTATGCCTACGAAATGTACGACGTGGTTCCGGACATCCTGTCCAGTGCCAAGGGGCTGGGCGGGGGCTTCCCCATTTCCGCCATGCTGACCACCGCAAAAGTGGCTGCCAGCTTCGGTGTCGGTACCCACGGCAGCACCTATGGCGGCAATGCCCTGGCCTGTGCTGTGGCCCAGAAGGTGATCGATACCGTCAGCCAGCCGGAAATTCTGCGGGGTGTGAAGGCCAGGTCCGAGCTGTTGTGCAAGGGCATGATGGATATCGGTGAACGCTACGGGGTGTTCAGTGAAGTTCGTGGCGCTGGTCTGTTGCTGGGCTGTGTGCTCACTGAGAAATGGCAGGGCCGGGCCCGGGACTTCCTGAATGCGGGGCTGGATGAAGGCGTTATGGTACTGGTGGCCGGGGCCAATGTGGTCCGTCTGGCCCCGTCTCTGATCATTCCCGAGTCAGACATCGAGGATGCCCTGACCCGGTTCGAGTCTGCGGTGAAAAAACTCACGGCATAAGGAGCTTCTATGTGGCTGGTGCGTCCGGCACAGCCGGATGATCTGAAGCCGATCCTGGCTATTGCTGATGCCAGCCGTGCCCGGGTGTCGTCGACACTGCCACGGCAGGAGGATGCGCTTGCCCGCAGAATCGAAGACTCCGTGGCCTCTTTTGCCGGCAGTGTGCCGGCAGACAGGTCTTCCAGATTCCTGTTTGTTCTGGAAAACCGGGACACAGGTAAGCTGGAAGGTACCGCCGGCATAGACGCCCGTGCCGGTAATGGCCAGCCTTTCTATAACTACCGCCGTGATGCCCTGATTCACGCCTCCCACGGGCTGGGTATATCCCGGCGCGTGGAGGTGCTGTATCCGTCCCATTCCCTGACCGACCAGACCCTGCTGTGCTCCTTTTCCATCCGCCCGGAACTGCTGGGCAGCGATGCCTTCCAGCTCCTGTCCCGGGCCCGGATTCTGTTTCTTGCCAGTCACAGAAGCCTGTTCAGCGGACGTACGGTGGTGGAGATTCAGGGGGAGCAGTCCGAAGATGGTTCCGTGCCTTTCTGGGACAGCCTGGGCCGGCATTTCTTCAATATGGATTTTGAGGCAGCAGACCGTTATTCCGGGTTGCTCAGCAAGACCTTCATCGCCGAGCTGATGCCGCCCAATCCTATCTATGTGACGCTGCTCTCGGAAGCTGCCCAGAAGGCCCTGGGCAAGCCCCACCCGCTGACCCGGGCCAATATGGAACTGCTGCAGCAGGAAGGCTTTCAGCCCGGCTGCTACCTGGACATTTTTGATGCGGGCCCGGTGCTTGAGGCCCGCACCGACAGCCTGCGGACACTGGTAACCAGCCAGCGCAAAACCCTGCATGCATCCCATGATGATGCCGGTGAAACCTGTCTGATTGCGGCCGGTGACGGCGGCGATTTCCGCTGTACCCTGGCCCCGGTCGTGGAAACTCTGAGCGGGAAAGTCCGGGTGCCGGTAAGGACCTGGCGCACACTGGGCCGGAGCGCCGGTGACCCGGTAAGGATTGCCCCCCTGTGAAACCGGATGCTGCCAAGGAGACATTTCCATGCTGGTGATTCGCCCGCTTCAGGAAAAGGATCTTGAGGATCTCTATGCCATGGCCCGGAATGCGGGCAAGGGACTGACCACACTGCCGGCCGATCGGGAGCTGCTGCAGCGCAAGATTGAGCTGGCCCGGGACACTTTCAGCCAGCGCTGTGCACCGGAAGCCGGGCTGTATCTGTTTGCGCTGGAGGATACCGGAACCGGGAAAGCCGTGGGTATCAGCGGTATTCAGGCCCGGGTCGGGCTGGACGAGGTGTTTTATAACTATCGCCTGAGTGTCACCGTCAATGCGTCCCGGGAGCTGGGGGTACATGTGCGTACCCCGACTCTGCAGCTGTCCAATGACATGACGGACACCAGTGAAATCTGCTCCCTGCTGCTGTCCGATGACTACAAGGGGGGCGGAAATGGCCTGCTGCTGTCCCGCTGCCGGTTCATGTATCTGGATGAGTTCCGCAAGCACTTTTCCGCCAAGGTATTTGCCGAGATGCGGGGTGTTTCCGATGCCCATGGTCACAGTCCCCTGTGGGATGCCCTGGGCAGAAAGTTCTTCGATATGGAATTCAGTCAGGCGGATGTGCTGTCCGGGCTGGGGGACAAGTCCTTCATTGCCGAGCTGATGCCCAAGTACCCCATCTACCTGCCCATGCTGCCGGAATCGGCCCGTTCGGTGATCGGGCAGGTGCATGAGAACACGGCGCCGGCGCTGAAAATGCTCAAGGCCGAGGGCTTCAACTTCAATGGCCTGGTGGATATCTTCGATGGCGGGCCGGTGGTGGAGGCATTTGTCCATAACATCCGGACGGTGCGGGAGGCGGTCAGCCGCCATGTGCTGATTACCCGGCGACCGGTGGATCTGGATGTGCCTGCCAGCGAGCGGGTGATGGTATCCAACCGCTCGTTCCGGGATTTCCGGGTGACCACCGTGCCGGTTTCCTGTGTCGGGCCGGATACCATCAGTCTGCCTCCGGAAGTGGCCGGGGTGCTGGAAGTGGAATCCGGGGATCTGGTACGGCTGGCACCGCTGAAGGAGCAGGGACGCTGGCCGGGCCACAGTGCCGCCGGTCAGGACGGCTCCACAGAGCCGCGGGCAGACCGGGGCCGGCAACACCGCAGTCATTCTTCGTGGGATTAGGGAAACGAGGGGCGAGGAAGCCCTGAAACTCAGAACTCCAGTACCGGGAGGTGCAGTGATATGGCAAATCTGACAGGCGAACTTTATATAAATGGATTGTGGCTTCATGGGCATGGCACGCCGCTGGAGTCTGTTCAGCCCGTCACCGGCGAAACCGTCTGGGATGGTGTCAGCGCCAGTGTGGAAGATGTGGATGCGGCCATCCGTGAGGCCCGGCAGGCCTTTCCCGGCTGGGCGCGCCTGGGGTTTGAGGCTCGCCGCGAAATCGTGGAGACCTTTGCCGCCCAGCTTGAGGAAAACCGGGAGGAACTGGCCAGACAGATAGGCCTGGAAACCGGCAAGCCATTATGGGAGTCCCGCACGGAAGTGGCTGCCATGATTGGCAAGATCGCCATATCGGTGAAAGCCTACAACGACCGCACCGGATATTCCGAATCCGAGGTGGCGGGCGGCCATGCGGTACTGCGCCACCGGCCCCACGGTGTGGTGGCTGTGTTCGGCCCCTACAATTTTCCCGGACACCTGCCCAACGGCCATATAGTACCTGCTCTGCTGGCGGGCAATACGGTGGTATTCAAACCCAGTGAGCTGACCCCCGGTGTGGCGGAACTGACGGTCCGGCTCTGGACCCGGGCCGGATTGCCGGATGGAGTCATCAATCTGGTGCAGGGTTCCGCCGATACCGGCAAATGCCTGGCCAGCCACCCTCTGATCGACGGCCTGTTCTTTACCGGCAGCTCCACGGTGGGGCATCTGCTCCATGAACAGTTTGGCGGCCAGCCGGAGAAAATCCTGGCCCTGGAAATGGGGGGTAACAACCCGCTGATTATCCAGGATGTGGCAGATGTGGACGGAGCGGTTCACCATACCGTGCAGTCCGCGTTCCTGTCCGCCGGTCAGCGTTGTACCTGTGCCCGTCGCCTGCTGGTGCCCAAGGGCCGCAAGGGAGATGAACTGCTGGAGCGGCTGGTGCAGGTGGCTTCCCGTATCCAGGTGGGGGAATTCGACGCTGATCCCCAGCCGTTTATGGGTTCGGTGATTTCCAGTGAGGCGGCGGACAAGCTGCTGGCGGCCCAGGCCCGGATGCTGGAGCAGGGCGCTGTATCCATGCTGGAAATGAAACAGCTGCGGCCGGATACCGGACTGCTGTCACCGGGGATTGTGGATGCCACCGGGCTGACCCTGAGCGATGAGGAATTCTTCGGGCCCCTGCTTACCGTGTATCGCTACAAGAGCTTTGACGATGCCCTGGAGCTGGCCAACAACACCCGTTACGGGCTGTCTGCCGGTATTCTTTCCGATGACCGCAAGCTCTATGAGCGGCTGGTGGAAGAGGTGCGTGCGGGCATAGTGAACTGGAACCGGCCGCTGACTGGAGCCAGCAGTGCCGCGCCTTTCGGTGGTGTAGGCGCCAGTGGCAACCACCGTCCCAGCGCCTATTATGCGGCGGATTACTGCGCCTGGCCCATGGCCTCGCTGGAGGCCGGAA
>JBFHSI010000210.1:0-5592 GCA_041591245.1 Marinobacter sp.
CCTGCAGAAGCGGTCACCAATGGCGTACATACCCCCAGCTGGGACTCTCCGGAAGCGGATGCCCTCTGGACCCGGGCCTGTGGTGCTGAACGCTGGCGCCGGCCCCTGGAGCAGCCGAATCCAATGGATTCGATTTCCGACTCCGAACTCTGGGCCATGCGCCAGGTCCAGCGCCGGCGGCTGGTACAGTATCTGCGCAAGCGGCTTGCCAGCCAGCATTGCCGGCCCGGTCCGGGAAACAATCCTGGCGCGGCCTGCGGCATGTTGCTGGACAATGAAACTCTGACTCTGGGATTTGCCCGCCGGTTTACCGAATACAAGCGCCCGGACCTGCTGCTCACCGACGAAGCCAGGTTGCTGGCCATCCTTAACAACCGGGATCGGCCGGTACAGATTGTCATCGCGGGTAAGGCCCACCCCGGAGACGCCTACGGCAAACAGCTGATCAAGCGCTGGGAAGCCTTTACCCGCCACCCCGATGCACTGGGCAAGGTGGTATTCATTGAGGACTACGACCTTGGGGTTGCCAGCCAGCTGATTCAGGGAGTGGATGTGTGGCTCAACTGCCCGCGACACCCCTGGGAAGCCTGCGGTACAAGCGGCATGAAAGTACTGGTAAACGGTGGCCTGAATCTATCCCAGTATGATGGCTGGTGGGCGGAAGCCTGGAATGACTCTGTGGGCTGGGCGATACGCCCGGGTGCATCCTTCGAAGAATTGCACCGTGCTGACAGCCACGATCACGCAGATGCTCTGGAACTCTATGACCTTCTCGAAAACCAGGTCATCCCGGCGTTCTACGACACCAACCGGGACGGAATCCCCGAGGCGTGGACCCGGAAAATACGCGCCAGCATGAACCAGCTGACCGCCACCTATTCTGCCAACAGAATGGTGCGTGAATACACCGAAGCCTTCTACCTGCCCATGGCGGCCCGGGGCAGGCTGCGCACGCCAGAGGTGGCGGAAGCCCTGGTCCGGGAATACCGGGAAATCGCCATGCACTGGTCCAAGCTGAGGTTCGGAGCAATCCGGGCCGAAACCAGCGGGGATGAACTGTCGGTGACCGTGGACGTTTATCTGGACGGTATCCCGGAAAACCGGATCGCAGTAGAGCTGGTGGCCGAAGCCTCAGAGTACGGGCCACGGCTGGTCACGGAAATGACCATGAAACACTCGCTGGAAGGCTCGGAAAACGGCTTTGAATACCAGTGCACCGTTCCCCAGCGGCCGGATGGAGATTACACGCCGAGAATCAGGATACGGGATGAACGACTGGAGCTGCCTCAGGAAAACACTCTGCAACTGTGGCTGAAGTAGCCCGCAGCCTGTCAGCTACGCCAGAAAGCCGGGGACAGCACCACCACAACACTGAGGATTTCCAGCCGGCCCATCAGCATGCCCACGGACAGAACCCACTTGGCGGCATCCGGTAATGGGGAGAAGTTACCGGCAGGACCGATAATGGCACCCAGGCCCGGGCCCACATTGGTCAGCGAGGTCAGCGCGCCGGACAGAGCCGTAACAAAGTCCAGCTGCATGGCGGCCAGAAGAATGGTGATCAGGGACAGGCTCAGCAGGAAAATAAAGGTGTAGGCGATCATGGACGAAATGATTTCGTCACTGACCGGCCGGCCATTGTAGTTCCGGGTCAGCACAGCTCTGGGGTGCAGCAGGCGCATCAGCTGTTCTCTCAGAACAATCAGTGACAGCTGGAAACGGAAGATCTTCATCCCTCCCGAGGTGGAACCGGAGCAGCCGCCCACAAACATCAGGAAGAAAAACACCACAAATGCCAGCGGCCCCCACGCGGAATAATCCTCAGAGGCAAAGCCGGTTGTGGTGACCACCGATGTCACGTTGAACAGAGTGGATGTGTAGTTGTGCAGGGGGTCGAAGGGAATGGGAGAAACCATCCAGCGATACAGGGTCAGCAGAGCAGGGACCACCAGAAGAATCCCCAGAAACAGGCGTACCTGCTGGTCCCTGAACAGTACCCCGTGCTGGCCATGCATTTCCCGAACAAACAGGAAGAATGGCAGGCTGCCGATGATCATGAACAGGGTGGCTTCCATGAGAATCAGGTCACTGAACTTGCCCATGGACAGATCTGATGTGGAAAATCCCCCAGTGGCAATGCTCGTCAGCCCGTGGTTGACGGCATCAAACAGGGTCATACCCGAGACCCAGTAGGTGACCACTGCAATCACCGAAAACAGCAGATAGACCACCAGCAGACCCCGGCTCAGTGTGCGCATCCGGGGCAGGGCTTTCTCTGTCCATTCCGAGGACTCGGTGGCGAACAGGCGCATGCCTCCCACCCGCAGAAACGGCAGCACCGCAACGAACATACCGATAATTCCGATCCCGCCAATCCATTGCAGTATGGAGCGCCAGAGCAGTATGTCCCGGTCCATGGAATCCAGACCGCTGAACACAGTGGCACCGGTTGTAGTGATACCTGAAGTGGCTTCAAAAAACGCATCGGCCGCAGAGATCTGGTCGTGGCTGAGATAGAAGGGCAGAGCGGAAAACAGGGCAATAATGAACCAGCTGGAGACTGTGAGGACAAACATGTATCGGGGTTTGAGATCCCGGCCGTGCCGGCGGGTGGCCAGGAGACCCAGGATACCGCAACCACAGGCAATGGCTGCAGACTCCGCAAATGCCGAGGCATTCGGAGCTCCAGAACCAGCCAGAAGAATCACCGGTAACGTCATGAATATGCTCAATATTACAAACATGACGCTGACAATAAAAATAACGGGGTACAGGTTTCTCAAGGGATGCTCAATCAGCTGAACAGAGAGACGGCGTCAGAATACCTGTGGGTGCTGGCTTCCGCAAGGAAATGCCTCCCTGTGGCAGGATTAACCGGCAATTAAAACACCGTAAATATAGGGTAAATGCGCCTGATCCCTATAGAAACCTGCCGGATGTTGGTGCACCGTAAATACCGACATTGATAATCTGGTTTCAGGAGAAAGGAATATGATCAACTACACACGCTCCTTCGTGGTTATGCTGGCAACCGGTCTGGCTTCCATAGGCACAGCCGAAGCCCAGGACATGTACAAGTCTGGCATGGGCGGGCTGTACACAGGTCTGAACTACAGTTTTATCAATCTGGATGCGGATGGCATCGGAGATGCCGATGTGGGCACTCTCTCTGCCAAAGTGGGCGTTATGGCCACCCCCTTCCTGGGACTTGAGGCCCGTGCCGGGTTCGGTGTGAGTGATGACCGTATCGGTATGGCCGATTATTCCCTGGACAATTTTTACGGCGGCTACGCCACCTTCAACATGGTCAACGAATCGCCGGTCACACCCTATGCGGTACTGGGTTTCACCCGCGTGGAGGTTGAAGCGGATTCCCCCCTGGGCACAGCTACTGAAGACGAAACCGATGTGTCATACGGCATTGGCCTGCGGGTAGAGGTTGCCCCCAGTGTGTCCGGCAACCTGGAATATATGCGTTATTATGAAGATGATGATGTAACCGTTGACGGACTGGGCCTGGGTGTTCAGTTCAATTTCTGATCCTGACCGATTCCCGGAGGCTACTTGAACCATCTCGCCCACGTTTTTCTGGCACCGGGTTCACCGGAAGCCCGGGTGGGCAGCATTCTGGGTGATTTCACCCGGGGGCTGGATCTGGCAACCTTGCCAAATCCAGTCCTTCTGGGGGTGCGCCACCACCGGGCCGTGGATGCCTTTACCGACCAGCATCCGGAAGTCCTGGCCAGCAAGGCGCTGTTCTCCAGCGATCGGCGCCGGTTTGCCGGCGTCGCTCTGGATATTCTCTACGATCACTACCTGTTAAGGCACTGGGACAGCTTCAGCGATGAAGCCCCGGACACTTTTATCCGCAAGGTCTATGGTGAGCTGGAGGCCAACCGGCATCTGATGCCAGCACCTATGGCAAGAATGACCCGGTACCTGGTGCGGGATAACTGGTTTGCCGCCTACCGGTATCTGGACCAGATCGGCTATGCTCTGGACCAGGTGGCCGGACGAATCCGTTTCTCCAACGATTTTGCCGGAATCATCGAGGAAATCCGGGCCCAGGACCGGGAGCTGGAGCTCCGGTTTCTCAGGTTCTTTCCGGAACTCCGGCGCCACGCCGACAGTTTCACCAACGCCTCAGACTGACTGCTCCTGGCCCGCCTGCTTTACACCGCCCGAACCCGCACCCGGGTGCCATTCAGCGCCGCATTGCCTGTCAGCAGATCCACCCGGTTCGGATCGGTCACATCGTTCATGCTGACTCCCGGCTGGGTGGCCGCAACAGACATCCCGGTTTGCCGTTGATTGTGACCCCAGCCCTGGGGAATGCTGATGACACCGGGGGCAATATCCTCATCGATTTCCGCAGGCAGGCAAACGCTTCCGGTTTCCGACGCCACTTCCACCATACCGCCTTCCTGAATACCGAAGTTTGTGGCATCAGCCGGATGAATCTGCACCGTGCAGGGGTTCTTTCCTTTTATCAGCCTGTAGGAATTCTGGGTCCAGGTATTGTGGCTGCGGGGCAGACGGCGGCCAATCAGGGACAGGGGATAGCTGCTGTTCTTGTGGGCATCCGCTGACAACAGGGGATCAAGCCGCTGCAGATCCTCCAGATAAACCCGGGGCGCAATATGGATTTTCCCGTCCGCCGTGCGGATGCGTTGCTCCAGGCAGGGCTGCAGGGGACCGAGATCCACGCCGTGGGGATGGTCTTTCAGGTACTGAAGGCTCATGCCCTGATCCCCATAGGCGCCCTGCCTGAGGGCTATATCCAGCATGAATTCCGGCGTCATGCCATCATTTCTGGTGCCGGACAGGCGGCAGGTGAGTTCCTTGATGATCTCCCAGTCGTGCTTCTGCTCCGGAGACTTCTGGAACAGGGGTTCTGAGAACTTGGCGGTATTGCGTACCGCAAAGGAATTGAAGAAAACGTCAAAGTGAGACACCTCCAGACCGGTGGTTGCCGGCAGAATGATGTCCGCATGACGTGTGGTTTCATTCAGGTAGATGTCCACCGACACCATGAAATCCAGGGACTCAAATGCAGACGCCAGACGCTGGCCACCGGGACTTGAAAGCACCGGGTTGCCGGCTACGGTGATCATGGCGCGGATCTGTCCTTCGCCTTCCGTGAGAATTTCGTCGGCCAGGGTTGCCACCGGAAATTCACCATTATAGAAGGGGAGCTTCCTTACCCGGGACTGGTAGCGGCCATAGGAACTGGGCTTGCCCTTTGGCCCCCGAACCAGATCCAGCGCCGGCTGCGGAAACATGGCGCCGCCCCTGCGGTCGAAGTTTCCGGTCAGGATATTGATGACGTTATTGAGCCACTGGCACAGGCCACCAAAGGACTGGGTTGAGGCACCCATGCGGGCATAACAGACGGCGCTCTTCGCCGCTACCATCTCCCGTGCCAGGGTACGGATCTGATCGGCATCGATACCGCAGGCTTCTGAAACCGTTTCCGGAGAGTAGGGCAGAACCGCCTGTTCCAGTTGTTCCATCCCCTCAATCATGGGCTCCAGATGCCCCGGGTTCGCAAGCTTCTCGGTAATCAGGGTATGGACCAGCGCCAGCATCAGC
>JBFHSI010000211.1:0-5548 GCA_041591245.1 Marinobacter sp.
GAAGCCACCTTGTGGTACACGGAAAAGAAGCCCACGGCGACGCTGATAATCACCGCAGTCACCGTCAGGGCATCCAGAAACGCCGACAGCAAGGCGGCAGCACTGCAGAACAGCAGCGACAGGGCCGATTTGGAACGCACCCCCACCAGAATCTGGGTAAAGGTCACCAGCAGCAGCTGTTTCATGAAATAGATACCCGCCACCATGAACATCAGCAGCAGGATAACCGGGAAGTTGGTGAGCACTTCCAGATACACCGCATCCGGCGTGGTCAGGCCAATCAGCAGGGCCTCCACCGCCAGCAGCCCGCCGGGCAGCAGCGGATAGCACTTCAGGGCCATGGCCAGGGTAAAGATGAACTCGGCAATCAGCAGCCAACCGGCTGTTCCCGGGCCCCACAGCATCATGACAATCGGGTTGGCCACCAGAAACAGCAGAATGACCTGTTTGTACCAGAGCGGAGCTTTACCAAGGAAATTGTGGATAAAACCGGAGAGAACAGTCGAGGGCATGGATACATCTTCTGAATTAGCGTGCTGGAAACAGTGTGCGGCAGCAGGCTCACATCTTCCTTGATATTTGTGACTCGGTGGCCGCACGGAAGCACCGGGAAGATCCTGATCTGATCTTCTTCACGAACAACAGAACACCAGAAGCACCACTACCGCCCCAAACCTTTGCCAAACTGCGTAATCGGCAATTCAGAGCGGCGGTATTGTATCCGAAATTGGATATAGTGCGGTCAATTCAAGTCAAAAAATACCCTAAAAGCGGGCGGCCATAGGCCTTGCGGACTATTCACAAAGTCTATGTTCCAGCCTTGTTAGCCACTATTTCAGGATCGGTCGGGTTAATCCCAACGAAAAAGCGGCAGAGATAAGATGATAATGATTTGCATTACATATTTGTGATGCTTAATATTCTGGCAGCGCCTATGGCCTTTTCCACCAACCCCTGAACCAATGGTGCCAACACCTGATGCAAGCCTGCCGGCAAGCACAGCTAGGACGGATCGAACGGGTCCTCGACTATGTCCACCTGAATCTGGACAAGCCCCTGGCGGTCTCCAGCCTGGCCCGGATGGGAGGCTGGTCACGCTGGCAGTTCAACCGGGTGTTCTCTGACCAGACCGGCCTGTCCATCGGCCGTTATGTGCGGGAGTTGCGGCTGAGCCTTGCGGCGGAAATGCTGCTGTTTACCGATCAGAAGATCATCGATATCGGCCTGTCCTGCGGATTCGGTTCCGATATCAGTTTCAGCCGCAGCTTCAAACAGCACTTCGGATGTTCGCCGGCAAAGTACCGGCAGCGGGGACTGCCCTGCCTGCTGAAGACGCCCCTGTGCTTCAGCCCGGCACGTCTGCCTCCCGCTGACCTCAAGGCCCGTATTCCCCATATCCGCCTGGATTCCCGCCCCGGATTTTCGGTTACCGGCGTCGCCGGCCAGATCCAGGGCCTGTTCTCTGCCAGCCCGGATTTCGGATCCCGGATTCCCGACCTGTGGCGCCGGCTGTCCGGACTCATCGGGGTTCCCGATAACCAGCCCCGGGTGGGTGTACTCGATCTCTCCGCCGGCCCCGGATCAGCCCATACCTATCTGGCAGGCCTGGAACTGGGCTCCGGCTGTGAAGATGCCCGATTGCACAGCATTTCTGTGCCCGCCCAGAACTATGTGGTTATTGCATTCCGCGGCCCGATCACCTCTCTCGCTGATACCCTCCGGTGGTTTTTCCGGGCCTGGCTGCCCCATGCCGGTTGTGAGGCCCTCTATGGTTATGATCTGGAAATCTACCCGCCCGACTTTGATCCGCTGGCACCGGAAGTGGCCATGGAGTACTGGATTCCGGTCAAACTCAGCCAGCCACTGATTGCCCGTCATGCACCAAATGGTTAAGTCCCGTTTTCTTGCACAGGTATAATGGGAATTATTCTCAACTAAGGCAGTCGTTGCCAACCTTTGTGCATTTAACGGGAAAACAGCATGTACCGACACACTTTCAAACACTCGGCGCTGGCCCTGGCGGTCAGTGCGCTGGTCTGTCAGGCGGCCCATGCCAATAGCGATGATCCGCTCGCGCTGGAAGAGCTGACCGTCTACGGAGACACCTACCGCAATACCGCCACCAAAACCGCACTGGAACCGGAAGATACCCCCCAGAGCATTTCCGTTCTGGACCGGGAGGCCCTGGACATGCGGGATGCCGACTCCGTTGCCGCGGCCCTGCGCTATGCTCCCGGTGTGAATACCGAACTCCGGGGCGGTGCGGTTGGCCGGATGGATCTGTTCAGCATCCGTGGCTTTATCAATTACCAGAACTATTACGACGGCCTGCAGCTGCAGTTCAATGACTGGAACCTGCAGCCCCAGGTGGACCTGCTGGCAGTGGAACAGGTGGAAGTGTTCCGGGGGCCAACCTCCACCCTGTACGGCTCCATGCCTCCTGGAGGTATGGTGAACCTGATTGGCAAGCAGCCCTCTGGTGAAAGCCTCAACAAGATCGAAGTGTCCACAGGTTCCAGAAATCTCCAGGAGGCCTCGATCGAAAGCCGCGGTCAGCTGGGTGATTCGGACCTGACCTACAGCCTGGTGGGGCTGACCAGAAGCCGGGATGGGCAGGCGGAAACCTCGGAAGAAGAGCGCCAGATGATCGCTCCCTCCGTGAACTGGCAGGTCAGTGATGACACACTGATCAACTTCAATCTGTATTACCAGAAGGACCCGGAAGGGGGCATCTATACCTCCCTGCCCGCCTCCGGCCTGTTCCTGTCGAACCCCAACGGGGAACTGGATACGGACGCCTTCTCCGGCGATGCCGGCTGGAATTCCTATGACAAGGAAGTACTGATGGCGGGCTACAAGATTGACCACCGGATCAACGACACCTGGAGCTTCCTGCAGAACTTCCGCTATACCGACGCCAGCATGTACCAGACCAATACCTATAACACCGGACTGGAAGCCGACGGCCGGACCCTGAACCGGGAAGCCTACCTGACCGACGAGGCCACCACCGGCTTCACCGTGGACAACCAGTTCTCCGGCCGCTTCCAGGTAGGTGCCGCCAGACACAACCTGCTGGTAGGTGTGGACTATCTTAGCCTCGATTCGGACGTCATTTATGAGGACACCTCCTATGGCAGCGGTGCGCCCTCCATCGACCTGTTTGATCCGGATTACTATCAGATCAACAGCTCAACCATCGACATAACCGATACCCTGTATTCCTCGGATTTCAATATCCGCAAGAAACAACTGGGGATCTATCTGCAGGACCAGATCGAACTGGGCCGGTTTGTAATCATTGGTGGTGTTCGCTGGGATGACTTTACCGGTGAAGAAAAAGGCAAAAAGTATGGCGCCACGGTGGATACCAGGCTGGACCAGGACAATGTGTCCTCCCGTGCCGGAGTCATGTACCGGGGTGACAATGGCTTCTCTCCCTATCTCAGTTACGCCGAAAGCTTCGAGCCACAGACCGGCAGCGACCGCAACGGCAACGAATTCGATCCGTCCACCGGTCGCCAGTGGGAACTGGGGGTGAAATACCAGTCCGGGGATGAGCGCACCACCGGCAACATTGCCCTCTACCAGATCACCAAGGAAAACGTTCCCACCCGTGACCCCGACGGCACGGCCTATGACAAGATTCAGGCTGGCGAGGTGCGCTCCCAGGGTATAGAGCTCGAAGCCCGCACCCAGCCCCTGGACAGTCTGCTCCTGACCCTGAGCTATACCTATCAGGATGTGGAAGTTACCAAGGACAACTCCGGCCTCAAGGGCATGACACCGGTGTGGGTGCCTGAACAGCTGCTTTCCGTCTGGGCCGATTACGGTTTTTATGATGGTCCTCTGGATGGGCTGGTGGCCGGCCTCGGTGTTCGCTATATCGGCGAATCAGAATATGATGCCAGTACCAACGAAGGCTCGGTTCCCGACGTCACGCTGCTGGATCTGGCCATACACTACCCCCTCGGCAAGCTGTCCCATACCCTACAGGGCACGGAACTGGGGCTGTCCGTCAACAACCTGACCGACGAGCGTTACTACTCATGCTTCGACAGCTCCAACTGCTGGTTCGGTGAGGAAAGAACGGTAGAAGCCTCCCTTTCCTACACCTTCTGAGCGACAGGGCAGCAGCGATCTGCTGCCCTTCTCCCCCGACACACAACTCCCGGACAGCACAAACAGACACTTCAGCTTCCCCACCTAGTAATATTAACGATAATGGTTTGCATTTATATTTGATCGTACATAGAATCCCCAACCATTAACTTTCGGTAAACCATCCGCATTTTTACCCGGGGAATTTCACATGTCTGTCAACGACCTATCCCACCCTCTGGCTCGGGCCATACGCTTGGCCCTGGCTGTCGCTGTTGCGGCCTGCTCATTACCGGTAATGGCTCAGGAGGAAACCCCCACCCATCTGGATATGCTCGAAGTATCGGCAACGGCTCTGAAGGTGGAGGCACCCCTGGTGGAAACGCCACGGCCGGCTTCCGTGGTCGACGAGGAAGAGCTGCGGGACCGAAACGTGCAATCCCTGGATGAGACCTTCCGGTACCGTGCCGGGGTTCTGTCCGGACACTACGGCTCCGACAACGACACCGACTGGTTCAAGATCCGGGGTTTTGACCAGGCCACCTATCAGGATGGCCTCCGGATCTACCGGGAAGGCTTCTATCAGTGGCTGCCGGAAACCTATGGCCTGGAGCGTGTGGAGCTGCTGAAAGGGCCGGCGTCCATTCTCTACGGTGAGGCGCCTCCGGGAGGGGTCATCAATGCCATCAGCAAACGTCCTACGGACACCCCCCAGGGAGAAATACAGGTTCAGCTGGGCAACAACGATCACCGGCAGATTGGCATAGATACGGCAGGGCCGGCCAACTCCACAGGCAGTGTCCGCTACCGTCTGGTGGGCCTTTACCGCGATGCCGAAGGTGATATCGACTTCACCGAGAATCAGCGCTATTACCTGGCACCCAGCCTGACCTGGGATATGTCCGACGCCACCAGCCTTACCATTCTCAGCAGCTTCCAGAAGGACGACGCGGTTCCCTACAACAGTTTCAAGCTGGCCTATGGAACCATTCAGGATACACCGTTCGGCAAGGTGGACCCGTCCACCAGCTACAGCGAGCCGGATTACGACACCAACGAACGCACCCAGTCCTCCATTGGCTACAGCCTGTCCCACCGCTTCAATACCACCTGGAAGTTCCAGCAGGATGTGCGCTACAGCAAGCTCGACATGCTCCTGCGCAGCAGCTATATCCTGTACCAGATCGATGCCACCCAGGGTGGCCGCGGCCTGACCTACCGTGACGGCACCATTGACAGCTGGACCATCGATAACCGGATGGTTGGCACCTGGTTTACCGACAGAACCGAGAACACCCTGCTGATCGGTGTCGATTACCAGGATCTGGAAAACGAGGGACTGGAAGGTAATAACTACGCCTTCGGGGACCCCATGGACCTGTTCAATCCTGTCTATGGCAACTACACCCCACTGGACCGCAGCGATCTGGTCCGCAAGACCATCACC
>JBFHSI010000212.1:0-5525 GCA_041591245.1 Marinobacter sp.
CGGCCCACACAGCGCACTATATTGGCCGGAGCGTTGGCGGCAATCACCGGTAACTGGTGGCTGCGGGAAAATTCCACCAGCGGCCGGTAGGAGCCCCGGTAATTGGCCCAGGCTCTGGCATCCTCGATCATCTCGGTTTCGCCGGTTTCCCCACGCAGGTACCGGTCCAGCTCCTGCTGATAATCCACAGTGAACTGCTCCATGGTCAGCACCTGGGCAGGCCGCAGCCGGTACAGTTGTGCCTGTACCCGGGACTGCAGCAGGTGAGAGGCCTGGTGGCCGTGGTATTCGCCAATCACCACCACGTCGTCGGCGGCCAGTTCCCGGGCCAGGGCGGCGGGTGTCAGAGCCTGCCCCCCGGCGCTGTCCACGATCAGGCTGTCATACAGGGTTTCGGGGTAGGCTGCGGGAGCGGGGGTTATCATTGAACATCCACCAAGGCCGGCTGCAAGTGTCAGGACCAGAATCAGAAATTTCATCGCAAGGATTACTGCTTGCCGGCGGATGACAGATTGCGCTTTTCCCGCCAGTCGGCCCCCAGCTTTTCCTCCACATATTCCCGGATAAACTGCCGCACTTTCTGGGAGGGAGTGACGTCTTCCGCCTTGCACAGGGCTTCAAAGGCCGCCTTCTTGTCCGGGTCAATCAGCAGGGTCAGGCGTGCGGTGCGGTTTTCCATGGCGTACTCCGGGCTCTCGTCAGATACGTAGATATGTTAATCAGATTAACATTGAATGTAGATATGATGAGCATATAATGCTCGGGAATGCACTGCAACAGGCCAGATCGCTATGCCCCATCGCGCCCATCTGTTTTCTCTCCGGTTTGCCCACGCCTTCCGGGAGGCGTGCATAGATACCCCCTACAACTCCCGACGATTTCTGCGCGACCTGATGGCCGGGGTCACCGTCGGCATTATTGCGATTCCCCTGGCCATGGCGCTGGCCATTGCCAGTGGAGTAGCCCCCCAGTACGGTCTGTATACGGCCTTTATTGCCGGTTTTGTCATTGCTCTGACCGGAGGCAGTCGCTTCAGTATTTCCGGCCCCACGGCTGCTTTTGTGGTGATTCTCTACCCTATCGCCGAACAGTACGGGCTGGGTGGCCTGCTGCTGGCCACACTGATGTCGGGGGTATTGCTGATCGCCATGGCGGTGATGCGTCTGGGGCGTTTTATTGAATATATTCCGGAACCTGTCACCCTCGGCTTTACCGGGGGGATTGCCGTGGTCATCGCCACCCTGCAGGTGAAGGACTTCTTCGGCCTGTCAGTGGCCAGTATGCCGGAACATTACTGGGACAAGCTGGCGGCCCTGGGCCAGGCCCTGCCGGGGCTGGATGGCACCAGCACCCTGGTGGCGGTGGTTACCCTGGCGGTCATGCTGCTCTGGCGCAAACTCAAGACACCGGTTCCCCCCCATCTGCCGGCGGTGGTGGTGGGTACCCTGCTGGCCATGTGGTTCAACTCCCGGGGGGCCAGTATTGAAACCATAGGTTCCCGGTTCAGTTATCTGTTGCCGGACGGAAGCACCGGGGCCGGTATTCCGCCGGTTCTGCCCGAGTTCTGCTGGCCCTGGCAGCAGCCGGGTGCGGACGGCCAGCCCCTCGGCTTCTCCTGGAACCTGGTCCGTGAGCTGCTGCCATCGGCGTTTGCCATCGCCATGCTGGGCGCCATCGAATCCCTGCTGTGTGCAGTGGTTCTGGATGGCATGACCGGCAAACGTCACAGTGCCAACAGCGAACTCATGGGGCAGGGGCTGGGCAATATCATTGTGCCTTTCTTCGGTGGTATCACTGCCACTGCTGCCATCGCCCGTTCGGCCGCCAATGTCCGGGCCGGTGCCGAGTCTCCGGTTTCCGCCATGATCCATGCCCTGGTGGTGTTGCTGGCCCTGGTATCCCTGGCCGGAGTGCTGGCCTATCTGCCCATGCCCGCCATGGCCGCCCTGCTGGTGATTGTGGCCTGGAACATGAGTGAGGCGCCGAAATCGGTACGGCTTCTGAAAACCGCACCCCGCAGCGATATTCTGGTGTTCCTGGCGTGCTTCTCCCTGACCGTGGCCCTGGATATGGTTATTGCCATTACTACCGGCGTTCTGCTGGCGGCGGTGCTGTTCATGCGGGAAATGGCACAGATGACCAAGGTAACGGATATCACCGGCAACAAGCGCATTGTGCAGGCAGATCTGCCGGAAGGCTGGCAGGTGTTCAAGATCAACGGCCCGCTGTTTTTTGCCGCTGCGGACCGGATTTTCGGTGAGCTGGCGGACCTGTCCCGTCACGCCCGGGGCTTTGTTCTGTACATGGATGGGGTGACCATTCTGGATGCCGGTGGTCTGTCTGCTCTGACCAAGCTGATTGCCACCTGCCGACAGACCGGAACCCGGATTGTGATTGCGGATCTTCAGTTCCAGCCCCTGCGCACCCTGGCCAAAGCCGGAGTGCAGCCGGAGGAAGGTGTCAGCAGTTTCTACCCCACCCTGGAGGCGGCACTGGAAGCGGTGCACCAGGCCAGCTGAAGGCCGTGCTGACTGGCCTGCCTCCGGGCAGGCTAGTCGATGGTGTCCAGCAGTGCCCCCATAATGTCATCCAGAACCAGCAGGCCTTTCAGGTCGTTGTCGGCCAGAACCAGCAGCCGCCGGACCCGGTACTCGCTCATCAGCCGGGCGGCGTGTTTCAGCTCCAGATTCTCGCCCACACTGATCACCGGTTTGGCGCAGATGTCGTAGACATTGAGCAGGTCGATATCGCCTTCCTCGGCAATCACCGACTTCAGCACATTGGTGTAGGTGACCAGCCCCCAGGCATCGTGCTCATTCTGTTTCTCCACCACCAGGGATTTCACCTGGTGCCGTTTCATCAGTGACAGGGCGTCACGCAGAGTGGCAAAGGGTGAAACCTTGATCACATCCGTGACCATCACGTCTTTGGCAAGCTTCATGGGTATTCTCCGCTTACAGTGAGTCTTTCAGGTGCTGTTCGAATTTTTCCACCTGGGCCAGGTCAATGCCGCCGATATGCTCCAGGGGCAGGGTAAATATCAGGCCCTGGGAATCGGCGTCTGCGGGCATGACCACCTGTTGCAGGGCTTTCAGTATCTGCAGGGACAGGGCCTTTTCCAGCACCATCAGCAGCACGCTCTGGCTGCCGTCATAGGTGAGCCCGAAGAAGGTTTTCCGGGTGTTGTTGCTGACACCCCGGCCGGAAACGACGGTGATGCCTCCGGCACCCAGCTCCCGGGCCGAGTCAATGCAGGCCTGTTCCAGATCTTCCGGGACTATGGCTACTAATGCAGAGAATTTCATGACGGTTCCTTTCTGCGATCTGAAAGATATTGGGAAACAATGGCGTAGGCCATGACGGTAATGATAGGAAAGAGGGAGGCAAAGGCAATCAGGCCAAATCCGTCTATCAGCACGTCGCGGCCTTCGATGTGTGTTGCCAGCCCGATCCCCAGCGCGGTCACCAGGGGCACAGTCACCTCGGAAGTGGTGACGCCCCCAAGATCGTAGGCCAGGGCCACTATATAGCGGGGTGCCATCAGGGTGAGCAGAATGACAAGGCTGTACCCCGCCATGATGTAATAGTGAATAGGATCGCCGGTGAGAATCCGGTGGGTGCCCAGGGTAATGCCCAGGGCCACACCGGCGGCCACCAGAAGCCTGACGGTATTGCCCCGAAGAGCTCCGGCGGCACTGTCTTCCGCCTGTTTGCTGATGGCAATCAGAGCCGGTTCCGCCATGGTGGTGGCAAACCCGGTCATCAGCGCAAACAGGTAGATCAGGCTGGCATCGTTCCGCGCCGCCAGCTGCTCGGCCATGCTGGTGCCGATGGGAAACAGGCCCATTTTCAGGCCCACCACAAAGGCATACAGCCCCAGAATCAGCAGCATGAAGCCGAAGATGACCTTGCGCAGATTGCCCAGGCCCCGGCGCAGCACCAGGTACTGAAAGAAGAGTATGGTAATGATAATGGGCAGGGTATCCCGGAGCATGTCCGTGAGCCCGGACAGCAGGGCGGAAAACCCGTTGCCTGTGGCCGGAGCCGCATCCGCCGGAGTCAGCAGTGGTGCGCTGGTTTCAGTGGGCCCGGAATACACCAGGATGCCGTAGGCCTGGACCGTAATCATGGGCACCATGACCGCCAGGGCTACCAGCCCGAAGCCGTCCACCAGTGGATTGCGGCCACGGATGGAAGAGGCCAGGCCGATACCCAGGGCGGCAATCAGGGGCACAGTGATCACATTGGTGGTTACCCCGCCGGAGTCATAGGCCAGGCCGACAATTTCCGGTGGCGCAAACCAGGTCACGATGACCACAGAGACATAGCCGGTAATCATGAACCAGTGCAGGGGGTAACCGAAAATGGTCCGGAATACCCCGAGGGCGATCACCAGTCCCACGGAAAAGGCTACCAGCAGGCGCAGGGTCAGGCCGTCTATGCGTCCGCCGCTGATACGTTCTGCCTGATCGGCCACGGCAATCAGGGCGGGTTCGGCAATAACGCTGGAAAACCCCATGGCGAAGCCGAAGGACAGCAGGATGACCAGGGAACCCCGGCGGGCAAACTGGTTGGCCAGGCTCTTGCCCACGGGAAAGATGCTCAGCTCCAGCCCCTGCAGAAAGAGGGCAACACCGACGGCAACAATGCCAAGCCCTGCCACCATGTCGGCGGCATTGTCCGGAACTTCCTGCAACACGGCGAGCTGGAAAAACAGCACCACTGCCACAATGGGCAGCAGGTTGTTCAGGGCGTGCAGCAGTGATTGGCCAAAGGTTCGAAGAAAAAGCACAGACATCCCCTGTCATGGCCGGCAGATACACCGGGTTTGGATCCGACTGATCATATCCGGATACCTGATAGAGGAAATGACCAGGCTCAAAACCCCTTCGATTTTAGCCGTGTAGCATTTCAGGTGCATGAATTATATTGGTATTCACACAGGAAATGCCGAAAATACACAATATAAATTTCAATTATAAGTTCGCTGGCACTAAAGTAACGCTCAATGTCAGTGACGGCTCCGGTTTGCGGACCGGTCGCTGGCCTCGGATGCTGCCCAGGTAGCAGTGTTTCCGGATCTTTTGAACATAAACGTAGAAAGGATAGAGACCATGCCTTACGCACAAGACGTTGACCAGATCTCCGCTCTGCTCAAGCAGAATCCGACCTGGAATGCTATCAACCCGAAGCATGCTGCCCGTATGCGTGCCCAGAACAAGTTCAAGACCGGTCTGGATATTGCCAAGTACACAGCCAAGATCATGCGTGAAGACATGGCTGCCTACGACGCCGATCCTTCCCAGTACACCCAGTCTCTGGGTTGCTGGCACGGTTTTATCGGTCAGCAGAAGATGATTTCCATCAAGAAGCACTTTGGTACTACCAAACGTCGCTACCTGTACCTGTCTGGCTGGATGGTTGCTGCCCTGCGTTCCGAGTTCGGTCCGCTGCCTGACCAGTCCATGCACGAGAAGACTGCCGTTTCTGGCCTGATCGAAGAGCTGTACACCTTCCTGCGTCAG
>JBFHSI010000213.1:0-5521 GCA_041591245.1 Marinobacter sp.
ACCCCATCAAGGCACTGAAAGCCGTAGGCTTTTACGTGAACTTTTCCTGGAAACTGGTCAAGAATGCCCTGCCGGTGTTCAAAAGAAACTACCACCCCCGGCAGATCAGTGATGACCAGAACAATCCGATCGCCAAAGGCTGGCGTGAGAAGTATGCCCGCGGAGACGATGTCCGGCAGATGAACAGCCAGGAACTCAATGCCCTGTCACGGGCAGCCAGCTGATCCGGACCGGAACTACAGAATAAAGAAGAGAAACCAACCATGAGCAACTCCAGATTGTGGCGCTGCATCACCTGCGGCTTTGAATATTCGGAAGCGGAGGGCATACCGGAAGAAGGGATTGCCCCCGGCACCGCCTGGGAAGACATTCCCGACGACTGGCTGTGCCCGGACTGTGGTATGGGCAAGGATGACTTCGAGATGCAGGAGGTTTCTTCCGGCTCAAGTCTGGACTTCTGAGTCCCGACTCCCTTCCCTGGCCGGCTCCGGCCTGGCCCCTGTAGCTGCAGGGGCCAACTCTTCCCTGTCCTGACGCCAGCTCACTCCATGTGATGACCGGAATGATCCATGGGCTGAGCACCCATATCCTTGTCCAGGGATTCAACCAGCAGCTCCACCTTCATGGTTTCTGCTCCGTCGAAATACAGACTCAGGGGGATACGCTCACCTTCCGCCAGTGGCTCTTTCAGCTGTTCCAGCATCAGGTGGTAGCCATGGGGCTTGAGCTCTACTGTGCTGCCCGCCGGAATTTTCAGCCCGTCTTTCAGTGCCTGCATGCGCATGACACCGTCCTTCATCAGGGACTCATGGATGGACACATGGCCCGCGCGGGGGGTTTCTGCTCCGGTCAGGATAATATCCTTCTTGCTGTGATTGATGATTGCCAGATAGCCAACCCCCATGGGAGTACCGGGAGGTGTGGGACGGCTCCAGGGGTGATCAATTCGTACCTTGCCGTGGGAGTATTCGTGGGCGCTGGCCAGTGCCGGAACAAGGGCAATCAGCAGGGTCAGGAAAAGGGCTTTGAATTTCATTCTTGGTCCTTGCAACAGGTTGGTCTCAGTGTAGAGCTTAACGGCTGACAAAAATGGCACAAGCCGCCCGCTGCGGCAGATTGTCGCAGAATGGTTTCAGACCCCGCCAGCAGACGGGGTCAATGTCCCACACGGTTCAGGCGACGGCAAGGGCCTCCATCATGGCCGCCAGAAAACGGGAGGCTTCGCCCCCGGTGGCAGCCCGGTGATCGAAGGTGAGGGACAGGGGCAGTATGCGCCGGACCTCAGGCTTGCCATTTACCGGAACCACCTTGTCACGGATTCTCCCCGCTCCCACTATGGCCACCTGGGGCGGTGTCACCACCGGATTGGCGTACTGCCCGGCCATGGTGCCGAAATTGGACAGGGTGATGGTGGCACCCTGCATTTCCTGCGGCGGAATGGTTCGGGCAGCCACTGCCTTGCGCAGGTTTTCCAGCCCCTGACGCAGATCCTTGCGGGTGCGGTGATTCACATCCCGCAGCACCGGCACAAACAGGCCCTCCGGGGTGTCCACGGCAATGCCCACATGCACCTCATCCAGCAGGCGCCGGTTCAGGTTGTCGCCATCAAACCAGGCATTGAGCTCGGGGGACACTTCACAGGCGCTGGCCATGGCCTGAACCAGGCGCATGGTGATGTCCGTCCCCGGTTTCCAGGCGCCGATATCCACATCCTCGAAGATGGACACCGGCACCACCTGGGCGTGGGAAAGCGCCATGTTCCGGGCCATGGTGCGGCGCGGCCCCCGCAACATCTCCCCTTCGCCAAGCTGTTTCTGGTTTCTGGCCTGGTGCTGCACATCGTCGCGGGTAATCAGCCCGCCGGGACCGCTGCCGGTGACCGTTTCCAGGCTGACGCCCAGGCGTTCCGCCAGAGTCCGTACCGCCGGGGTGGCCCGGTTGGCCCGGGCCCTCTGACTGGACGGGGCCGCACCGACAATGAACTGGTCCTCCCGGGATTGCCCGGATTTACCGGAGGATTTCAGCTCACCCACAACGGTACCGGTATCGTCCCCGGTACCCTCGAAGGCCAGCAGGGGTTCGCCGGTATGAATAATGTCTCCGGGCTCACCGTAGAGTTTCGCCACCACACCGGATTCCGGAGACGGGACCTCCACAATGGCCTTGGCGGTCTCCACTGACACCAGCACCTGATCCACTTCCACGGCATCGCCCACACGGACATGCCATTCCACAATTTCGGCCTCGGGCAGGCCTTCACCCAGATCGGGCAGCTTGAAATTTTTCATAGCGCAATCACCTGTTCCACGGCTTCCATGATGTCGCCCACCTGCGGCAGGTAGGCCTGCTCATTACCGAAATAGGGCATGACAGTGTCATAGCCGGTGACCCTCACCACCGGGGCCTGCAGGTCCAGAAATCCCGCCTCGGCAATGGAGGCGGCAATTTCCGCTCCCACTCCGCCACTGCGGCAGGCTTCATGGATGATGACGGCCCGGCCGGTCTTGGCGACGGAACACAGCAGGGTTTCCCGGTCCAGGGGGCTGATAGTGGCCACATCGATGACTTCTGCGGAGACCCCCTGCTTCTCCAGCTCATCGGCGGCCTCCAGGGTTTCCATAACACAGGCACCCCAGGTGATCAGAGTGACATCCTCCCCTTCCCTGAGGGTAAAGCAGGTGTCCAGGGGCAGTGCCTCGCCATTGTCCGCCACGCTCTGCACCAGAGCCCGGTAGATCCGCTTGGGCTCCAGGAAAATCACCGGATCCGGATTGCGGATCGCTGCCAGCAACAGGCCGTAGGCCCGCTGGGGAGAGCTGGGAATCACCACCCGCAGGCCGGGAATATGGGCGAACAGGGCCTCGGTACTTTCGGAATGATGCTCCGGTGCGTGAATGCCGCCGCCAAAGGGGGCCCGGTACACCAGCGGACAGTGCAGGCGCCCCCGGGTGCGGTTTCGCATGCGGGCGGCATGACTGATGATCTGCTCCATACCGGCGTAGATAAAGCCCATGAACTGGAATTCCGCCACCGGTTTCAGGCCCTGTGTGGCCATGCCGATGGCGGTGCCGGCGATCAGGTTTTCCGCCAGTGGCGTGTCCATGACCCGCCGGAAACCGAACTTTTCCTTGAGTCCGACGGTGGCCCGGAAGACACCGCCGTTGGTGGCTATGTCTTCCCCCAGAACCACCACATCCGGGTCATGCTCCATTTCCCAGGTCAGCGCCATATTGACCGCTTCCACCAGGGTGACATCCCGACGCTGTGAATGTTTCATGATTCACCTCCACGGTATTTGCGGGCAATGCGTTCCCTCTGGCTCTGCAGTTCTGCCGGCAGGCTGGCAAACAGGTAGTCCATCATGGCGGTGGGCGGCTCCGGCTCTGTCGCCAGGTACTCTGCCACTGCAGCCTCCACTTGCGCCCGGCACTGGTCCTGCAGGGCCTTTTCCTGTTCCGGGTGCCAGAGACCCGCCGCATGCAGATAGTTCTGCAGCCGCTTGACCCCGTCCTTTTCCCAGGCTTTTTTCAGTTCTTCGGCGCTGCGGTAACGGGTGGCGTCATCGGCGGTGGTATGGTCCCCGAGCCGGTAGGTCACCGCTTCAATCACGGCGCCGCCCTTGCCGCCGCGGGCCCGCTCCAGTGCGCTGTCCAGAACCTCGGTCACCGCGAAATAGTCGTTGCCATCCACAATGTGCCCGGGCAGTCCGGCAGCTATGGCTTTCTGGGCGATGGTTTCCGCCCCGCTCTGGATACTGCGGGGAGTGGAAATGGCCCACTGGTTATTGATCACCACAAATACCACAGGCAGATGCCAGGCGCCGGCCAGATTTATGGCTTCGGAGAAATCCCCCTTGGAGGTGCCGCCATCGCCCAGGCAGCAGACCACCGCCCGGTGCTCACCGCGGATACGGAACGCCGCTGCCACACCTGCCGCGTGGCAGCACTGGGTGGCAATGGGCACACACACGGGCAGATCCTGGGGACACTGTTTCCAGGCACTGCCGCGCTCGTCCCCGCCCCAGTACAGCAGCAGCTCCTTCAGGGCGACACCGCGCATCAGATGGGTGGCCTGATCCCGGTAATAGGGTACAAAGACATCGGTTTTTGCCATGCTCTGCCCGATCACCGTACCTGTGACTTCACTGCCCAGTACGGACGGGTAGGTACCGCTCTTGCCGGTACGTTGCAGGGCTATGGCTTTGGCATCGAAGGTGCGGGTCAGCACCATGTTACGGTAGGCGGCCAGGGTTCTTTCAGTATCCCGGGCCTGCTGGGGAAGGTCGCCGAGGGGCTTGCCGTGGTCGTCCAGATAGCGGGTGCTATCCACACGAAACTCGTGGATCTGTCTCATCCCATCCTCCTCTGCCCCGCTTTCCGGTGAAAGACGTATGCAATGGCGCTCCGCTTGTGGCGGGCACGCCGGCAATACCGGGGCTGGTCGTCTTGTAGTTGTCGTGGGTTACACGTTACTGGGATTGATGCAGAGTGCCCGAAAGCACTCTGTTTAATATGTAGACGATAGGGAGGGATTGATCAATTCAGGCTTTCTTGACGAACTCGGATTTCAGTTTCATGGCGCCGATGCCGTCAATCTTGCAGTCGATATCATGGTCGCCGTCCACCAGACGGATGTTCTTCACCTTGGTGCCCACCTTGACCACCAGGCTGGAGCCCTTGACCTTCAGGTCCTTGATAACGGTAATGGAGTCACCGTCCTGCAGCTCGTTACCGTGGGCATCACGTACCACCTTGCCGGCATCCTCTGCCGCAGCCTCGGCTTCCGACCACTCGTGGCCACATTCAGGACATACCAGCTGAACGCCGTCTTCGTAGGTGTATTCGGAACTGCACTTGGGGCAGGGAGGAAGCTGGGACATTATCATTTCCTGTTAATTGAATGAGTAGCGAATTATAACAGAAACCGGGTATCCGGAAGCCAGCCCGGATCGCCATTCCGCTCCGCTTCCGGAAACCGGCACAGGCGCCACTACCCCGGCCCGGGCAACAGACGGTAAACTCCCGGTCATTCACTGCTGCCAAAGGACGCAACCATGCCCATCTGGGTCGATGCCGATGCCTGCCCTGTCCCCATCCGGGAAATTCTCTGCCGTGCGGCTACTCGCTGGCAGGTTACCACCACTTTTATTGCCAACCATGTCATCAAGCTGCCCCCGAGCCCCTATATCAAGGCCCGGCAGGTGATGCAGGGCTTTGATGTGGCGGACCGGGAGATCATTGAACAGCTGAGCTCCGGCGATCTGGTAATCACCCAGGATATCCCCCTGGCCGCGGAAGCCCTGGAACAGGGGGCCGATGTGTTCAACCCCCGGGGGCAGGCATTTACCCGGGAAAACATTCGTCAACGTCTGGCCATGCGTAATTTCATGGAGGAAATGCGCAATGCCGGCCAGGTTACCGGCGGCCCCGCCCCCTTCAGCCAGACTGACCGCAAGGAATTCGCCAACCAGCTGGATCGCTGGTTACAGCGTCACCGGCAGACGTAATCCGGAACATTTGAT
>JBFHSI010000214.1:0-5516 GCA_041591245.1 Marinobacter sp.
CCCATCCGGACTACCGCACCGAGTGGTGGTATCTGACCGCCAATCTGAAAACCCGGGACGGACGTCCCCTGGGTATCCAGTGGACCCAGTTCCGGCAATCCCTGAAACCCCGGACTCCTGATGCACCGGTGCCCCCGCCTTCCCGATGGCCCCTGCAGGCAGCGTGGATGGCCCATGGCGCGCTGAGCTTTGACGGGCAGCATTATTTTGCCGAAAAACTGGCCCGGGGAAACCTGGGACAGGCGGGTGTTGCTGTCCGGCCCCTGCAGGTGTGGCTGGATGACTGGCAGCTGGAGGAGCAGGCCGATGGCCGGTGGCGGTTACAGGTCCGGGGGGACAACTGGAGTTACCATCTGTGGCTGACCCTGCAGGGCCAGCCAGTGGCCCACGGGGACCGGGGCTTCAGCGCCAAATCCGCCAGTGGCGAGGGTTCCATGTATTTCAGTCTGGTGAACATTGCCATCCGTGGCCAGGTGCAGGTGAACGGGGAAACCCTGGAAGTCAGTGGCCGGGGCTGGTTTGACCGGGAGTGGAGCAGCCGCTTCCTGAAATCAGGCCAGCAGGGCTGGGACTGGTTTGCCCTGCATCTGGATTCGGGGGACAAGGTGATGGCGTTCCGGGTCAGGGATCAGGGCGGGGTGTTCCACTCCGGCACCTGGGTTCCGGCCCAGGGCAGCCCGGTGGCCCTTGCGGGCGAAGAACTGCAGCTGGTACCGGTGGCAGGGCAGGGCGCCATTCCGCTGCGCTGGCGCCTGCAGATTCCCGGGCAGGGGGTGGATCTGGTGCTGCAGGCTCCGGCGGGCGACTACCGGAACCGGGGGCTGTATCCCTACTGGGAAAGCCCGGTCAGTATTTCCGGTAGCCATTCCGGGGAGGGCTATATGGAGCTGACCGGGTATCAGTCGGACTGAGCTCGGGTATCCAGGTCCGGAGGGGCAAGTCCGATGAGCAGTTCCCGTATGCCTTCATCCCACTGCTGTCTCAGGCTGTGGAAATAGTCACAGTCGTCCCCGATGCGGGCGCTGAAGCAGGGTTTGAAGCCGTCTTTGCGGTAGATGGCCACATCCAGAGGCATGCCCACGGACAGGTTGCTTTTCATGGTGGAGTCAAAGGAGATCAGGGCGCACTGGTAGGCCCGGTCCAGGGGGGTGTTGAAGCGCAGAACCCGGTCCAGAATGGGCTTGCCGTACTTGGATTCGCCTATCTGGAAATAGGGGGTCTCTTCCGTGGCCTCGATAAAGTTGCCTTCCGGATAGATATTGAACAGCCGGTGTTTCTCACCGCGGATCTGTCCTCCCAGGATCAGGGAGCAGCTGAAATCCACATGGCTGATTTTGCCTTCGGGATTGTCCCGCTGGATGACCTCACGCATGGTCTGGCCGATGATTTCTGCGGTATCGAACATGGATTCGGTGCTCAGAACATTGGGCACCTCGGTACCGGCCCTGCGCTCCAGCAGGCTGATCACGCTCTGGCTGGTGGCCAGATTGCCGGCGGACAGCAGCACCAGTTCCCGCTCTCCGGGCTGTTCGAAGACACGCATCTTGCGAAACGTGGAAATCTGGTCAAAACCGGCATTGGTCCGGGAGTCGGACACGAATACCAGGCCATCTTCCAGTCGCATCGCTACACAATAGGTCATTAAGCCCTCCTGACAAGGCCTGTTTTCAGGTGGCCAGTCTACTCATATCCTGCAGAAGGGTGTGAGTGCTTTATTGTGCCAATTACCGGATTTTTGTTACTGACTGTCCCCGGTCCGGTTCACCCGGGCGGTGGTGGTCAT
This sequence comes from Marinobacter sp., assembly GCA_041591245.1. Taxonomy (GTDB): domain Bacteria; phylum Pseudomonadota; class Gammaproteobacteria; order Pseudomonadales; family Oleiphilaceae; genus Marinobacter. The sequence goes on from JBFHSI010000214.1 coordinate 1,784, forward strand.
ATGTTCGGTGCCGCCACCGCTGCGCACACCCCGCACCGGCGCCGCATCCAGATAGTCCAGCCCCACCGCCAGTTTGATATGGCTTTCCGCCACATTCAGGGTGTTGACCACATCGAAGGTGTGCCAGTTGCTGCCAATCCAGGCTTCTGCCCAGGCATGGGTGGCCACATGGTCATCGTTGGAGGAGTGGATATAGCCACTGACGTAGCGGGCCGGCACTCCGATATGGCGGCAGCAGGCCAGGAAAATATGGGTGTGGTCCTGGCACACGCCGGCACCCAGGGAAAAGGCTTCACTGGCGCTGTGGGTGACGGTGGTGGCTCCGGGCATGAACTCCACCCGCTCCCGCAGGTCCTTCATCAGCCGGATCAGGCCCCGTTTGTTGCCGGGGTAGGGCTGGACAAAATCCTTCAGGGCCCGGTCGGCCTCGGTGAGCCGGGTCTGGCGCAGAAACACCTGGGGCGGAAACGGCGAGTCGTTTTTGGTGAGGGGCTTTCCGGTAAGATCGACAATGCCTTCGGCAACCAGGGTAATGTCGGTTACGGCATGGTCCAGGGTCATGACCACCACCGGATTGCCGAAGCCGTCGGTCATCTGGCTGACCTCGCCGGGGGTATCCAGGCGCCATTCGTGGACCCGCTGTTGCGGTGTGTTGCGGGGGGTCAGGCGAATGTACTGAATGCTGTTCTGCACCAGAGAGTCATAGGTATAGATTGTTTCATGGCGGATATGAAGCCTCATTGGTGCCACCCCATGTAGTCGGCCTGTATCTGTTCGGCGATGGCCTGCATGCGCGCCTGGAAGTCCACCAGGTATTCGTGCAGACCCCGTTCGGCAATATAGTCACGGTCCCCGTAGCGGACGTTGGCGTAGAGGCTGGCTGCCATGCGCCGGGCTCTCTGGGATTTGCCGGTTTCCACCTGCTCCAGCAGATGCATGATGGTTTTCAGGCAGGCATGGAGGGAGCGGGGAACATCGGCTTCCAGAACCAGCAGTTCCGCCACGTTCATGGGCTCAAGATTGTGCCCGTAGAGGTTCTGATAGGCTTCGAAGGCGGCCAGGGAATGCAGTACGGCGGTCCACTCGAAGAAGGAGCGGGTGGCATGTTCTTCCATGGTGTTGAGTGCCATGACATGACGTATGTCCAGCACCCGCACCGTGGTTTCAGCCCGCTCGACGAAGGTGCCCAGGCGCAGGAAGTGGAAGGCGTCGTCCTGTCGCAGGGTGCCGTAGGCGGCGCCCCGGAACATGTGGGAGCGCTGGCGGATCCAGTCGAACACACGGCTGGCACTGGATTCGGTGATGCCTTTCTGACTCAGTTCCCGCATTTCCAGCCAGGACTGGTTGATGCTCTCCCAGACATCGGCGGACAGGTTGCCCCGGACATGCAGGGCATTGTCCCGGGCGTTGCGGAACATGTTGTAGATACTGCCCGGATGACTTTCGTCCAGCAGCTGGAAGTCGATCAGCTTCTTGGGGGTGATGGTTTTGTGGCGTTCCTGGAAGGCATCCAGGGTACCGGACACCAGCAGAGGCACGGACAGCTGTTCATTGCGGTCCTCCGGCACATCGATCAGGGCCATGGTCAGGCTGACATCAAGTTGTCGGGCCTGGCTTTCTGCCCGCTCCAGGTATCGGGCCATCCAGAACAGGCTGGCAGCAGCGCGGCTCAGCATAGGTCATCCTCCAGTACCCAGGTGTCTTTGGTACCGCCACCCTGGGATGAATTCACCACCAGTGAACCGGCTTCCAGGGCTACCCGGGTCAGGCCGCCGGGCACCATCTGGATTTTTGTTCCGGACAGGACAAACGGGCGCAGGTCCAGGTGCCGGGGCGCTATGCCTTCCTCCACAAAGGTGGGGCAGGTGGACAGGCTCAGGGTGGGCTGGGCAATGTAGTTCTGGGGCTTGGCCTTGAGCAGGTTGCGGAAGATTTCCAGCTCCTTGCGGCTGGCTCTGGGACCGATAAGCATGCCGTAACCGCCGGCGCCCTGAGCCTCTTTCACCACCAGTTCACTCAGGTGTTCCAGGACATACTTGAGATCTTCCGGCTTGCGGCACTGCCAGGTGGGAACGTTTTTCAGAATGGGCTCTTCATTCAGGTAGAAGCGGATCATGTCCGGCACATAGGGGTAGATGGACTTGTCATCTGCCACCCCTGTGCCCATGGCGTTGGCCAGGACCACATTGCCGGTCCGGTAGGCGGCAAACAGCCCGGGCACCCCGAGCATGGAGTCCGGGTTGCCCGCCAGGGGGTCGAGAAAGTCATCATCCAGCCGGCGGTAGATCACATCCACCTGCTGGGGGCCGGTGGTGGTCTTCATGAATACCTGGTTCTGGTGCACAAACAGGTCTGCACCTTCCACCAGTTCCACACCCATCTGCCGGGCCAGGAAGGCATGTTCGAAATAGGCACTGTTGAAACGCCCGGGAGTCAGCACCACCACCGTGGGGTCCGGCTTCAGGGACGCCGCCCGCAGGGTTTCCCCCAGCAGACTGGGGTAGTGGTCCACCGGAGCAACCGGGGCCTTGGCGAAAAGTTCCGGGAACAGACGCATCATCATCCGCCGGTTTTCCAGCATGTAGGACACCCCGCTGGGACAGCGCAGGTTGTCTTCCAGAACATAGAAATCCCCGTCGTTGTGGCGGATCAGGTCGATACCGGAAATATGGGAATAGAGGTTGCGGGGCAGTTTCAGGTCCTGCATGCCCGGCTGGTACTGGGGATTGGCAAATACCTGCTCGGCGCTGATGATACCGGCCCGAACGATATCGTAGTTGTGGTAGATGTCGTACAGAAACCGGTTCAGGGCCTGCACTCTCTGGCGCAGGCCGGTTTGCAGCTTCTGCCAGTCACTGGCCGAGATGACCCGGGGAATCAGATCGAAAGGTATCAGCCGGTCTGCTCCCTGGTCCTCGCCATAGACATTGAAGGTAATGCCCAGGCGCTGGAACAGGACATTGGCTTCCCGGCGTTTTTCGGCAATCAGGTCCTCATCGGAATTGATCAGCCATTGTTCGAGGGACCGGCAGTGGGGGCGGACCCGGTTTTCGGAGTCGAACAGTTCATCGTACAGGCCTTCATCCGGAGTCTGGATCAGCATGTGGTGCTTGTCTCCCTGAAATGTCCGGTGGCAGTGGGTGTAGATGTGATTTAGCAATAGCCGGGCCAAGTGTCATGGCCGGAGGCTGTTATCTGTCTTTAAGGAAAGGTCAGGAGTGCGGTACTGTCAATCGCAGGGGCAGAATAAGGAAGTGAGTAACCGGCAGCCGGGAGGCCGCCGGTTATGGGCAGATCATTCGATGGCGGTGGCGCCGATACGGTGGATACTGAGGTCGGCACCGTTGAACTCTTCCTCTTCGCTCAGGCGCAGGCCGGACACCGCCTTGATGGCCCCGTAGACCAGCAGGCCGCCGACAAAGGCGATGACCACACCGGCAGCGGAGCCGATGAGCTGGGAACTGAGGCTGACACCCCCGAGACCACCCAGGGTATCCTGGCCGAAGATGCCGCAGGCAATGCCGCCCCAGACGCCGCAGACCCCGTGCAGGGGCCACACCCCCAGTACATCATCCAGTCGCTCGATGCGGGCCTGGGCCCATTCAAACAGATAGACAAAGATGGCGGCGGCTACGCCACCTGTAATCAGTGCACCAACCGGGTGCATCAGGTCCGAGCCTGCACACACGGCGACCAGGCCGGCCAGGGGGCCGTTGTGGATAAAGCCCGGGTC
>JBFHSI010000215.1:0-5509 GCA_041591245.1 Marinobacter sp.
CGATACTCTGGCTGGCGGCCAGGAAGCCACGCTTTCAGCCCCGGGAGACACCCTGAAACTGTCCCGGGGCTTTCTGATCCGGGTGGAAGACACAGCCGAAGGCCTGTGCCGCCATGAGCTCTGGCAGCTTACTGGAACCCCCGACCGGCTGACTGCCCCAGAAGAGATCCCCCTCGCCGACTGGCAGGCATCGGAAATTGCCGCCGGCGTGCCACACCTGAGTGCAGCCACCCGGGAAGCCTTCGTCCCCCAGATGCTGAACTGGCAGCACCTGGGCGGCATCCATTTCCGCAAAGGCTGTTACACCGGCCAGGAAGTGATCGCCCGCATGCATTTTCTCGGTCAGCTCAAGAAAAGCCTGTTCCGGCTACGGCTCGACCATGTCCCCAGCGCCCCGGCTCCGGGAACCGGTGTGGTCTCCGGTGACAGAAGCGTGGGCACGGTCATCAACGCCATGGGTTTCAGCGATGGCCATTGCCAGCTGCTGGCCGTTGTACGCCATGATGCGGACCGAGCCCGACTGGCCATTGACGGCACCCCCGGGCAGCTGCTGGAAGTCCTGCCGCTACCCTATCCGGTGCCCGAGCAGGAGCCAGCCCCACGCTCAGATACATAAGTTGACAGGCAAAGCTCCAGTAATTTGCTATAACAAGGGGCTTAACGATACGCATATTCGGCTGCCAACTGCCGTCCCTGACGAAATGGACTGTTAGTGACCATGTCAAACATTGTGGAAACCATAAAAACCGATCTGATTGCCGCCATCGAAAGCGACAAACTGGTACTGCCCACGCTTCCAGAAGCCGCCCTGCAAGTCCGGGAAATCGCCGAATCCGAAGATTCCGCCATTGCTGACCTGGTCAAGGTCATCAGCAACGACACTGCCCTGTCCGCCCGTATCATCCGGGTCTGCAACAGTCCTCTGTTCCGGGGCAGCCGGGCCATCGAAAACCTGAACATGGCGGTCAGCCGCCTGGGCATGGCCTATACCAGCAGCCTGGCCATGGGCCTGGCCATGGAACAGATGTTCCAGGCCACCTCGGAAATGGTCGACAAGCGTTTGCGCGCCACCTGGCAGACCAGCACCGAAGTGGCAGGAATATGCCACGTTCTGGCCCAGCACTACACCAGCCTGAAACCGGAGCAGGCAACCCTCGCCGGCCTGGTGCACCTGATTGGTGTATTGCCGATTCTGCGCTATGTGGAAGACCGGGATATCCAGATCAGTGAGGAAGAACTGGATACGGTGATCGAGCAACTGCACCCGGAACTGGGAGCCACCATTCTCAACCGATGGGATTTTCCGGAAGAACTGCGAAATGTTCCCAAAGATTTTGCTGACTTCCAGCGCCAGGTACCTGCCGCCGATTATGCGGACCTGGTCATGGTAGCCAATCTGGAACTGGCGGCCGGCACGGACCATCCGTGGGCATCACTGGACCGTACCCAGATCAGCGCCTTTGCCCGACTCGGAATGGATCCGGAAGCGGATATGAACGAGGAAGAAGATCTGACGGCTCAGATGGAAGCCGCCATGGCGCTGCTGCAATAACTGTCACTTCCGGTAGCGGGCGATCAGGTCCGCTTTCGATGGCAGGGCCCAGTCGATGGGCGTCCGGCCTTTTTCCTGCAGCCACTGGTTGGCCCGGGAAAAATGCCGGCAGCCAAAGAAGCCCCGGTAAGCACTCAGGGGCGACGGATGCGGCCCTTCCAGAACCAGGTGCCGGCTGCGATCAATCTGCCCGCCCTTCTTGCGGGCATAGCTGCCCCAGAGCAGGAATACCACCCCGTCACACTCCCGGTTTACTGTCTCTACCACCCGGTCGGTAAAGGTTTCCCAGCCCCGCCCCTGGTGAGCACCTGCCTGGGCCTGCTCCACTGTCAGAACGCTGTTGAGAAGCAGTACCCCCTGCTCGGCCCAGGGCTGCAGACAACCATGATCCGGCGGCATAATGCCCAGATCCGTCTGTATTTCCTTGAAGATATTGACCAGAGAGGGAGGTGGCGGAACCTCCGGGCGAACAGAAAAGCACAGGCCATGGGCCTGCCCCGGCCCATGGTAGGGGTCCTGCCCCAGTATCACCACCGCCACCTTGTCTAGGGGTGTCGTGTTCAGGGCATTGAAACAGTGCTGGCTGGCCGGGTAGATTACCTTGCCGGCCCACTCCTCCGCAGCCAGGAAATCCGCCAGCTGCTGCATATAGGGCTGGCGGAATTCACCGGCCAGCTGTTCAGCCCAGCCCCGGCCGGGCCTGAGCTGAGCTGCCAGAACCTCAACCGGGGTGGTCATGGCCTAGTTCCCGCTTTCGCTGTCGTTATGTCCAGCCCGGTGTTCCGGCCGCATATGGGGGAACAGGATGACATCACGGATCGAAGGTGAGTTGGTCAGCAGCATGGTCAGGCGATCTATGCCGATGCCTTCGCCGGCCGTGGGCGGCATACCGTATTCCAGAGCCATGACATAGTCCTCGTCATAGAACATGGCCTCATCATCGCCAGCATCCTTTTCCGCCACCTGGGCCCGGAAGCGCTCGGCCTGGTCTTCCGCGTCGTTAAGCTCGGAGAAACCGTTGGCCAGCTCACGACCACCCACAAAGAACTCAAAGCGCTCGGTCACAAACGGATTACTGGCCTTGCTCCGCGCCAGCGGTGAAACTTCCTTGGGATAATCGGTGATGAAGGTGGGCTGGATCAGCAGATGCTCAGCCGTGGCCTCGAAGATCTCGATCTGCACCTTGCCCAGCCCCCAGGTGTCCTTCAGGGCAATACCCAGGTCTGCGGCGACCTGGCGGGCACTGGCTTCATCCCCGAGCTGCTCGGCCTGGATATCCGGATTGTGTTCCAGAATGGCTTCCACCACAGTCATCCGGCGGAATGGCTTGCCGAAGTCATATTCCACGGTTTCCACTTCACCATTGGCCAGTTCCCGGGTATTCACCACGATGCTGGTACCCAGTACCTCTTTGGTGATCTGACGCAGCATGTCCTCGGTCAGATCCATAAGGTCGTTGTAATCCGCATACGCCTGGTAGAACTCCACCATGGTGAATTCCGGATTATGCCGGGTAGACAGACCTTCATTACGGAAGTTGCGGTTAATCTCGAAAACCCGCTCGAAGCCGCCAACCACCAGCCGTTTCAGGAACAGCTCCGGAGCAATACGCAGGTACATATCGATATCCAGCGCATTGTGATGGGTGACAAACGGGCGCGCCGTTGCCCCGCCAGGAATCACCTGCAGCATGGGGGTTTCCACTTCCATGAACCCACGGGAGTTGAAGTAGTTGCGCATGCTGTTGATGATCCCGGTACGCACCTTGAACACCTTGCGGGTGTCTTCGTTGACCATCAGGTCCACATAACGGTGCCGGTAGCGAGCCTCCATATCCGTGAGTCCCTTGTGCTTCTCGGGCAACGGGCGCAGGGATTTGGTGAGCAGCACATAGTCTTCCATATGCACATACAGGTCGCCCTTGCCGGACTTGGCCAGGGTGCCACGGACACCGATGATGTCCCCCAGGTCCCAGTGCTTGGTGGCCTTCTGCACGTCCTTGCTGGCGTATACCTGAATACGCCCGGTCATGTCCTGAACAACCTTGAACGCCTTGCGGTCCAGCATCATGCGGCCAGCAATGGCCACCTTGAGCCCAAGCTGCTCCAGCTCTTCCTTGCTCTTGTCACCGTATTTTTCCTGCAGCTCGGCAGCGGTGCTGTCGCGACGGAAGTCATTCGGGAAGGGATTGCCCTGGGTACGCAGCTCGGCCAGTTTGGCCCGGCGTTCGGCAATCAGCTTGTTGTCCTCGTGCTGGGAAGCGCTATGGGTTTGCTCAGTCATGTTCGCTCACTAAAGATCGGAAATGGTCCGGATTAACGGTTAACGGCGCCGGTTACAGCGCCATTTTCAGGCTGGCTTCGATGAACTTGTCGATATCACCGTCCAGTACCGCCTGGGTGTTGCTGGTTTCAACCTTGGTTCGCAGATCCTTGACGCGACTGTCATCCAGCACGTAGGAACGGATCTGGCTGCCCCAGCCGATATCGGCCTTGGCATCTTCCGCTTTCTGCTTCTCGGCATTACGCAGCTGGATCTCCCGCTCAAAGAGCTTGGCCTTCAGCTGTTTCATGGCCTGATCCTTGTTCTGGTGCTGGCTGCGTCCGGCCTGACAGGCCACCACAATCCCGGTGGGGTTGTGGGTCAGACGAACCGCAGACTCAGTCCGGTTAACGTGCTGACCACCGGCTCCGGAAGCCCGGTACACATCCACCCGCAGATCCGCCGGGTTGATCTCGATAACAAAGCTGTCATCCACTTCCGGAGACACAAATACCGAGGAAAACGAGGTGTGCCGCCGGTTGCCGGAATCGAACGGAGATTTCCGCACCAGACGGTGGACACCGGTTTCAGTACGCAGCCAGCCATAGGCGTAGTCGCCCTGGACATGGATGGTGGCACTCTTGATACCGGCAACCTCACCTTCCTGCAGCTCGACGATATCGGTTTTGAAGCCCCGCCGCTCTGCCCAGCGCAGATACATGCGCAGCAGCATGTTCGCCCAGTCCTGGGCCTCGGTGCCGCCGGAGCCGGCCTGGATGTCCAGATAGGCGTTGTTGGCATCCATTTCCCCGGAAAACATCCGGCGGAATTCGAGTTTTTCCAGCTCCTTGTCCAGGTTCGCCAGATCTGCCTCTATTTCGGCAACGGTGCTTTCATCGTCTTCTTCGACGGCCATTTCCAGCAGACTTTCGGCATCGGCGAGGCCGTTGGTCAGATTGTCGATGGTACGGACAATCAGCTCCAGATCGGAACGCTCCTTGCCAAGGGCCTGGGCCCGGTCGGGATCATCCCAGACATTGGGCAGCTCCAGTTCCCGCTCTACTTCAACCAGTCGTTCACTGCGCTGGTCGTAGTCAAAGATACCCCCTGAGCGCTTCAGTGCGCTCACGAAGCTCTTTAATCTTCGTCACTATGGGATTAATTTCCATGAAGGCCTTACTCGCTCTTGAAAACCATGCGTAAAAAACAGTTGCAGGATTCTACCGGAATTCAGTAGTTAAATCAGCCGCTGGAAACCACAGGGGCTGGCTGGATCACCGGCAACGGTGCCCTTGCAACCTTGCTCAGCCGCCCTGCCCGGACAGCGGCTCCAGATAATCCACCAGCAACTGAAGACTGGTTCGACCCCGGAAGGTATTGGCATCCGGCTTGTAGACCACCCGGGCACCGGTACGGGTGTAATCCGGCACCTCAGCCCCGGTATTGAAGGCAATACCGTCGATAATATCGCCACCATCCACAGGCTGGAATACCAGCTTCAGGTGGTTGCCGCCCACCACCCGCTGACTGATAACCCGGAACTCATTGTCAAACAGAGGCTCCGGAAAGTGCTGCCCCCAGGGGCCGGAGCGCCTGAGCAGCAACGCGGTTTCCAGAGTCAACTCATCGGGCCCCAGGGGCCCATCGGTAACTATGGCGGCCTCCAGATCACTGGCATCCAGAACCTCCCGGACC
>JBFHSI010000216.1:0-5499 GCA_041591245.1 Marinobacter sp.
AATCGACCCGCATGTTTTCCTGTTCGCCGATCACCACATCGTTCCAGTCCGCAAAGTAGATTTCGGACTCGTCGGTACCAGTACCGAGGTTGGTCGGGATAGTGGTGGTGTGCTTGATCGGATAGCCCTTCAACTGGCCCTGAGCCAGTTCCGGATACACTTTGTTGCCATTGCCATCACGCAGCCCGAACAGCTTCATGTAGGTGCGCGGAGACATAGCCCAGCCGGGCTGGATCAGGAGACTGTCACTGTTCATCAACTCCAGCATCAGGCTGTCCAGATAGGCATCAATGGTTGCGAGATCCGCAGTGCCAGACCAGGGAACAGTGCGACCCGCATCGGTGGCGGTAGATTTGAAGCCCTTCGGCGTATTGCTGGTGCCATCGTCCCGCAGGAACGCCTTATCCTCACGGACGGCCATGGCATTGATCATGTCGTTCAGAACAATCTGCTCAACCCGGAACCCGGCCCGGCCAATCAGCTGGTTAGACATGGGGACCAGTGTGATCATGGTCTTGGCTGACAGGTTCACGTCATCGGTGCTGCCTTCACTTGCCAGAACATCGTTCCCTTCCCCCACATAACCGGCACTGGCACCGGAGCTCATGCGCGGCATGGACAGGTTACCGTTCGGAAGCGGTACGTTGCGGGCCCCCAGGTTGCGCACGACAGTCCGCGGGCGCAGCAGCTCGATGACCTCGTTGTGCATATTGTCCGGAACCAGGGCTCCACCAGATCCCCCACCAGTTTCCATGGCCATGGCAACGTCCATGTCTCCGATCTCAGAGCGGGCAAATTTGGCCGCATCCGCCAGATTGCCCCCACCGGCAGCAATGGACATAACCATCCGTGCCGCACTGGCACCCGGGTATTGCTTCAGTTCAGGTTTGGTATGCACAGCAGGGGCTTTCTGGCGAGCAGTCACCGGCTGGGCCGTAGCGGCTTGCATGCGTTCCATGGCTTCAGCACGCTCCATCTTCTGAGTAATCTGGTCAAACTCAGCTTTCAGGGCATCAAACTCGGCCAGCTGCTCCGCAGACAGCTCCCCGTTTTCCTGCTCCGCAGCTGCCAGGGCCTGAACCTTCTGGTTCACTTCGGCGCGCTTGCGGCGGAGTTCTTCGATCATAGGCATAGGCATGTCGCTTTCCTCTTTCTTCCAGGTACAAAAAAGGCGGCCAGATGGCCGCCGGTTAGCTGCTCCGCCGCGTGGCTAGAGCTGGCATAAGGTATTCAGGGCATGAGCCTGTGCAGAAATCCGCCGCCCACCGCCCTGTTCGGTTTTCCGGTAACTTGCCGCAATGGCATTCACCGCATCCTGTGCCGGAGCTATGTCATCAATCAGGTTCAGTTCCAGCGCCTCTTTGGCAGAAAACACCCGGGCCTCCGTGGCCACCACAGCAGACACATCCAGCCCGCGATACTCGGCCACCGAAGTGGTAAAGAGTTCATAAGCTGCATCCAGACGTTTTCCGATCTCCCGGGTAGCCTGATCTGTGATCGGCTCATGGGGCGAAGCATCGTTCTTGTGCCCTCCCCGGTAGAAGGTGTTGAACTTGATCCCTGCCGCCTCTTCGGCCCGGCTCACATCGTAGGTTTCGATGATCACACCAATGGAGCCAACCATCGCCGTTGGGCTGGCCACGATCCGGGAGCAGGCAGAGGCGAGAAAGTAACCGGCAGAGCAGGCAGCAAAATTGATCAGCGCGGTAACAGGCTTTTCCTCTGAGACCATACGGATGTAATCCGCTGCTTCTTTGCAACCCAGCGCCGACCCGCCACCGGTATGGAAGTCCAGAACGATCTCTGCAACCTGCTCATCACGCCGGGCGGATTCAATCTGCCCACGCAGCAGTTCATAGGACAGCAGTTCCTCACAGCTCTGGGTAATCTCACCCCGTCGAGGTACCAGAATCCCATGCACCGGAATAACTGCCAGCTTTCCGGCAGAGGCAGCAGGTTTTACAGCGCCCTCATCGTCAGCCACCAGCGCCATTGGTGCAGCATCACCAGTAACGTCATCGCCTCTGCCCAAAAGGCGAGGCTCCAATACAGACTTCACGGCGGTGACCAGTGCCGGAGTCGCGAACAACGGCACCCCAAACACCATGGATGCAACATGCGGGTAATTGATCAGACGCGGCATAGAATGTCCTCAATCTCTTTCATTTGATCCGGAGTGGCATTAAGCGCGCTGGCAGAATTGCCAGGCTCAGCCATGTTCAGCGGGGTGAGATACCGGTCACCACCTGGAATGGGTGGCATATTCTCCAGCCGGCGCACATCGTTGGCCGAAAGCCAGCCCCAGTTCCGGCCGATCGCATAGGCCTCATAACGGGATTTCTGGTCACCCCGCAGCAAGCCCGACACATTGAATTCGATGTACAGGTCACCACGCTCTGACGGCAGCAACAGGTCGCGCATCATTGCGGACTCATGCCGGCGGATCCAGGGCAACAACGTATAGATGACGAACTGCAGTCCCATGTGCTCCACGTTGTTGAACGTGGCCTTATCCAGCAGCTGGATCATGTGTGGCGGCACTTTATAAAGCTGGCAGATGGTAACTGCCGAATGCTTTCGGCTTTCCAGCAGCTGGGCTTTTTCGTTGTCCATGGCCAGCTGCTTGTAGGTCATACCCTCCTGCAGCATGGCCACGCTGAACATATTCCGGATTCCGGAATGGCGTTCTGCGAACTTTTCCAGCAGCCGGTCCAGCTTTTTCTGGTCGGTGATTGGCGCAGCTTCCCGGGGGCGCTCGATCACGCCAGACATGGTGGTACCGCGGGAGAACACAGCCGATGCATGCTCTTCCGTGGCAATCGCCAGGCCGATGGCATCTGCATTGGTTTCAATCGGAGAGACGCCCACATAGCCATCCAGAGAAAAGCCCTTGATGTGATGCACCATCCTGGCCGGCAGGACTTCATCCAGGTCATACAGGTGGTAATAAGGCATGCCATCGTTACCTTTAAGCACCTGCACCTTGGTGTTGCTGACCGGTATCAGTTCCCGCACGTAACCCGCACCATCGCGGTCGATCAGAGCTATATGGTTACCATCCAGCCCTAGCGCCCCCTGGGCCTGTTCGTAATATTCGAAAGCCGTATCCTTCTGGTTTGGCTGAGAATGGATCACGTCATACAGCGGATGATCCGTGGCACGCTCCCGGTTACCCCCATCCGTGCGCCGGTATAGCTCACACGGCAACTGAGCAACGGACTCTGCCAGCAGGGTGACGCAGCCACGCAATGCTGTCAGCGCCAGAGCCGTGTCTGTATTGACTACTGCACCGGCTGCGCTCCGGCTGGATACGGAGCTGACCCAATTACCCCAATCACTGCCGGCATCCCTGCTGCTTGGCGAGCGCGACTGAAAAAAGCTGGAAAGAAACATCAGCTGTTACCCCGCTGCCCGCGCATTGCCTGGAACTCCCGGGCGGCCAAAGCTCTGGCGCTCATGAATGACCACGCCAGGCACAGCAGACCACCAACGATATAGCCCGCCGGCGGAAACACCAGCCATGCACCAAACGCCACCAGCAAAGCCCCGGCCAGCCCGATCAGGAATGTGAGAATTGATATCAGCATGTCACGTCCGAAGTGTCGTAAATGGATGGCTGCATCGGATCACCCTCTGAGCGGATAGCCCGTCCGAGAGCCATGATCAGAGCCACAACCGCGTCAATCTTGTTTTCAGGGAATTCTTTACGTGGGTAGATGTTGTCCTTGGCATCCAGGTGCGCCACTACGTTGGACATCATCCAGGTCAGTACAGGGTCTCCGTTGTGCCGGAGCTTTCCTTCCAGAGTGAGAGCTTCCAGCGTTTTCATCGGCTCGCTCATGTTGGCGACCGTTTGCCGGTACTCCACCATCGGCAGACCTTCTTCCTGCATCCTGGTTGCCAGGTAAGTCGCCTGCCATGGGTCAAAAGCAACATCCTGAATATCGAACCGCGCAGCAAAATCCCGCAGGTCTTCTTCAATGAATGCAAAATCAGTCACACAACCCGGTGTCAGAGTCACCAGGCCTTGGCGTGCCCATCCGGCATAGTGCTGGTTGCGGCCTTCGTCCGCCGCATCCTCCGGAATGTAATACTTCCCGAACACAGCCCAGCCATCGCCATCCTCAAACAGCAGCACCAGGGCGGCGATATCAATCTTGCTGGCCAGATCCAGACCAATCCAGCATTTACGCCCGGCGAACTGATCTAGAGTGCGCTCAGGGTTACCACACCGGTCCCATGCCTGCAGATCCATCCACGCGGTGTCCGCATTCACCCAGACATTCAGGTGTTTGGTGAGGAAGTTGTTGGTGGCCGCCGCCATGGTCATGGCTTTGCGGGCCTTGCGCTCTATATCCTCCGGATTAACCGACACGCCCCAGTTCGGGTTCGCTTTGGCCCAGCTGGCCGGCTCCGTCCAGTCGTCGTCATCATCAATCGTGTAGATGATGCCGAAGTAACTCTCATCCTGGACCACGCCTTCCAGGATCTTTGTCACATAGGCGCGCTGCTCATAGCAGATGCCAGACCGGTTGAATCCCGCCGTGGTTATCAGCCAGAGCAGTGGCTGCTTCCTTGCACCGGTTCCGGTTTCGATAACATCGAAGATTTCCCGGGTCTTGTGTGCATGGAGCTCATCGATCAGTCCACCGTGAACGTTCAGACCGTCATGGTTGCCGCCCTGGTCACGACTCAGCGACTTGAAAACACTGTTGGTTCGCTCGACATAGATAGAATGTGAGCTGGTCGCTACACCAAACCGGGCCTGCAATCCCTTGGTGCGGTCCACCATCTGCTTCGCATCCTTCCAGGTGATCTGTGCCTGGTCACGGGTGGTTGCAGCACTGTATACCTCAGCACCCGGCTCACCATCCGCCGTCAGCAGGTACAGCCCAACACCGGACGTTTCAGAAGACTTGCCCTGCTTCCTGGGCATTTCGTTATAGGCCGTTTTGAATCGCCGGTAGCCTTCCTCGTTTATCCACCCAAACACAGTGGTCAGCCTGAAAATCTGCCAGGGCTGCAGCTCCAGACGCTTACGCTCCCGGGCCCACTCACCTTTGACGTGTGGCAGCAGTTCAATGAACTGGCATACCCGGTTCGCCAGCACCGGCTCCCACCAGTACGGAAACTCCGCGGTACCTTCGCGCTCCAGATCCCGCAGCTGCCGGTGACACGCCAGCTGGACCCACTTGCAGGCAGGTATCTGCCCGCTAACCACCGCATTGGCGTATTCCAGGGCTATAGCAACGTAATCACGGGCCATCGGGTCAGATATCCTCAAACCCGCCAAGATCGAGCTGGCCCTGGGCCGGCGCTTTCACCTTTCCAGCGCCGGATGGAGTGAGCCCGAACTCACTGGCACTTTTCATCACCTGGTCCCAGAGCTTATTGCGAATCTGGAACAACACAGACTGCACCGCGTAACCCTGCGGTGTATGGTCGATCATGTCTTCCAGGCGCTTCAGCTTCTTGGTGACCTCTTCAAACTTCCCGTAG
>JBFHSI010000217.1:0-5483 GCA_041591245.1 Marinobacter sp.
AACTCAGAAGTGAAACAGACCTGCGCCGATGGTAGTGTGGCGTTGCCCATGTGAGAGTAGGTCATCGTCAGGCTCCTAAATAAAACAGCCCCGACAGCAATTGCTGCCGGGGCTTTTTTATTTTGGATCTAGGCCCTGCTGTGCACTACACCGGCCCCCATGTGACCAGCTTGCCAGCGGCAAGCGCAGGACGCGGGAGCGCAGCGACGGCGGGCCCGAAGGGCCGAAGGCCGCAGGCCTGAGCAAAGTAGGTCATCGTCAGGCTCCTAATACAAAACCCCAGCACCCACCGGTGCTGGGGTTTTTTATTAGCTGCAAGAAAGTGATGACCTACGGGAGTGTCCGCGCCGGTGCCGAAGGCAGAGCGAGCATCGCTCGCTCAGGTAAGGACGGGCACCCCGTCTCGGGGTGGCCAGGGTCATCGTTGCAGCGCAACGCGCTGCCTTTAGCGCATAACTCCCTCCTGCAGGAATTTCTATACCTTGCCCCCCAGCAGGATTCTGACGGCGGTGCAAGCATCTTCCAGTTCCTCTTCCCTGGGCTCCCGGCCGGCGATGATGTCGCTGTAAAGGCAGGACTCTGCCAGCCGGATCATGAAGTAGGACAGGCTTTCCAGGCGCATGGGAGGGTCAATGTGGCCCGCTTCCACCTGTTTTTCCAGCATTCGGGTATTGGCATCCACGGTCCGGGTATGGAGTACGGACTGGGAGGATGTGAGGATTTTCAGGGCGTATTCGGGATCCTGATTGATGAAACGGCGCAGGGGACCGAAGTGCAGGATTGTTGAGTTGATATGACGGTACACGCCCACCACAAAGTCCACGCCCTGTCCGGGAACCATGGCCAGAGCGTCCTCCCGTACAGGTTCGTACAGGGACCATAGTAGTTCACCGTGCAGAAGGTCCCTGTTGCCAACCCAGCGAAACAATGTAGCTCGACCAATACCAAGTTCGTCAGCCAGGGAAGCCAGATGGATACGCTCTCCCTTCAGCCACAAACGCCGGGCCCGTTTGAAGGCATCGGCCGGGGTCGCTCTTGGTGTTTTTCCTGTCACTGGAACCTCATGCCGGAGTTTTGGGCATTCTAACGGCAAAGCCGGAGTCTGGCCACGATGACAGGCGCGCCGCCTCCGTGATGGTTTTGTGATATTTCTGCGACAAACTGTTTACCTGTCTGTGACCCCCGAGTAAACGGAGCGAGTCATGATGTTCTCACTGTCCGCAAGGGTGGACAGCCAATAAAACCGAACCGGAGAGAACTCATGAACACACTGACCCGAGTAATAACCGCTACCGCATTCAGCCTTGTTGCTGGCTTTGCCATTGCCGATGACATGAAGTCCTCTGCAGATATGGACGGCAAAATGAAGGGTGATATGGCCGCTCACCATGATATGGATAAGATGAAACATGGGGACATGGACCACGACATGAAAAAACACACCATGGAAAAGGATGACATGTCCGCAGACATGGGGCACGGTATGAAGGATGACGCCATGGGCCATGACAGCATGAAGCATGGCGATGACGGGCATATGTCGAAAGAGAAATAGGAACCAGGATTCAACAGCATTTTCAGGGCCAGAGACCATGACACGTACTGTACTCATTATTGAGGACAACCCCGGCATCGGGGAGCTGGTCCGCATGCAGGTGACCGACCTGGGTATGGACGCGGTTCTGGTGGACCGGGGTGACGACGGCCTTGAACGTTTCCGTCAGGGCGGGGTGGATCTGGTGGTTCTGGATCTGACCCTGCCGGGCCTGGACGGGCTGTCGGTATGCCGGGAAATCCGCGCCAGCGCCGGCTATGTTCCGGTACTCATGCTCACGGCCAAGAGTACGGAACTGGACCGGGTGCTGGGTCTGGAGATGGGCGCCGATGACTACCTGACCAAGCCCTTCAGCGTGGCGGAGCTGGGTGCCCGTATCAAGGCGCTGTTCCGGCGGGTGGATGCACTGTCGTCCCCGCCTCCGGCACAAACAGGAGACAGGGAACTGGAGGTGGATGGACTGCGCATTGATCCTGTCCGCCGCCGGGTGTTCCGGGATGATCAGGAAGTGGAGCTGACCGCCCGGGAGTTCGATCTGCTCTGGCACTTTGCCGGCCACCGGGGCCGTGTATTCAGCCGGGCCCAGTTGCTGGATGCGGTCTGGGGCTATAACCACGAAGGCTATGAACATACCGTCAATACCCACATTAACCGGCTCCGCAACAAGATAGAGTCGGACCCCACCCAGCCCCGTTATGTGCAGACGGTATGGGGTGTGGGCTACCGTTTTATGGACTGATCCATGGCCCTGACCCTGTTACGTACACTCTATGCCCGGCTTGCTCTGGGCCTGTTCCTGTTGCTGGTTGTGGTGGGCGGGCTGTTTACCCTGCTCAGCCTCTACTCGGTGCGGGAGTATACCGCTGCCGTCTACCAGGAGCTGAACCGGGATCTGGCCAGTAATCTGGTGGCCGACCGTAACCTGGTCACCGATGGTGAGCTGAACCGGGATGCTCTCAAACAGCTGTTCCAGCTGTATATGTCTATCAATCCCAGTATCGAGATCTATCTGCTGGATAGGGAAGGGCGCATTCTGTCCTATTCCGCAGACCCTGAGCGCATCAAGCGTCAGTACGTGTCCCTGGAACCGATACAGGCACTGCTGGCCAATCCCGATGCCTACCCGCTGCTGGGGGATGATCCCCGCAGCCATGACCGTAAGAAGGTATTTTCAGTAACCCCCGTACCCTCGGCCGGGAACCCCGGCGGGTACCTGTATGTGGTTCTGCGGGGCGAGGACTATGACCTGGCCGAAAGCATGGTACACAGCGAGAAGCTGTTGCAGATGGGAGGCGGGGCTCTGGCGGTCAGCCTGTTTGTGGGTCTGCTGGCCGGGCTGGTGTTCTTCCGCATGCTCACCCGGCGTCTGTCCCGGCTCACCGGACGGGTGGAAGAATTTGAAGCCAATGCCGGCGCCGGCCTGCCTGCAGTTTCCGAGCCGGCACCGGTGGCCGGAGATGATATCGACTACCTGACTTCCCGTTTTGACCAGATGGCCCGGCGCATTGCCGCCCAGCTGGAATTGCTCAAGGACAAGGACAACCAGCGCCGGCAACTGGTGGCCCAGGTATCCCACGACCTGCGAACCCCACTGGCCTCCATCCAGGGCTACCTGGAGGCCCTGAAAATGAAACATGAGGTGTTGCCAGCATCGGAAAGGGGCCGGTTTGTATCAGTAGCGCTGGCGGAAACCCACCGTCTGGGCCGGCTGCTGGATGAGCTGTTTGAACTGGCGGCGCTGGAAGCCCGGGAGAAACAGCCGGCTCCGGAACCGTTCATGATTGCCGAACTGGTACACGATGTGGTGCAGAAACACCTGCCGGAAGCGGAGCAGTCCGGCGTGGCACTGGGCCTCGACGGTGCCGGAGCCGTTCAGGTGGAGGCGGATATTGCCATGACCGAGCGTATTCTCGACAACCTGATCAGCAACGCTCTGCGCCATGCCCCTGAAGGAGGCCGGGTTGCCCTGACGGTGACCGGCAAAGACGGGGGAGCAATGGTGACCGTGGCGGATAATGGCCCGGGTATAGATGCCGAGGAAATGGCCCACCTGTTCGAGCCTTTCTATCAGGGGGCCGGCCATAGCAGCGGCGGCCATGCCGGTCTGGGGCTGGCCATAGCCCAGCGTATGACGGAGCTGCAACAGGGCCGGATCTCGGTCCATAACCGGTCCCAAGCCGGGGCAGAATTCAGGCTCTGGCTGCCTTCGCCTGCGGCGGCCGGATAAAAATGCCGGGGCGTTACAGATTCGTGAGAATCTGCGAACGATTCTGTGAAGCCGGGGGAATACTCTGGGCCCATGGAATCTGACAAAGGAGACTTCCTGTGAAAATCCCACTGATTGGCGTTGCCTCTGCAATGCTTCTGGCCACCAGCGCCCTGCTGTTTTCTGCGGTTGTCACTGCGGACAGACAGGATAGCGTGAACAACAAATATGCACCGGATACCCCTGGCCTGGCGGTGGCCACCTTCGCCGGTGGCTGCTTCTGGTGCGTGGAATCCGGTTTTGAAAAGATTCCCGGTGTGGTGGAAGCCGTCTCCGGTTATGCCGGGGGCCATGTGGAAAACCCCGGATACAAACAGGTTTCATCCGGCACTACCGGCCATACCGAAGCGGTTCAGGTTTACTATGATCCTCGCCAGATCAGCTACGAAGGTCTTTTGCAGGGGCTGTGGCGGATCATGGATCCTACCGATGCCAACGGCCAGTTTGTGGACCGGGGCCAGCAGTACCGGCCGGCGATTTTCTACCATAATGATGAACAGAAGCGTCTGGCCGAGGCGGCCAAGGCCGAACTCCAGGCCGCCGGTATCTACGACCGGCCCGTGGTCATAGAAATCGTGCCCCTGACCAGGTTCTATCCGGCTGAGGAATACCATCAGGATTACTACCTGAAGAACCCGGTCCGCTACAAGTTCTATACCTACAATTCCGGCCGCTACCAGTTTATCGAGAAGGTGTATGGCGAGGACTATGAGCTGGACTTCAGCCAGTTCAGGCCGCAGCCGGTGGCTGCAACCGGAGCGGGATTTGACCCGGACAGCTTTGTAAAACCGGACCGGGAAACCCTGAAACAGACACTGACACCTCTGCAGTTCGAGGTAACCCAGGAAGACGGTACCGAGCGTGCTTTCAGCAATACCTACTGGGACAACAAGGAGCCGGGGCTCTATGTGGATATAGTGTCCGGCGAGCCGCTGTTTTCATCCAGGGACAAGTACAAATCCGGGACCGGCTGGCCCAGCTTTACCCGGCCCCTGGCGCCGGATCTTGTGGTTGCCCGGGAAGACCGGTCCTTTTTCGGGGTTCGTACCGAAATTCGCAGCCGCTATGCCGACTCCCACCTGGGCCATGTGTTCAATGATGGCCCCGCGCCCACCGGCCTGCGTTACTGCATGAACTCGGCGGCACTGGAGTTCATCCCCCTGGCAGACATGGAAGCCCGGGGCTACGGGGAATACCTGGAAGCAGTGACCGGCAGCAGCCGTTAGAGCCAGAGATCCTTGATCGGGGTTTGCCGGCTGAAGTGGTGCTGGATCTGGGCCTGCAACAGCTCTGCGGTGGCAATGGCATCGATCAGGGCATTGTGGGAGGCATAGTGGGGAAGGCCGTAGCGGCGGCGGCTGTCAGCCAGGCGGATAGACACCGGCTTTTTCCCCAGCAGACGCTGCCATCCGCCAGGACGCCGGTCCGGATACAGAAAGGCTTCTATGGCCATGGTATCCAGAACCGGAAAACTGAAACCTTCATCGATCCGGGCCTTCAGGGCCCGGTCCAGAAACTGGCGCTCGATATTGCGGTAGTGTACCACTGGAATCCGGCCTTTCAGCAGTTCAAACATCTCCTCTAGAATATCTTCCAGCTCCGGCGCCTTGTCGATGTCCGAATGGGTAATGTTGTGAATGGTGATGGACGACTGGTTCAGGG
>JBFHSI010000218.1:0-5434 GCA_041591245.1 Marinobacter sp.
CGTGGAAAACCGCGGGCTGACCCGGAAAAACGGCAGACTGGTTCTGCAGATCTGTGATCACGATCTCATCGAAGGCACCCCGATTCTGGATATAAAACCCTACCTGCCGTTTGCCGATTCCATACCGGAGGCCACCCTGGGCTGGGCCAGCGAGGCACCGACAGAAAAGCTGCCGGTGGTGTTTCTGCCGGAAGCCGAACTGCAGCTTGATGCACTGGCGCCAGAACAGTACCCGGATCTGCGCCTGCTGATTGAGGATGTGGTAAGTTACGATCCACGACCATCGTTCCGGCGCGGACGTGATGAAGAGCGCATTTACGGCGCTCATCTGTACGACCTGAATGTCCGTTTCCGGTTCGTGGGGGATCAGCTGGAGAAACGTGTCGAAGTCCTAACTATCTGTTAAACTCCGGTTGCTTATTCTATCGCCGACACAGGGAATTTGTGCAGTGCCCACCAACAGGTTGTTATCGCGAATGGGGATCCGGCCACTGGCTGTGCGGCTGCTGGTGTATGTGCTGCTGTTCAGTTTTGTGCTGTCCCTGGTGGCCACCGGCGTCCAGATGATCGGAGAGTTTGAGCGCCACAAATCCGACCTGATGAATAGCCAGTCCCGTGCGGTAAGCCTTGTCTCCGGAAACATCAGCAACAACATCTGGCTGATGAACTTCAGCGAGGTTGCCAACAGCCTGGACGCCATGCGCTCGGTACCAGCCATCCAGTACGCCAGCCTGGTTACCTCAAGCGGCGAGGAGTTTACCACCGGCATTCCCCCCGAAGGCCGGGTGATCACCCAGACCTTCCCCCTGATTTTTGACCGGCCGGTAGTCCCTTCCCCTGAACAGGTCGGCTCCCTGACGGTAGTTTCCTCCGTTGAACAGATCTACGACGATCTGAAGTCCCGCACACTGCTGAACCTGCTGTTCCAGTCCATGGTCGTTATGCTGGGCACCCTGGGGCTGCTGCTTATTGTTCGCATGACCCTGTCCCGGCATCTGGAGGCCATGGCCGATTATGCGGCAAGGCTCAACCTGGATGCACTGGTAGAGCCCCTGAAGCTCCGGCGCAAGCCCCCCAAGACCCCGGATGAGCTGTCGGAACTGGAACAGGCCCTGAACAAGATGCGGGTCCAGATACTGGAAGACACCCGGTCCCTGCGCCAGAGTACCCTGCAGTCCCAGGATGAGCGGGATGAAGCGATAAGAGCCAACCATGCCAAGAATCAGTTTCTTGCCAACGTCAGCCATGAGCTACGCATTCCACTGCAGTCCGTCCTGGGTTACGCCAACCTGCTGATGGATACCCCTCTGGACTCGGACCAGCATGAATACGTCCACACCCTGCTCAGTGCCTCCCAGAGCCTTTCTGCCATCATCAATGACCTGCTGGACATATCCAGTATGGAGTCCGGGAAACTGGTTCTGGAAGATATTCCCTTTGATCTCAGGGAAACCCTGAACGACCTGGTACACATGCTGGGGTCTCGGGCCAGGGAGAAGAACCTGGCTCTGGAACTGCGTATTGACGAAAATCTGCCCTGGTCGCTCCGAGGCGATCCCGCGAGGATCCGCCAGGTACTGCTTAACCTCACCTCCAATGCCATCAAATTTACCGATTCCGGCCATGTCCTGATCAGCATTGAAACTCTGGGCCGCAGGGACGACAAGGTGCGACTGCGTCTGGCGGTGGAGGATACCGGCGTTGGTATCAGCCCGGAAGATATCCCGCTGGTTTACGAGCCCTATGTGCAGCTCGGCCAGCGTTTTCAGCGACAGCTGCCCGGAGCAGGCCTGGGCCTGACCATCTGTCGCCAGCTGGTTAATCTGATGGAGGGAACCCTGGACCTGGAAAGCCGCCCCGGGGAAGGCTCCACCTTCTGGGTTGAACTGACATTGCCAATTGCGGAACAGGCCAGCAACCGGGCCAGACCGGACACCCGCATGCTCAAAGACCGGCGCATCCTGGTGGTGGATTCCTATGAGTTATCCCGCAAGATCACCCTGGAGATGCTGAACCGGCACGATGTACACATTGAAGCGGTAAAGTCTGCCGGGGAAGCCCTGACCACCCTGCGCCAGGGCTTTGACAGCGATCAGCCCTTTGACGCCATTGTGCTGGATGGATTTGTCCCGGATATGGACAGCGATCTGTTGTGCCGCCAGATTCGCAGCAACCCTCTGTGGGCCGATATGCGCCTGCTTATTCTCTCATCCAACCCGCAACGGGGCGATGCCGAGCACTTCCGACAGGCCGGAGCTGACGCCTTCCTCAGCAAATCCCTCCGCGAATCCTGTCTGACCGGTATCCTGAACCTTCTCTTCGCTGACGCAGCCAAACACAAACGCCGCTTCCTGACCCGCTTCTCCCTGCAGGCTGTCAGTGACAGTTCCCCATACCGGGCCATGCCCTGCGGACGGATGAAAGTTCTGCTGGTGGAAGACAACCCGGTAAACCGGACCCTGACCCGGCGCCTGCTGGAAAAACTCGGATGTGACGTGATGACCGCCAACGATGGTGAAGCTGCTTCCAGCCTCTGGCAATGGCACCCGTTCGACCTGATTTTCATGGACTGCGTCATGCCCAAAGTCGATGGTGTGGAGGCCACCCGCCGCCTGCGGGAGTGGGAATCCTTCCATAACCGACAGCCGGTTCCGGTAGTGGCATTAACCGCCAGCGCCATGGAAGAGGATGAGGAGAAATGCCGCCTGGCGGGCATGAATTCATTTGTTGCCAAGCCTGTCAATATTGAAATGCTACGGGCAGTACTGGAACAATACTGCAAAGCGTCTGCCGAATCCTGATACCTGGCGGACAATCGCTCCCGTTTGATATTTCCTGACAGGCCACTATGAACGTTCAATGCCCTACCTGTAAAAAGACCGTGGAATGGATCGAATCCAACGTCTACCGCCCCTTCTGCTCCGACCGCTGCAGGCTCATTGACCTGGGCGCCTGGGCCAACGAGGAATACCGGGTTCCGGCAGAAAACGTGTCACCGGACGATCTGGACCAGGGCGGCGAAGTTACCCGTCACTGAGCGCAACCGGATGAACTCGAGCCTTACCGGCAATTAAGTTGAGACTCCCGGCACAGTCCCTTTAACATACCCCCATTACCCAGCAAACAAAGGTGTACGAATGAAAGCATCCAGGATTTCACTATTGATGATCACACTGGCAGCGGCCCCGGCCTTCGCCAGTGATGTGGACCTGAGCCTGACCAATGACTCCGTAAAGGGACAGGTCAACTTTTTTGGCACCAACGACGAACTTCAGATCGGCACTGGCTACACCTACTACGATGGTGGCCGGGATATCTTCAATGCTGATTTCCATGCCCAGGGCCGTACCGCTATCGGCAACCTGCCGACAACTGCCGGTATTGGTATGAGAGGTATCTACTGGGATGACGACAAGATCGATGGTGGAGCTCTGGCCCTTGGTGGCTTTGCTACGGTCAGTATTCCGGCGGTTCCTGGTCTGTCGTTCACCGGCGGCCTGCACTATGCCCCCAGAATTCTGTCTTTCGGCGACTCCGATGATCTGACCAGCCTGGAACTTAGGGCCAGCTACCGGGTTATTCGCAATGCCGAGGTGTTTGCCGGTTACCGTTATCTGAACACGGAACTGGACAGCCCCCTCAAGGGCGATGTGGATCTTGATGAAGGCGTTATGGCTGGTATGAAAATCTTTTTCTGACCGCCAGCACCGGGTGCCTGCAATTGCAGGTACCCGGTTTCGTGTCCTGTCTCACGCTTTCCCCTACTCCCCATTGCTAGACTGCCCGGATAAAAACTCATCAGGGCCGACTGTGCATGCGCTTATCCACCGGATGGATTCTTCTCACCAGTCTCGTTCTTGTCTCAGGCTGCGGCAGCGGTGAAGACGCTATCCGGGGCGCCCGCAATCAGCCCAATGACTTTTCCGGGGGCACCAATCCCGCTGAC
Organism: Marinobacter sp.; assembly: GCA_041591245.1. Lineage (GTDB taxonomy): Bacteria > Pseudomonadota > Gammaproteobacteria > Pseudomonadales > Oleiphilaceae > Marinobacter. The sequence continues at coordinate 3,947 of JBFHSI010000218.1, forward strand.
GACTTCTCATCCGGCAGCACCGGCGATTCCGGCAGCAGTGCCGGCCTGGAAGCCAATGAAGTCCGCATCACGCTGGAGCTGCCAGTGGAACTGGCGCCGGAGGGAGAAGCCACCCGCAGGAACCTGAACCGGGTGGCACCGGACAGCATCAGCGTCTACCGGACCAATCCTGCATTGCAGAACCTGGGCAACATCGCCGTCGACAACCATATTGACAGCAGCGGCACCCCCGTCCTGAGCTTTGCCGAAGGCTTGCCCCAGGGCCCCGATGTGATCATTGAAGCCTCATACGGCGACCTGAGGATCCGGGCGCCGGCCGCCGATGCTGACCAGGATGTGAAGATCAACCCCTTCTCCGAGTATCTGATCCGCCACACCCTGGCCGGGTACAGCAACAGCGAATTCCAGCGCATTCTGGATTGCGTCGATAATGCACAGGACGAGCCCTGTCCCAATCAGCATGTGTGGTCAGAGCTGGCTGACCAGGTGCAGGATTTTGAAATTGACATTCCCACCATAGCCAGCCTGGATGATGCGGTGGAACTCCTGGCAGGCCGGGGCGACTTCTTTCGGTATGTTTCCGATATGGCGGATTACGCCATCCCTGCCGGTACGACCAGCGATGGTATCAGGGCCAGTTCAGCAGACTACAATGCGGTGTTCATGGGGGTGGAACTGGGCCAGAGTTTTATGGAAAGCTCTCTCCAGGGGGCCGGCCAGTGGGGAGTCCGGACCAGCAGAACAGCGACCACCACCGATGCCAATGGTACCAGCACCACCTGGCCCGCCCTGACCCTGGCCAGTCTCGACGCCTTTGGCATCCAGATGACAGCCCTGGCCAGCGATATCCCCTATGGCCGGAAAACCCTGATCCACGCAGCAGGGAACAGCTTCTTCACCCGTGGTTCCGGGTACTGGCAAACCAATTCCCATGCCTCGGCACCCGCTGCCGCCACCCTGCTCGCCGATACCCGCCTGTACTCCGGGCGGGCCATGTACCAGAGCATTACCGGACAGGACAGCGCAAGAATCATGGGGTGGACCCGGAATCCCTGGTTTATGGATGCCTGGGTCAGCCCCAGGGAGTCAGAGACCAGCCCGGTAGAACAGGTTATGACCGGCTATTTCAGCGCCGGCAAGGCCATTGAGCTGGAAGCCACAGGCGATCAGTTCCGGCGCAAACAAATTCTGGAACACCACTACCTGTCAGCACTTGAGCTGGACCTGATCCGGGCCTCCGGGCTGGACCCGGAGGATCTGGATGGCAGACGCTACCATGCTATGTACCTGGCCATCCGTTTTTCTGACAACACCAGCACACCGGTAGCCATAGAGACCGGGCTGGGGGACTGGCAGATTACCGGAGGCAGCATTGCTCAGACCCGGACCAGCACCACTCTGAGCCGCGCCCCGGACGGCTCGGTGAATGTCACTGAGTCTGATGGAATTACCGATACATGGACTCTGAGTTCCGGCCAGCCGGATAGC
>JBFHSI010000219.1:0-5409 GCA_041591245.1 Marinobacter sp.
ATGTGTGCCGTGATATTGCACCAGTGGTCCAGAATACCCGCCCCCTGCTGGTATCCATTGCTGCCGGCCTCACCGCCGACACTCTGGACCAGTGGCTGGGCGGTGGGCTGCCGCTGATCCGGGTCATGCCCAATACCCCGGCACTGGTGGGCAAGGGGGCTGCCGGCCTGTTCGCCAATGCCCAGGTCAAGGAGGACCAGAAGCAGCAGGTGGCCACCATGTTCGAGAGCATTGGCAGTGCGCTGTGGGTGGATGACGAAGAGCTGCTGCACGGTGTCACCGCCTTGTCCGGCAGTGGCCCAGCCTACTTCTTCCTGATGCTGGAGGCTCTGGAAGCCGCCGCCACCGATGCCGGCATCGAAGCCGCCACCGCCCGGCAACTGGCCATCCAGACCATGGCCGGAGCTGCGGAAATGGCTGCCCGGAGCGAATCCGATCCCGGACAGCTCAAGCGCAATGTGATGTCTCCGGGCGGAACCACCGAACAGGCCATCCACACCTTTGAGGACGGCGGCCTTCGGGAGCTGGTTCACAAGGCATTCGATGCTGCACTGAAGCGTTCGCAGGAAATGGCCAGCGAACTGGCAGGCAAACAGTAAACCTTAACGGAGACACGGCTTCATGCTGGCAGAAATCCTGATTCCGATCCTGCTGATCGCATCCACCTTCTATATGACCATCATCCTGTTGCGGTTCCTGCTGCAACTGGCCCGGGCTGACTTTTACAACCCCATCACCCAGTTTGCGGTGAAGATCACCAATCCGCTACTTCGCCCCATGCGCCGCTTTATACCCGGCTGGGGAGGAATTGATGGTGCGGCGCTGGTCCTGGCTATCCTGATTCAGGCCCTGACTTTCTTCCTGATTCTGGTGGTGCTCAATGGCGGCCTGCCCCATATCAATCCGGTAACCCTTCTGGTCTGGGCGGTACTGAATATCCTCAGCCTGATCGTGAAGATTTACTTCTGGTCGGTTATCGCCATTGTCGTGGTGAGCTGGATCGCCCCCGGAAACAGCCACCCGGCCATCCAGCTGATTGCACAGATCACCGAACCGGTCATGCGTCCGGTGCGCAACCTGATCCCCCCCATTGGCGGCCTGGACCTGTCACCGATTGTCGTATTCCTGATTCTCAACGTGGCCACCTCGGTCATCAGCTCCCTGAAACTGGCTGCCGGCCTGGGGCCTCTCGGGTTCGGACTGTAAACCAGATCCCATAAATACATACTGTAACAGTTCGACACCAACACCAACCCTTCGGAACTGCAGATTCATCCCATTGAATTTGCAGTTCTTTTTATAATCTTCCGCTTCTGTCCTGTTTTTCTCCCTGTCTCTATTGCCTACACGGATTTTCGTAACAGGATACCATTACCGTTCATTAATCCGTTTTCAGCATGCACCTTCGGCGCCGTGCGGTCCTGCAGTAAGGGAAGATCCGATGAAGCAACAGGGAACTCTGTCACAACAGGTAGAGGCGTATCACAACTGGAAAAAGGAGCTGATCCGACAGATCGGCCGTTACCGGCTGTGGCTACAGGACAACAATCTGTTTTCCGAGGATGTCAGCAGCCGCATCCGCCACGGGCTGGAATTGCTGGTTGAAGATGAGCTGACCATTGCCTTCGTGGGCGAGTACTCCCGGGGCAAGACCGAACTGATCAACGCCCTGTTCTTTGCCGAATACGGCCAGCGCATGCTGCCGTCCCAGGCCGGACGCACCACCATGTGTCCGACAGAGCTGTTTTTCGACCGCAGCGCCAATGAAAACTACCTCATGCTGCTGCCCATCGAGACCCGCACCGGCGACCTTTCCCTGCAGCAACTGCGCAAGCAGCCGGAACGCTGGCTCAAGCATGAGCTGGATGAACGCAACCCGGAAATCATGCGCGAGGTACTGGCGGAAGTGGCCCGGGTAAAAAGTGTCCCACCTGCCGAAGCCCGTAAACACGGCTTCGATGAGGCCATGCTGGAACCAGACCGCAACAACCCGGGTAACGTGCTGATTCCGGCCTGGCGTAACGCCCAGATCAGCATCCGCCACCCACTGTTCGAACGCGGCCTGAGAATCCTCGACACCCCGGGGCTGAATGCCCTGGGATCAGAGCCGGAACTCACCATCAGCATGCTGCCCGGCGCCCATGCCATTGTCTTCGTCCTGTCTGCTGATACCGGTGTCACCGCCAGCGACATGACCATATGGAACGAGTACATAGATACTGAAAATGCCGATCACCGGGCCGGCCGCTTTGCCGTGCTCAACAAGATCGACGTACTCTGGGATGACCTTCAGGGTGAAACCCATACCCAGGATGCCATCGACCGGGTACGCAGCTACACCGCCGACCACCTGGGCCTGCGTCAGCACGATGTGATTCCGGTGTCGGCCAAACAGGGACTTATGTCCCGCATCCGCAAAGATACTGGCCTGTTCGAGCGCTCCCATATCGGTCAGCTGGAACAGCTGATCATCCAGCGTATCCTGATGCACAAGGAACAGCTGATCACCCAGAGCCTGATCAACGACCTGCTGGGCATGCTTCAGAACAGCCAGGCCGCCATGCAGCACCGGCTCAGCTCCCTTGAGCAGGAACTGAGTGCCTGTACCGGCACCACAGTGGACACAGACGCACTGGCGAGCCTGGCCGACCGTGCCCAGACTGATTACGACTTCTATTACAAGAAACTGATTACCCTGCGCTCCAGCCGCCGGCTGATGGATTCCCAGGGCGAACTGCTGTGCAAACTGGTGAGCGAGAAACGCTTCGAGGAACATGCCAGCGCCATTCGCAAATCCATGTCCACCAGCTGGACCACCGCCGACATGAACCGGGCCATGGAGCAGTTTTTCGAACTGCTTGAGGCAGACCTCAGCAACCTGCTGAGTGAGGGCGAACTGGCGGAGAAAATGGTGGCATCCATCTACCGCCGCTACAACGAAGACACCCGGGCCCGGCACCTTGAACCTATCCCGTTACGGGCCGGACGCCATGTCATCGCCATCCGGGATCTGCGCAAGAAGGCCCGGCGTTTCCGCATCAGTCCGAAAAACCTGCTTACCGAACAGTCAGTTCTGGTGCGCCGGTTCTTCAATGTTATCGTCGACGAAGCACGAACCCTGCACACCCGGGTACGCCAGGATGTACAACGCTGGCCCCAGGAAGCTCTGCTGCCCATCATGCAGTACTCCATGGAACAGAAGCAGCTGCTGGAACATCAGATCCGCCGCCTCAAGGACATGGTGCGCAGTGACCGGGACAGCCGTGCCGAGCGGGAACGTCTGCAGCACACCATCATGGATCTGAGGCGACAACTGGAACTGGCGGATACCATGCACCGGCAGATCCGCAAACCGGCGCCGACACTGATCCAGCAGAAGGTGGTAAATATCTCCGGGGCCATCTGACCCGGGACTGCCGCTGGCGCAGGCAGTTGCAGCAATCACGGCCCGGCTTTACACTGCCGGGTCGGTGATGTATTCGTCATTGCTGTCCCAGACACTTACAGATCGAATCAGGAACCAGTCGCGCCAATGCCCGTTTCCCTGCCTGCGGATTCTGTCGGGATCGTTTCCCCTCAGTCCTATCACTTTGACACAGCCCTTGAGCTGGCCTGTGGCCAGTCCCTCGAAAGCTATGACCTGGTTATCGAGACCTACGGCACACTGAATGCCGATGCCAGCAACGCGGTACTCATCTGCCACGCCCTCAGCGGCCATCACCATGCCGCCGGCTACCACTCCCCGGACGAACGCAAGCCCGGCTGGTGGGACAGCTGCATCGGCCCCGGCAAGCCCATAGATACCAACCGCTTTTTTGTGGTCAGCCTGAACAACCTTGGCGGCTGCCACGGCAGCACCGGCCCCAACAGCACCAATCCAGCCACCGGCAAACCCTACGGCCCGGACTTTCCGGTTGTCACTGTCACCGACTGGGTTCAGAGCCAGGCCCGGCTTGCGGACCGTCTGGGAATCCAGTGCTGGGCCGCGGTGGTGGGCGGTTCTCTCGGTGGCATGCAGGCCCTGCAGTGGAGCCTGGATTATCCGGAACGCCTGCGCCATTCCGTGGTGATTGCCTCCACCCCCAAGCTCACGGCCCAGAATATTGCCTTCAACGAAGTGGCCCGCCAGGCCATCACCTCGGACCGGGATTTCCATGGCGGCCGCTATTACGATTTCGAGGTCATCCCGCGCCGAGGCCTGATGCTGGCCCGGATGGTGGGACACATCACCTACCTTTCCGATGCATCCATGGGCGAGAAGTTCGGCCGGGAACTGCGGGATCAGGCCTACAAGTTCGGCTATGACGCCGAATTCCAGGTGGAAAGCTACCTGCGCTACCAGGGTGAGCGTTTCTCCGAGACCTTCGATGCCAACACCTATCTGTTGATGACCCGGGCCCTGGACTACTTTGATCCGGCCAGCAACTTCGACGGAGACCTGCCCCGGGCCCTGGAAGCCGCCCGCTGTGAATATCTGGTACTCTCGTTCAGTACCGACTGGCGCTTCTCGCCCGAGCGCTCGGAAGAACTGGTAAATGCCATGATTGCCGCGAAAAAGAAAGTCAGCTACGCCGAAATCGATGCCCCCTGGGGCCACGATGCCTTCCTGATTCCAACGCCCAGATACACCGATGTGTTTACCGCCTATATGGACCGGGTTGCCAGGGAGGTGGGTGCATGAGAGCCGATCTTGAAATCATCCAGCAGTGGATCCGGCCCGGACATCGGGTGCTGGACCTGGGTTGCGGTGACGGCACCCTTCTGGACTACCTGCAGCGGGAGCGCGGCGCCACCGGTTTCGGCCTGGAAATCAACCCGGAGCACATTACCACCTGCATGAGCCGGGGCGTGTCCGTGATTGAGCACAACCTTGATACCCGCGGCCTGGGCAACTTTGATGATGGCAGCTTCGATGTGGTGCTGATGACCCAGGCCCTGCAGGCGGTACGCCGTCCCGACAAGGCCCTGGATGAAATGCTGCGGGTTGGCCGGGAAGGCATAGTCACCTTCCCCAACTTCGCATACTGGCGGCTGCGCTCGGTCCTGGACCTGAGCGGACGCATGCCGCAATCCGAAGGCCTGCCGTATAAGTGGAACAACACGCCCAATATCCGCCTGTGTACCTTCAAGGATTTCGAGGCCCTGTGCCAACAGAAAGGTATACGCATCACCAGCAGACGGGTTGTGGATGGCCAGCACCAGAACAGCCTGCTGGCCCGGCTGTGGCCCAACCTGCTGGGACAGATCGCCATCTACCGAATCACCCGGGAGGACGAACAATGATAGCCAGAACCCGCTCCATCGCCACCACCTTGTGCCTGTCCACCCTGCTCTGGCTTGCCGGCACTGCACTGGCCCAGGCCGAAATCAAGGATTTCGGCAGCTACCAGGTACACTGGAGTGTACTCC
>JBFHSI010000220.1:0-5353 GCA_041591245.1 Marinobacter sp.
CGAACCAGGGCAGCAGATCGCTGTGCCCCAGCACCTGATTCAGAGCCGGATAGCTGCCGTTGGAAAAGGCATACAGGGGATAGTGGCCTTTCAGTGCCTGCAGCGCCGGCAGGGCATCGGGAAAGGCCGGCAGGGACAGGTAGGCGGTCATCAGCGCCTCCTCCCGGTCCCGGGTCAGTGCCAGCCCGTGCACCGCCATGGCATGGCGCAGGGCCTGGCGGGTGCAGATACCAAAATCCTCATACATCCGCATCAGTCCCTTGCGGAAGGAGAATTCCAGCTGTTTTTCCCGCCACAGGGCGGCCACCGCAAGAGCCTGGTCGCCAGCCTCCGGTTGCAGAAGAGACGCCATGCCCATGGGGTCCACCAGGGTGCCGTATACATCGAATGCCAGTCGCAGAGTCATCGCCTTTCCTGTGTTTTCCTGCCGTATGGAATGCCCGGCCCAGAATTATAGTTGAATCATCGCTCAAATATAGCAGAGATTCCGGCAGGCCCGAGGATAGGCTAGACTGGCATTCATGAATCCTGTTGATACATTCAATCTCGACCTGCGCGCCCTGCGCACCTTTGTTGTGGTGCTGGATGAAGGCAGCGTATCCCGTGCTGCGGTCAAGCTGGGGGTCAGCCAGTCTGCCGTCAGCCATACCCTGGAACGGCTGCGCCAGGCGCTGGGCGACCCCCTGTTCGTAAAGTCCGGAAGGGGCATCAGTCCAACCCGTTACGCCCTGCAGGCGGGGCCGCTGGTGCGCCAGGTACTGGATGACCTGAACGCCCTGTCCTCTGGCCCGCCCTTTACTCCGGAAACGGCCCAGTTCACCTTTACCATCGCTGCCAATGACTACCAGCGGGATCTGCTGCTGCCGCCGCTCGTGCATACCCTGCGCCAGCAGGCTCCGGGCATTTCCCTGCAGGTGATCCCCGCCGGCATTCCCAGCGCGGACATGCTGCGCAAGCAGGTGTGCGACCTGATCATTTCCCCCCATGCTCCGGAAGCCACCGATATCATGCAGCGGGGGCTGATGGGCGACCGCATGGTGGTGTTCTATGACCCGGAACAGCGGGACGCCCCGACGGATCTGGCGGACTATCTCCACGCCGACCACATTGCCCTGATCTTTGCCACCGGCGAAAAGCCGGCTCTGGAAGCGGCCCTCAGCGCCCGCGGCCTGTCCCGACGCATCCGGGTCACTGTGCCCAACTTCTCCGGGCTGCCGGCTTTCCTGCGCGCCACCGACATGCTGGTGACCGCACCCGAACGCATGGGCCAGCACCTGCTGCGGGACTTTGCCATGGCGCCCCTGCCCTTTGACTACAAGCCTTTTACCCTGCTGATGATCTGGCATCGCCGGAACCAGAATGACCCGGCCCACCGCTGGTTAAGGAACCAGGTGAACTCAGTGGCAGCCACCATGAACGGCCTGAACGACTGATTCATCAATTTCATTCATATATGCTATGAGCCCCCGGCCCGTTCTTTTCCCCCGGATCCCTCTCTAGACTTGCCCCCAACGATACCGCACCGGCACTCCGTTTCGCCGGCCCATACCAGGATTCAGGGAACAAGATGCTCATTCTTACCAGTATCTGGACAACCATTCTGCTGGCAGCTGCTGTGGCACTGGGCCCGCTGGCCACCGACATGTATCTGCCGGCCCTGCCCCAGATCGGCCGGGATTTCGGCGCCGGCACCGAGCAGGTACAGCTGACCCTGAGTCTGTACATGGCCGGCTTTGCCCTGGCCCAGCTGGTGTGCGGCCCCCTGTCTGACCGTTTCGGCCGCAAGCCGGTGATGATTGGCGGCTTTGTCCTGTTTGCCATAGCCAGCGTCGGCTGTGCCCTGGCCAGCAACATCGAAACCCTGATCCTGTGCCGGATTCTGCAGGCCCTGGGCGGCTCCGCCGGCCCGGTTCTCGGCCGGGCCTGTATCCGGGATATCTACAGCCCCCGGGATGCGGCCAGAATACTCGCCATTCTCGCCAGTATCATGGCGCTGGCCCCGGCCATTGCCCCCACACTGGGGGGCTTCCTGGTATCCAGCTTCAGCTGGGACAGCATTTTCCTGGTGCTGGGGGGCTACGCCCTGGTGATGGCCGTGGTGGTGGCTACAGGCATTCCCGAGCCCATGGCACCGGAATACCGCCAGCCTCTAAAACCCGCCACCCTGCTGCGCAACTATCGCCGGATCGGTAGCGATACCTGTTTTCTCAGCTATACCCTGACCAATGCCCTGATTTTTTCCGGGCTGTTTGCATTCCTGTCCGGCTCATCCTTCGTACTCATTGATTTTCTGGGGGTTGAACCCCGTTATTTCGGGCTGTATTTCGCCTGCATAGTGGCCGGTTTCGTAGCCGGAAACCTGACTGCGGTGCGCCTGGGCCGCCGGTATCTGCCGGACCAGATCCTGGTGCGGGGCCTGGTAATTGCCGTTGTCGGTGGTGGCATCATGGCCGCACTGGCCATGACCGGAGTCTACAGCGTGTGGGCGGTGATTCTGCCCCAGGCCCTGTTCATGATGGGCACCGGCATGGTGCTGCCCCAGACCATGGCCGGAGCCATGGCCAAGTTTCCCGCCAATGCCGGGTCCGCATCCGCCCTGTTCGGTTTCGCGCAGATGGCGGTGGCCGCCGGAGCCGGGGTACTGGTGGGTTACCTCCATGACGGCACTTCCCTGGTGATGGCAATCGTCATTGCCTGCTGTGCCGGCAGCGCACTGCTCAGCCACCTGCTGCTGGTGCAGCGGCATCCAGCACCGGGGTTCGAACCCGGGGACAGCCGGCAGGAAAAACAGCCACCGGTGTATGGATTGGGTGCAAGATAGACCAGACTGGGCTACATAAGGTAGATTGCACTACCCTGAATCCACGCACCCGACAAATCAGGATATCCCATGAGCACAGTCAACCTTGACGGTAATCCCATCGAAGTCAGTGGCAACTTCCCGAAACCGGGTGAAACTGCCCCGGCATTCACACTGACCAACAACGGGCTGGAAGAAGTCACCCTGGACAACTGGGCCGGCCAGCGCAAAATCCTCAATATCATTCCCAGCATAGACACAGGTGTCTGCGCTGCCTCTACCCGCAAGTTCAACGAAAAGGCCGGCAGCCTGGACAACACCGTGGTTCTGGTGGTCTCCGCCGACCTGCCGTTTGCAGCCGCCCGCTTCTGCGGTGCCGAAGGCCTGAAGGACGTGGTTACCCTGTCCAGCTTCCGTAACTACAGCTTCCAGCAGGACTATGGCGTGGCCATCCAGAACGGCCCCCTGGCCGGACTCTGCGCCCGTGCTGTGGTTGTACTGGACGAGAACAACAAGGTTATCCACAGCCAGCTGGTGGACGAAATCAAGAACGAGCCGGACTACGACGCCGCCCTCAAGGCGCTGTAAACCCGCTCTGATATCGCAGGAGCGCCCGCCGGGGCCGGAGACCAGTGTTTCCGGTCCCGGCGGGCAGTTCCGGAATCCCGCCGCAATCTGTTGACCCTCGCCCCCTGACCAGAGCCCGTATTTTGCCTGTGAGCCCTGTATCCGAGAACGCCAGCCTGCCACGCCAGCTGTATGCCATGACCTGGCCCATGCTGTTCGGGGTGCTGTCCCTGATGACTTTCCAGCTGGCTGACAGTGCTTTCGTCGGCCAGCTGGGCCGTGATCCCCTGGCAGCCCTGGGTTTTACCGTGCCTATCCAGCAGCTGGTCAGCGGTATGTACATAGGCGTTGGTATTGCCACCACCGCCATTATTTCCCGGGTTCTGGGTCAGGAAGACCTGCTCCAGGCCCGGCGCCTGGGGGGACTGGTGGTGGTTATGGGCGCCGCCCTGGTGCTGCTGCTGTGCGTGGCCATATGGCTGTTCCAGACGCCGGTGCTGGCCGGCCTGGGGGCAGAAGCATCCCTGCTGCCCACCATCCGGGACTACTGGGCACCCTGGCTGCTGTCGGCCTGGGCCGGCGCCATGCTCTATTTCGGCTACAGCATCTGCCGCGCCAATGGTGATACCCGGATAACCGGCTATGTCATGATCGCTACCAGCCTGCTGAATATTGCCCTGGATCCACTGTATATATTCGTGTTCGACTGGGGCCTGCCGGGCGCGGCCTGGGCCAGCTTCACCGCGTTCAGCCTGGGCATACTGGTAGTCTATCCGGCGGCGCTGCGGCGGCACTGGCTGAGTTTTGATCTGGGCCAGCTGCAGCTGGGCCGTTCCCTGTATCAGCTTGGCAGCATTACTGCACCGGCCATGGTCAGCCAGCTGATGCCACCGGTATCGGCCATGCTGGCTACTGCTCTGGTGGCGGGTTTCGGCTCTGCTGCGGTGGCCGCCTGGGGCCTGGGTACCCGGCTGGAATTCTTCTCCATTGTGGTGGTTCTGGCTCTGACCATGTCTCTTCCGCCCATGATCGGACGTCTGCTCGGGGCCGGCGAGATAGACCAGATCCGCAGGCTGGTCCGCCTGTCGGTGCGCTTTGTGGTGGTCTGGCAGCTGGCCATTGGCCTGATCTGGCTGCTGGCATCCCCGGCGGTCTCGGAACTGTTCACCCGCGACACCCAGGTTCAGGACATTCTGGGCAGTTATATGGTACGGGTGCCCCTGAGCTACAGCGGTCTGGGGGTGTGCATGCTGATGGTTTCCGTATGCAACGCCCTGGGCCTGCCCCTGAGAGCCCTGCTCATATCCACCCTGCGGCTGTTCCTGTGCTATCTGCCGCTGCTGTGGCTGGGGGCAACCCTGGGACAGCTGACCGGGCTCATGTCCGGCGCTCTGGCGGGCAACCTGTTCGCCGGCATACTGGCCTACGGCTTCTACCGGGCCGGCATGAACCGGTTGCGGGAAAAACAGGCACAGGCCCGGCGCTGACCCGACGGGATGACGGGCCCCCAAGACCTTGCGGCCAAAATCGGTTATCTTGCCAGGAATCCCCTGTAACGGGCTGCCGGTGTGGACCTGCCACTTCGCGGCCTCACCGGAACCTGAGAGAACAAAAACACCATGGATATTCGCCCAGCAGCCACGCTGGTTCTGACCAGAGATACCCGGGACGGCCTCGAAGTCCTGTTACTGCAACGCACCTGGAAGGCAGTGTTCCTGCCCGGGTTCTATGTTTTCCCCGGCGGTTCGGTGGATGCCGCCGATCAGGCCTGCCGCGCCCATATCGCAGGCCCCGGTGACCACAGTATCAGCCACACCATGAGCCTGGACGAGGCCGAGCTAAACACCTGGATCGGAAGCAACCTGGATCTTGACTCGCGGCAACCTGCTCCCGCGCTCCCGGAAGACTTGGGGCAAGAAGCTTCCTTTGAAGAGGTTCGCCGGGGAGTGAAAGACCTTCAGGTGAAGCTCGACGGAGACCAAGTCC
>JBFHSI010000221.1:0-5349 GCA_041591245.1 Marinobacter sp.
AGTCCATGATATTGCTGTGGCCATAGGGGTGGATCCTGGTTCGGACCGTCTGGATGGGCTGCGCTACAACAAGATCTGTATTCTGGCGGATGCAGACTCCGACGGCCTGCACATTGCCACCCTGCTGTGCGCACTGTTTGTAAAACATTTCCGGCCACTGGTGGCCGCCGGTCACGTGTTTGTGGCCATGCCGCCCCTGTACCGGGTGGACCTGGGCAAGGAAACCTTCTATGCCCTGGACGAACCCGAGAAGCAGGCGATTCTCGACCGTATCAGCGCGGAAAAGCGCAAGGGCAAGATTTCCGTTACCCGCTTCAAGGGCCTTGGTGAGATGAACCCGCTGCAGTTGCGGGAAACCACCATGGCACCGGATACCCGCCGTCTGGTGATGCTGACCATTGAAGACGGTGACGATACCGACAAGTGCATGGACATGTTGCTGGGCAAAAAACGGGCTTCGGACCGCCGGGCCTGGCTGGAAACCTACGGCAATATTGCCGATGTGGCTGTTTGATATTCGTGTCGGGACTATAAAAAGCATTCTTTATTCTTTCTAAGAATTCAGCAAACTCGCTATCCTGCCAGCCTTTATAACGGAAAGGACCGTAAATGGACTGGCAAGGCTGGTTTGCACTGGGGTTGGCTGGTACTGCACTGATACTGATGAGTGCCGGTCGGCTTGCGCCCCATATGGTGATGATGGGCATGCTGGTGGTGCTCAGTGCCAGCGGCATCATATCTGCAGATCAGGCCCTTTCCGGATTCAGTAATGCGGGCCTGATGACCGTGGTTGCCATGTTTGTGGTGGCTGCCGGCATCCACCATTCCGGTGGCGTCGATCTGCTGGTGCAGCATCTGCTGCGAAGCCCCCGGACCGTACGCAGTGCCCAGGCACGCATTGTGCTGCCGGTTTCCCTGCTCAGTGGCTTTCTCAACAATACCCCGGTGGTGGCAACCATGATTCCGGCGGTCCATGCCTGGTCCCGGAAAATCGGTATTTCCCCCTCCAAGCTGATGATCCCCCTGAGCTATTCGGCCATTCTCGGCGGTACCCTGACCCTGATAGGTACCAGCACCAACCTGGTGGTAAACGGGCAGTACCAGCACCTGACCGGCAGTGACGGCTTTTCCATTTTTTCCATTACTGCGGTGGGCCTGCCGGTGGCCATTATCGGTGTAGCCGTGTTGTTGCTGGTGATGCCTCTGGTATTGCCGGACCGCAAGGATCAGCAGAAATTCGGATCCATGAGGGAGTTTACCCTGGAGGTGGCTGTCTCCCTGGACGGACCTCTGGTGGGGAAAACCGTGGGCGAGGCCGGACTGCGGGAGCTGGAAGACCTGTATCTGGTGGAAATTGAACGGGATGGCAGTGTGGTGACGGCGGTGCCCTCGGAAGAGCGGCTGCGGGGCGGTGACCGGCTGGTGTTTGCCGGTGAGACCCAGGCCATTTCGGACCTTCTGCGCATCCATGGGATAGTGCCTTCGGTCCATGAGGATGAGCCCAGCCTGAGCAAGGACCGGGCTGAACGGCGGCTGGTGGAAGCGGCCCTGTCACCCCAGTCCGATGTGCTGGGTATGACCATCCGCGATGCCCGATTCCGGGACAGGTACGGCGCCGTGGTGCTGGCGGTGGCCCGTGGTGGTGAGCGGGTCTCCGGCAACCTGGGAAATATCCGTCTGAAACCGGGCGATGTGCTGTTGCTGGAGGCCCGGCCGGCGTTTGTCAGCCGTCAGCGCTACAACAAGGATTTCCTGCTGATCAATGATCTGGAAACCGAAGTCCCCCGCCATGACCGGGCCTGGCTGTCCTGGGGTGTGCTGGTGGTGCTGGTGGGGTTTGCAGCCTGTGGCATTCTGAGCATGCTGAATGCGGCCCTGCTGGGGGCTGCTCTGATGATTCTGACCGGCTGCTGCTCGGTGGAACAGGCCCAGAAATCCGTGGATATCCCGGTGGTGCTGACCATTGCAGCGTCTTTTGCCCTGGGGGCAGCACTACAGGAAACCGGGGCGGCCAGTTTCGTGGCTGAGGGTATTCTCGGGCTCAGCCATGGTCACGTTCTGCTGGCCATTCTGCTGGTGTATTTTACGGTTTCTGTGTTGACCGAGGTGATCACCAATAACGCTGCGGCGGTGCTGGTTCTGCCGATTGTTCTGTCCATGACCGCCACCATGGGCGTGGCTGCCGAGCCCTTTGTGATTGCGGTGATGATGGCGGCCTCCGCCAGCTTTGCAACGCCACTGGGGTATCAGACCAATATGATGGTGTTCGGTCCCGGCGGCTACAAGTTCAGTGACTTTGTACGTGTGGGTGTGCCGATGAATATCCTCATAGGCCTGGTGACGGTTGCGGTTATTTCCGTGCAGTATGGTATCGGGCTGGACTAGATGCTTGTAGTCGGGGGCTGGTGGGCAAGGATATCGCAGCAGAGCACCCTCAGCTCGCCATTGTGGTAGAAGCTCTGGGACAGGGTAATGCACATATAGGCACCGGTAACACACAGGTAGGGGGTGGTAACCTGCAGTATTTCCGGCTGGCTCAGGGCCTGGCGCAGGTATTTTTTGCGGAACCAGTCGGCATTGGTGGTACTTTCCAGAGGCCTGAGCCGGGGGTTCAGGCTGAGGCTGGTGCTTTCGGAAATCAGTGCATCTTCAATCTGGATGCCCAGACTGTTGACCAGATAGCAGCGGGATACCGTGTGATGGTTCAGCAGTTTCTGGCAGGCCAGCGGCATTCCCGAGCCGGAACATAGGCCTTCTATGGCGGCCAGGAAATAGGGTCTGAACATTTCCAGCAGCTGCTGGCCCGGGTCCCGGTCGACCCCGCCTCTTGCCTTGTAGTCGTGCAGTAATTCCTCGAAATCTGCGGTTGCCGAAGTCACCTGGCCCAGATTGGTGCTGGGGTGGCTGAAGAAAAACCCCTGAACAAAGTCGGCCCCCGCATCAATGGCGAGTATGGCCTGATCCCTGGTTTCCACCCCTTCCAGCAGTACCAGACAACCGGACTGGTGCAGCAGTGACACAATACCAATAAGGATCTGCCGGGCTTTCGGGTCGGCGGTTGCACGGTTGAGCAGTGACCGGTCCAGTTTGACTATGTCCGGAGACAGGTTCCAGATGCGTTCAAAATTGGAATGGCCGGCACCGAAATCGTCGATTGCGATCAGGCAGCCCAGTTTCCGGTAGTAGGCTACGGCTTCCCGCAGTTTTTCGGTGTCGGTGGTGGGCTGTTCGACGATTTCCACCACAATCCGGTGGGGCGATAGTCCGGCTTCTTCCAGCAGGTGCCCGAAAAACGAGTCGGTTTTGCTGCTGCGGGTGAGAACCTCCGGTGACACATTGAGAAACAGCCAGTTGATGGGCTCCTCACAGTCCCGGAAATTGCGTACGTGCAGGTATCGGCAAAGACGGTCCAGTTGCAGGTTTTCGCTTTCAGATGTGGGCAGCTGGAAGACCTGCAGGGGGGGGATGTCTGTATTGTCGCCCTGCACGGCCCGGATCAGTGCTTCGTAGCCCACGATCCGCTTGTGGGCGATGCTGAAAATGGGCTGCAGGGCCGTGCGCAGTGTCAGTCCGCGGAAACTTGCCGTCAAGGATGTCCCATCCCGGTGGGCCATACGGGTCAGTAATTCCAGTTCCGGTACCCGGGCACTTTCAGCGTGGGGCTTTGGCATAGTCTGTTCTGGTCAGGTAGACATTAAAGTTCTGGACGCCCCAGGCGGACGGCTGAACCGTTAGTGTGTGCCAAGTTCCGGAGAATGAGACACTTTTTTATATGCGATCTGGTGAGAGTGCCAAAAAAAACGGGACATTACCACTGTTTCATAAAGAGCTGCGGCAGGTTATTCGGGGAGGCGGAAAAGAATGGGAAAGGCAAAAAAGCAGCGGCCTCAAGAAGAGGCCGCCGGGTAATCAGTTGTTGCTTGGGATGACTACGTTTTCGTCGAATTCGAGTTCCATTTCGCTATCCTCACGGTCTCGGTCAATTTCGCCCCATCCAGGGCATCTGAAGTATGAATTAAGTCTATAGTGCTTATAGTTCCGGGCAATCCGTATTACCCGTATACGACCAAAGGCACATGCCGGTGTATGGTCAGAATATCTGATGGTTTAATGCAAAAATTATCAGTTTTTTTCACAGGTTCCGGGTTCTAGAATTCCTGTCATAGCTTCTGACGAACTACAGGACGAAAACATGCAGATCCGTAACACCAGATCCCGCTACGGAGTGGTGGCCATCACCTTGCACTGGCTGGTGGCCGCCGCAGTAGTGGGCATGTTCGCTCTCGGCTTCTGGATGGTGGATCTGACCTACTACCATGCCTGGTACAAGCAGGCACCGGATATCCACCGGAGTGTGGGGGTGCTGCTGTTTATGGTCATGGTGCTGCGGCTGCTCTGGCGTCTGGGCAACAGCCGTCCTGCGGCCTTGCCCGGGCATCAGCCCTGGGAAGTGGTCAGTGCCCATCTGGTTCACGGGCTGCTTTATGTGCTGTTGTTTGTGGCCATGATCAGTGGTTACCTGATTACCACCGCCGATGGTTCCGCCATCAGTGTTTTCGGCTGGTTTGAGGTGCCTTCCGTGACCGGCCGGATCAAGGGGCTTGAGGATACTGCCGGGCTTGTCCATTACTGGACCACCTGGACTATTGTGGGGCTGGTGGTAATTCATGCTGCCGGCGCCCTGAAACATCACCTGATTGATCGTGACGAAACTCTCAGACGTATGCTGGGGCGTTGACCGGTAATCCAGCAGTCGGGACCTGAAACGCTCTTCTCTGGAGCAGTTAGCAAAAGGAAATGACCCATGAAGAAATTATTACTCGCATCCGCAGTTTCTCTGGCACTGGTGGTTCCGGCCGTCCAGGCCGATGACAATGGCAGCGGCACCTACGACTTCGATAACGAAAATGCCCACCAGTTCATCACCTTCCGTATCGCCCACCTGGGCTATAGCTGGCTGTACGGGCGTTTCAATGATTTTGACGGCCAGTTTGTGTTCGATGCTGAACATCCGGAAAACAGCTCCGTGTCCGTCACCATTGACACCTCAAGTGTCGACACCAACCATGCCGAGCGGGACAAGCATATCCGCAGCGAGGATTTTCTGGCCGTTGACGAATTTCCGGAAGCCACTTTCAAGAGCAAACGGGTGGTTCTGGATGACGATGGTGAGGCGGATATCATCGGTGATCTGACGCTGCGTGGTGTGACCCGGGAAATCACCCTGGAAGCCGAGATGATTGATCATGGGGCGGACCCCTGGGGTGGCTACCGTATGGGATTCGAGGCTGAAACCGAGCTGCGCCTGAAGGATTTCGGTATTCCGATGGATCTGGGGGAAGCCTCCCG
>JBFHSI010000222.1:0-5335 GCA_041591245.1 Marinobacter sp.
CTGGCGGATCAGCTCCGGCAGAAATGGTACAGCCACCAGCGCCAGCGGGAGCAGACCCTGCGCCTGGCCATAGAGCACCTGTACCAGCACCGGCATATCCGGCGCCAGGAAGCGGAACTGGCCTGGCACAGCGATCACGACCTGTTTTCCGAAGATACCCGTAAAACCTGGGGCGTCAGCAGGGGCTACCTGGCAACTGCCGGTTTTGGTGCCGGAGCCCTCAGCGGCGCCGGGCTGGATGCCCTTACCGCAGGTACCTCCCTGGGCACCGGAGCCCTGGTGGGTGGGTTGATTGGCGCCGCCGGCAGCTATTTTTACGGGGACCGGCTGGTA
The DNA here is from genome assembly GCA_041591245.1 of Marinobacter sp. Classification (GTDB taxonomy): domain Bacteria; phylum Pseudomonadota; class Gammaproteobacteria; order Pseudomonadales; family Oleiphilaceae; genus Marinobacter. The sequence continues at coordinate 334 of JBFHSI010000222.1, forward strand.
CTGCCTGCCCTGAAGATCGCGGCCCTGGCTGACGGGCTGAAAAAAGCCAGTTTCGGGCCGGTGCAGGACAGCCAGTTCGGCTATGTGGTGCTGGGCCGGGCGGTCAGCCACTGGTGGCAGATCTGCCACCGCAACCACGCCGGGCGGGATCTTCTGCAACTGGAACCGGCCGGTGATCACTGGCTGGACCATCTGGACCGGCAGGCCCGGCATCAGATCCAGAGCGCCTTCGAGCGCTGCCGCAAACGCCGCCCCCTGGACCCGCGCCAGCACCAGAAATTCAGCGCCGCCATCGAACAGGCCATGGACGCCTATAACAGCTGGCGGTTGAACCAGACCTGACATGGATGTTTATACTGTGCGCCCATTTCACAGCCCAACAAGGATTCTCTATGAAGATCGTACGCGTGCAGGACATTATTGGCACTGAACGGGAAGTCAGCGCCCAGCAATGGACCAGCCGCCGGCTGCTGCTGAAAAAGGACGGCATGGGCTTTTCTTTCCACGAAACCATTATTCCCGCAGGCTCCGAACACACCTTCTGGTACAAGCACCACCTGGAAGCCGTGTACTGCGTGGCCGGCAACGGATCCATTACGGACCTGGCCACCGGGGAAACCCACGAAATCACCGACGGCACCCTCTATGCCCTGGATAAGCACGACAGGCATATCCTCCGGGGTGGCACCGAAGACATGCGCCTGATCTGCGCCTTCAACCCGCCGGTCACCGGTCAGGAAGTGCACGACGAAGACGGCGCCTACCTGCCGGATACCAGCGAAAGCTGATCTGTCCTGAGCACACAGATGCAACACCCGGCCCCTTTGCCATCCACACCCCGGCTGCTTCCGGTCGCCATACTGCTGTGGCTGGCGGGGGCCTATCTGCGGATTCCCATACTGGTGGCGCCGCCACTGGCGCCGTTTATCGGTGCAGAACTGGGCCTGACCCAGGCCCTGTCCGGAGCCCTGACTACTTTGCCCATTCTGATGCTGGCCATCGGTGCCATGCCCGGGTCCCTGGCCATTGCCCGTATCGGCCCCCGCAATACCCTGGCCCTGGCCATGGTCATTATGGTGGCCGGTTCCGCAGGCCGGGGACTGGCCCCGGACACCCTGATCCTGCTGCTCACCAGCGGCGTGATGGGGCTGGGCGTTGCCATGATGCAACCGGCCCTGCCAGCCCTGCTGCCGCGCTGGCTGGCTCCCCATCATCTGGCCCTGGGCTCTGCCATCTACATGAACGGCATGCTGATGGGGGAATTCATTGGCGCCGGCGTCACCCTGCCGGTACTCATGCCCCTGCTGGATGACAGCTGGCGGGCCACCATACTGGTCTGGTCCCTGCCGGCACTGCTGGTGGCCGGCGCCCTGTTTCTGCCCGGCAGGGACAACAGCGGGCCTCTGCGCAGCGGTGCCTGGCTGCCGGACTGGAAGAACCCCCTGACCCTGAGAATCGGCCTGTTGCTGGGACTGTCCGGGTCCCTGTATTTCGGCCTGAACGCCTATATGGGAACCCTGCTGAAACATCAGGGTCAGTTCGAGAAACTGGCGGACGCCCTGTTCTGTTTCAATCTGGCCCAGGTGTTTGCGTCCCTGACCATGCTGAAAATGGCCCGGATCTGGGTGGGCCGGCGCACCATGATCGTGATCATGGCCACACTGTGTATTGCCGGTGCCGTCGGTGCCCTGTTGCTCACCGGCTGGTACGCCATTGCCAGTGCCACAGTCACCAGCTTTTCCGCCGGTATCCTGCTGATACTGCTGGTGGCCCTGCCGCCCCTGCTGGTTGCCCAGGAAGATACCGGCCGGTTGTCTGCCGGCAATTTTCTGGTGGGCTATACCCTGGCCTTTGTCATCCCCATGCTCGGAGGGCTGATTGCCGATTTTACCGGCGATGCCCGCCATGCGGTTATGGCCATTATCGGCTACAGCCTGCTGGTATTCCCCCTGACCCTGACCATCAATCTGGAGAAACAGGCCCGGCCGGCTGTACACTGAGTCCCACATGCACGCACTTGCATAAAGGAAGCTGGCAATGGACAGGCAGGCACAGGCTATTGTGGACCGGGTTCAGGTGGACCGGGAATCCGGGGCCACCCGGCTGGCACTGGATACTCTCGATGCCCTCAGCCACTGGCTGGAATCCACATCCGCCGGGGAAGAGCAGATCCGGGAACTGCTGGAGACACTGGCAATAGCCCGCCCCAGCATGGTTCCCCTGGGCAATGCCATCCGCCGCTGCCAGCAATGCGCTGAAGCCCCTGCCGGGGCCAGGGATTTCCGGGCCCGCCTGTTCCCGGCACTGGTTCAGGTCAAGGCCCAGCTGCAGGGTGCGACAACGGCTATCGCCCGGCTGGCGGCACAGCAGGTGCCGGAGCAGGCGGTGATTCTTACCCACAGTCGCAGCACCCAGGTTATGGCCCTGTTCCGGTTGCTGGCGGAACGAAAGCAGCCATTTTCCGTGATCTGCACCCAGGCCAGTCCCGGTAATGAAGGCTTTATTCTGGCCCGGGAACTGGACCGGCTGGGAGTTCCGGTTACCCTGATTACCGATGCCCAGATGGGGCTGTTTATGGCCAGGGCCGATCTGGCCCTGTGTGGCTGCGATACCTGGCTGGCAGACCGGCACTTCGTCAACAAGTCCGGCACCTTGCTGCTGGCACTGGCGGCCAGGGCGCAGGGCAAGCCGCTGTGGGTTCTGGCGGACAGCTTCAAGGACAGCCCGGCCACCAGCACCACCGTGACCCTGGAAGAAATGCCGGCCGGGGAAATCGGGGCACCGTCCGGAGCACATATCACCACCCGCAATATCTACTTCGAGACTGTCCCGAACCACCTGGTCAGCGGCCGCATCAGCGAGCAGGGTATTACCGCCTTCCCACCCGGGGCTCTGGACGCATTTCCCGACAAGAAAAAAGCCCGCTGACACATCACAGCAGGCTTTTGCCGTACAGACCGAACAACCGGGCTCACACCCGGTCCCCATTCAGGAAAACAGCCCGGCCAACTGTGGTGCTCCGGGCTGGAAGTCGGTGGCCATGGCAATACTCAGGGAGGTGATGGTAACGATGGAGAACAGGAATACCTGCCGCGCCCAGCCATTGTCATCCACACCGAGCACCCAGCCCCGCAGCGCCATACCCAGCCACCAGAGGCTGGTGGCACAGGCCACGGCAAGGAAGCCGTAACCGGCATACCCCAACACCGTCAGCAGCACCGTAGCCAGCCCGAACGCCAGGATATAGAGCACGATGTGCATCTTGGCACGGGAGACACCGCGTACCACCGGCAGCACCGGAATATTGGCGGCCTCGTAATCACGATAACGGAAGATCGCAATGGCGTAGGAGTGCGGCATCTGCCAGAGACTGAACATCAGCAGCAGAATGGCCGCGCCGGCATCGAACTGCCCACTCACGGCACAGTAGCCCACCACCGGTGGTACCGCCCCGGAGAGACTGCCCACCAGCGTACCGTAGACTGAGCCACGCTTGAGCCAGAGGCTGTAGAAGCCCACATAGACCAGGTAACCCAGCGCCGCGAACAACACCTCCACCCCATTGGTCAGTGCCAGTGTGGCAAAGCCCAGTACGCCCAGCACCACGCCGTGCCACAACGCCGCCCGCAACGAGATCTCGCCGGTGACGGTGACTCGGTTGCAGGTGCGCTGCATGCGGCTGTCGATATCCCGGTCAATACAGTTATTGATAACACAGCCCGAGGCCACCACCAGTGACAGCCCGACCAGGGTTTCCAGCAGCAGCACCAGATCCACACTGCCGCGGGCTGCAAGGAAGAACCCGCCGGCCACAGAGATCAGATTGCCCATGATGATGCCGGGTTTGGCAACCAGCAGATAACGTTTGATAGTCACATCGATACCTGCCTGCTTATTGCATCATCATGGCGTTAGACGCGTAGATAATCCAGACCGACAGTCCCACCACCAGCACAATGATGAGGGCCGAGAACAGGAAGGTGAGCGTATTGATCCGCCCCTCTTCCGTCCTGAAGGTCAGGTGCAGGAAGTACTTCAGATGCACGGCTATCTGCACCACCGCCAATATCAGGATCGTCAGTACTGTAGGCCCCGTTTGCAGGTGACCGGTCATCACCAGCCAGAACGGAATCACGGTCAGCACCACCGACAGTACAAAACCGACCAGATAGGATTTCACGCTGCCGTGGGCAGCTTGGTCATGATGACTCATTGCACACTCCCCATCAGATAGACAACGGTAAAGACACAGATCCAGACAATATCCAGGAAGTGCCAGAACAGGCTCAGACAGCCAAGCCGCGTGCAGGTACGGACACCCAGTCCACGTTTGCTGACCTCCACCATCAGTACCAGCATCCAGACCAGACCCGCGGTCACATGCAGTCCATGCATGCCCACCAGGGAGAAGAAAGCCGTCAGGAAAGCGCTGCGCTGAGGGCCGAAGCCCTCCGCAATCAGGTGCTGGAACTCGTTCACCTCCATACCGATAAAGATGGCACCCAGTACAAAGGTCAGCCCCAGCCAGAGCTGGGTGGCCGAACGCTTCTGGCCCTGGGCCGCGATCATGGCGAAACCGTAGGTGATGCTGGAAAACAGCAGGGCGAAGGTTTCCACCAGCACATAGTCCAGCTCGAAGATTTCCTGCCCGGAGGGCCCCCCGGCGGTGTTCATGAACAGCACCGCATAGGTGGCAAAGGCGCTGGCAAACAGCAGGCAGTCGGTCATCAGATAGATCCAGAAACCGAACAGGGTGTTGCCGCCGCTGTCGTGGTGCCCATCATCATGGGCATGGGATTGATTCAGTACAGTTGTCGCCATGATCAAGCCTTTATTGTTGCCTGTTGCACACCCGTCAGATAAGCGTTTTCAATGCGCTCGATCTCATCCGGTTGCACGTAATAGTCCGCATCGCTGTCATAGCAGCGCACCAGAAGGGTGACAAAGGTCGCCAGCAGGGAAGCAATCACCAGCCACCAGATGTGCCACACCGCGCCGAAAC
>JBFHSI010000223.1:0-5301 GCA_041591245.1 Marinobacter sp.
GGCCAGATTCTGGGTAAACTTGCGGGCATCGCCGGATTCGTCTTCCCGGGTGTAGGTAGCCCCGGCAATACGATCTCCGATGGGTTTCAGGGCCGGCTCCAGCTCCACCGCCCGTGCCGCATCGATGATCTGCCGGTCACACCCCAGATCCTGCATGATCCGGGTCGGCTCCCGGGCACCCTCGAATTCATCCTGATTGGTATAGAAATGGAGAATCCCTTTCTCCAGGTGGTCGTATTCTATGCCGGTTTCCTTCCTCAGGGCCTGCAGCTGGCTGCGACTGTAGGTACCCAGATTCACCATCTGCCGGATATTGTGGCTGGCCTTGTCGCTGGTGCACTGCACCAGAAAGGACAGGGCCCAGCGCCACTGGTACATGTCCAGCCTGGGCCGGAACAGCAGTGGAGCATCCTCCCGGACCAGCCATTTCAGCACTTTCAGGGGCGCCGATGGATTGGCCCAGGGTTCAGCATGGGAGACCGAAATCTGCCCGCCGTTGGCGTAACTGGTTTCGATGCCAGCCTGGCTCTGCCGATCAACGACTGTTACTTCATAGCCCTGTTTGCGCAAAAACCAGGCAGTGGTGGTACCCACAACACCTGCACCCAAAACCAGTATGTGCATGCTCCAGCCTCCGGATAGGTTAGTACTTATTTGCGTCTATTGTAGTGCCGGAACCGGCACTTACCTGTTATACCATCAGCCACCGGCGCGTTTTACCGTCCAGCCCCGGGCCTGCAGAAGCGGCACCAGCAGATCACGCTGGTCCCCCTGAATCTCGATTACACCTGCCCGCACCGTACCGCCGGTACCACATTTTGCTTTCAGTTCCTTGGCAAAAACCTTGAGCTCCTTCTCATCCATGGGCACACCGGTCACCAGTGTTACCCCCTTGCCCTTGCGCCCCTTGGTTTCACGGGCCACCCGGACCACGCCATCACCGGCCGGTCGGGAGGGCTGGCCGCAAGTGCATTCCGCTACCGGTTGCCGGCAGCCCGGACACATGCGGCCCGCTTCGGTGGAAAACACCAGTCCACCTTCCGATCTTTTCTTCATAGCTGCTCCGTACCCGTTTTTCCAAATCTGTACTGTCAATCAAGGCCGGGAGGATACTTGGCGAACATCTCGGCAACCACCTCATCAATCAATTTTCTGCGGGTTTCCGGAGACTGGCTTTCCGTCAGGTAGCGTCGGCTGGCAGCACGCCAGACCACTTTCCGGGTACTCTTGTCCGCCAGCTCCACCACCAGCTTGCCTTCCTTGATCTCACGTACTGGCGGCGGTGCCGACACGGCCCAGCCAAAATGTCCGCTGCCGATTCCGAAACCCAGGCCGACACCACTCTGCTCCAGCCGGTCTTCCTGAACAATCTGCCAGTTCACCAGCACATCTGCCTGTTCCGCCGGCACCTGGCCCATGGCCTTGCGTTTCAGTTCCCGTTCCACAGCGGCCCTTACCCGGTCCCCGTCCAGGGACAGAAAGGAATCGCCGCCGGCATCATCAGCAAAGGCCCAGGTAGAGTAGTTACCGAACACCACGGACGAGTTGTAATCCGTGACCACATTGCCGGCACAGCCAGCCAATGCCAGCCCAAGCACACTCATCATCAGAAAACGTATCATCGCTTTGTCCCTGCCAGTTAAGAATTCCTGCCTCCAGTATACGCACAAGAGCGCAATCCGATATTTCCGGAAGTTCAGGGATCCAGGCGGCATTCCATTTTCTGCGCCTGACAGAACTCCGAAAAGCTCTCAACCAGGTCTTCCGGCACCGACACCTCGGCGGTAACCGAAGCCCCGTAGTTCACCGCCAGCACCTCGGCACCGTGCACCTCGCACCAGTGCCGCAAAGGCTGTTCGTCGGCGTAGCCCAGGGTGATATGGGCCGACACCACTGGTTTGGCAACAACCCGGTCAACAGCGGAAAGCACGCTTTCGGCCGCACCTGCGTATGCCCGTACCAGACCGCCGGCACCCAGTTTGACGCCCCCGAAATAGCGGATAACAATCACCAGCACGTCCCCCATATCCTTGTGCTGAATGACATTGAGTATGGGCTTGCCGGCAGTGCCGGAAGGTTCCCCGGCATCGTGCATGGCCGCTTCGGCCGCAGAACCGGGGCGGCCTATCTGGTATGCCCAGCACACATGGCGGGCATCCGGGTGATCCCGGTGCGCCTGCTCCACCCAGGTTTTCACTTCATCCCGGGAACCGACGGGAGCAACCCGGGCAATAAAGCGGCTTTTCTTCACTTCCGTCTCACGCTCAAGGTATCCTGCGGGAACGGGATAATCTTTGCTCATGGATAGGAAAACCTTATGTCAGCCCATGACGACTACAACAGTCCGGGAACTGCAAAACCGGCAAAAATCCGGAAGGCCGCCTGCGGTATCCGCTTCGATGACGACGAACTTCAGGAAGGCATAGATTTCTCCCGGGCTGAAGATCTCAGGCCCGGGGTTCAGGATCAGGAACCGGAACAGCACTCAGGCACCGGTAAACACCGGCAACCGAACGGTCACGATTAGTCCGCCTGCTCCGCTGTTGGCGGCACTGACAGTTCCACCCAGGGCATGGACAATATCCCTGGCGATGGCCAACCCCAGCCCCCAGCCTTTGCCTCCCCGGGACTTGTCTGCCTGGAAGAAGGGCTCGAACAGGTGCGGCAATATCTGCTCATCCACCCCGGGCCCCTCATCTTCCATGGCAATGACCACCTCATCCTCTTCCCGGGCCAGCCGGATCCTGACCTGACTCCCGGGCGGAGTGTGGTCCAGGGCGTTCTGAAGAATATTGTCCAGAGCCCGCTGCAACAGGCCCTCATCCGCCAGTACCGACAGGCTTCCGGATTCCGGGCTGGCCTGCAGCCGGCAGTCCACCCCGCGCTGTTCTGCATAATCCGCTGCGTCACATAATACCCGATTGACCAGGTTCAGTGGCCGGATTGCTTCGTACTCGGTATTTTCCCCCTGCGCCGCCACCCGGTACAGGGTAAGAATCTGCGAGGTCATGGTCTCCAGCCGCTCATTCTGGCGCAGGATGCTGGCCATCAGCTGTTGCTCTGCACCGCTATCACTGGCCAGTTCTATGGCCACCCGCTGCCGGGCCAGAGGTGTGCGCAGATCATGGGAAATATCCCGCAGCAGGTGTTGCTGGCGATCCAGCAGGCTGCACAACCGTCCGGTCATGGCATTGAAGGCGGTGGCCAGCTGCCCCACCTCATCCCGCCGACTGGCAATGCTTTCGCTCACCCGCAGGCTGGTATCGCCGGCCGCAATACTGCGGGCGGTACCCTCCATATGTTTCAGGGGCCGGGAGACCATGCGAGCAATCCACCAGCACGCCAGGGTCATGAGCACAAACCCGAGGACCAGCTCGAAGAACCGCACATATTTCGGGTCCAGCCAGCCCCCACCCTGCTGCCGGGGCCAGGCCACCAGCTGGTAGCCGCCCCCCAGATCAACTACTGCCGGCTTTTCCCGGAACCATCCGGACTGCATGCGGTCACGAATAGGTGGCGGCAGTTTTCCGGTGGTCTTGTCGCTGCTGACCAGAACCAGACGCAGCCCAAGACGCTCGCCCTGGGCTTGCAGAAAGCGCCAGGCATCGCTGCGCCCCCGGGTGGTCCGCACCTGCAGGGCTTCCAGGCCCAGGTCACGCAGACCGATCTGGCGCTCAATGGCCTGACGTTCACGGTCCTGCAGGGTTCTCATGGCCAGGTTACTGAACACAACGGTCAGCGCCAGGGCCAGCCAGATGGACAGGAAAATACGCCAGAACAGAGGGAATCTCATGGCATCACTCCGGCACCCGGTAGCTGTACCCCAGCCCGCGGACAGTCTCGATCCGGGACTGGGCCTCGTTGCCCAGTTTCTTTCGCAGATTGCTGATGTGCATATCCAGTGTCCGGTCGAAAGCCTCCAGCCGGCGCCCCAGGGCCCACTGCATAAGATCGCTTTTCCGCACCACACTGCCGGCATGGGCCAGCAAAACCCGCAGCACCTCATACTCGGTTGCGGTCAGGTCCAGGGGCTGGTCATTCTGGAAGATGCGCCTGTGTCCCGGCTCAACCCGAAGATCACCAATCACCTGCGGACCTGGCTCTTCGGTTTTCTGGTCCCAGGCAATCCGCCGCAACAGGGCCTGCAGGCGGGCCACCAGTTCCCTGGGATTGCAGGGTTTGGGAATATAGTCATCGGCGCCCACTTCAAAGCCGACAATACGGTCCGTCTCGTCCCCCCGGGCGGTGAGCAGAGCCACCGGCAGGTGGGTCTCCGATCGCAGTTCCCTAAGCACCTCAAGACCACTGATGTCGGGCAGCATGATGTCCAGCACCACGATATCGCAATCCTGCCCCAGAGCCAGCGCAAGACCATCCCGGCCATTGGCGGCTTCACGCACGGTAAACCCGTGTCCGGACAGGTAGCGGGCCAGCAGCTGGCGCAGCTCGTCATCGTCTTCTATCAGCAATACCCGATTGTGCATTATCCGTCTCCCAAGCAACTGAGCGGATTCTACCATGGGGGCCTGAACCGCCGGTTACGCGCCCATTCCTTTGCAGAACCTTTACAAAGGCCTGACGCTCATTGACGAACGCCGGGGGTACCATGGCAACACATGATCTGACGACCTGACAGCAGGTCACCAATACGAGGAAATACCATGAACAAGCGCAAGACATCCATGATCACCGCCGGCCTTCTGGCTTCTGTACTGCTTTCCGCCAGCCCCTTCGCCCTGGCTGAACATCACGGGGACCGGGACAAGCCGGATATGGAAAAGATGTGTGAACAATACAAGGAAGGCAAGGGACCTTTTGACCGGGAAGAGCGTCAGGAGAAAATGGAAAAACGCCAGAATGACATGGCCGACCGCCTGAAGCTGGACAAGGAACAACGGAAAATCTGGAACGAAATCCACCAGGAACAGCGTGAGAAGCACGAAAAACGCATGAAGAAATGGAAAGAAAAAATGGAGAAACGTTGCAACTGAGCAACGCCATCAATCCGGCCCCGCACCTGCGGGGCTGTAGCCCAGGCACTGGTGCCGGCACCCTGCCGGCATCATTAAGAAGCTCCTTTACCCACCGTCTCTGTCCCCGGCTACCAGGCATCTGCGCCTTTCTGCATCTGAAACATCACTTATACTTGTAAAACCCCACCCGGCCACTGACACTGTAAGCTACGGCAGCCCCTCGATTTCAGCCAGTATTGGGCATACCCACACCCTGCCCTGTTCACGGCACCAGGAAATGACGGAACACACTATGTCCGGACAAGACACACCAGAGCTCTGCGCCTAC
>JBFHSI010000224.1:0-5300 GCA_041591245.1 Marinobacter sp.
GGATCCCGGAAACCGCCGCCTATGATAGCCGATTAGTGGAAAAATATGACTGCCGTCAGCGAATTCATTCTGAACAGAACCTCGGAACCAAGGCTGGATGCTCCGGCTCCGGACCAGGCCACCCTTGATCGCGCCTTCGCTTGTGCCGCAAGGGCTCCCGACCATGCACTGCTGCGTCCCTGGCGCTACCTGGTGGTGGAAGGTGAGGCGAGGGCGGCCCTGGCGGAACTTTTCGTATCCACCTGTAACGAAAACACTACGGAAGCGGAAGCCGCCAGAATGGCGAAGGCTCCGTTCCGGGCACCGATGATTATCGTGGGAATTGCCTCCCCCACGCCTCATCCCAAAGTTCCGGAAGTGGAGCAGGTGATGTCCGCTGCCGTGGCCATGGGCTTTCTGGAACTGGCTCTGCAGGAGGCGGGGTTCGGTGCCATGTGGCGTACCGGGGCTCTGGCCTATCATCCGGTGGTCCGTGAGGGGCTTGGGCTGGCGCCAGAGGAGTCCATTACCGGGTTTCTTTATACCGGTACTGTGGTCTCGGCCAAGCCTCCGGTTCCCCGCCCTGAGGTTTCGGAATTTGTGCAGCGCTGGCCCGGTAAGTAGCTGATGCTCTTCACCGCCACCCCCTCCCGCTGACCGGGAGGGGAAAGGCCTTGCCGCCCCGGCCCTTCCGCAACCTGCCATTTCCGCTTTCTGCTTCCCCGATTCCCCTGAAACCCTTTGAATACGCGGTCGCCCGAGTTCTGGCACTGTGCTTGCTTTATCTTCTGTCAAACGGCACCACCGGCAAAAACTGTCGGCTCCAAGGTGTGGCACAAGTCTGGAGGCACTATGGCTATTTCATTCGACAAGGCGCTGGGAATTCATCAGCACGCACTGGAAGCCCGGGTTAAGCGCGCGGAAGTGCTGGCCAACAATCTGGCTAACGCCGACACCCCGGGTTTCAAGGCCCGTGATGTGGACTTCAAGGCGATGATGCAGCAGGCCATGGCCAGCACCAGTGGATTCGCCATGGAGAAAACCGATGCCGGCCATATGGACGCTACAGCGGGTGCCGGTGACGGCCAGTTGCTGTATCGGACGCCTTATCAGCCATCGGTGGATGGCAATACCGTGGATGCCCAGCAGGAGCAGACCCGGTTCATGCGTAACGCCATGGAATACCAGGCCAGCTTCCAGTTCCTGAACAGCAAGTTCACGGGACTCAGCAAGGCCATCAGTGGCGAATAAGCCGCAGTTAAACGATTAGCGAAGGAGATATTCCATGTCATTAGGCAACGTATTTGATATCGCCGGTTCCGGTATGACTGCGCAATCGCTGCGGCTGAATACCACCGCATCCAACATCGCCAATGCCGAGACCGCCAGTTCGAGTACTGAGACCACCTACCGGGCAAGAAAGCCGGTGTTTTCTGCCATCCAGCAGTCCCTGATGAATCCGGGTAATGGTTTTCCGGTCATGGGCGGCAACGACCAGGCAGGTGCCGGGGTTCGGGTTGACGGTGTGGTGGAAAGCGATGCGGAACTGCAGATGCGCTATCAGCCCGATCACCCCGCCGCCAATGAGGACGGTTACGTGTTCTATCCGAATGTGAATGTGGTTGAGGAGATGGCTGACATGATGTCCTCGTCACGGAGTTTCCAGATGAATGTGGATGTCATGAACACCGCAAAATCCATGATGCAGCGTATCCTGACGCTGGGTCAGCAATAGTAGGGTGAGGAGCAGGAAATGAGCACAATTGACAGTACCAGTGCATCGGATGTTCTGAGCCAGTATCAGGTCACCCAGGAAAGCGCCAGCGGCAGCTCGGAACTCGGCAAGAATGAGTTCATGGAGCTGATGATTGCCCAGTTGAAGAACCAGAATCCGCTGGAGCCCCAGGACAACGGCGAATTTATTTCCCAGCTGGCCCAGTTCAGTTCCCTGGAAGAAATGCAGAGTCTTACCAGCACAGTGGATGATGTGGCCAGCCAGTTCCGTTCCTCCCAGGCGCTGCAGGCATCGGCCATGGTTGGCAAAACCGTTATGGCTCCGTCGGAGATCGGCATTCTGGGGGCTGATGGCAAAATCACCGGCTCCATCGAGGTTCCGGCTTCTACCGGCGGCCTGCGCCTGTCCATACAAAGTATGAGCGGTGAGCTGGTGCGGCAGATTGATATGGGTAGCAGCTCTGCAGGTATCCAGGCGTTCTCCTGGGATGGCAAGGACGGCAACGGCAATGCCTTGCCGCAGGGTTCTTACCGCATTGTTGCGGAAGCATCCTATCCGGAGGGTACCGAGCAACTGGCCACCATGGTCAGCGCCAATGTTGACAGTGTCTCTCTGGGCAGCAATGGCTCCATTACTCTCAATCTGGCAGGTATGGGTTCCATCGCCCTGTCAGATGTTCAGCAAATTAACTGATACCGGTGTCGGAAGGGGTGAATCATGGCGTTTAATACAGGGCTAAGTGGCCTCCGGGCTGCATCGGTGGATCTGGATGTCACTGGCAACAACATTGCCAACGCCAGTACCGTTGGCTTCAAAAGCAGTGAGGTCCAGTTTGGCGATCTCTATGCCAATGGCTTTCTCAGCTCCGGCACCAACCCCATCGGGGACGGTGTCCGGGTTCAGGATGTTAAGCAGTCCTTCGGTCAGGGCAACATCAGCTTTACCGATAATGGCCTGGACATGGCGATCAGTGGTGACGGCTTCTTCATTCTGAACAATGGCGGGGAAGTTCAGTATTCCCGTGCCGGCCAGTTCGGGATCGACAAAGAAGGCTATGTGGTCAACAACCAGAGCATGCGGGTACAGGGTTATACCGCAGACGATGATGGCAACCTGTCCGGTATCCGTGGTGACCTTCAGATAGAAACCGATAACCTGGCGCCCCGGCGTACCACCAACCTGATTTCCGATCTGAACCTGGATTCCCGGGAATCGGTACTTGAAACACGGGTGAGGGATATCGGGCCGCTGTCGGTTGCCGATATTCGGGGTGAGAGCTTTGCGGTGCAGTACGAAGATGGCAGCGCCGATTACACGGTTAACATTGATGCGGCTGCATCTGCACGGCAAGCGGCTGCCGCCATCAACCTGGCCTCCGGTCTCAGTGCCTCTGCCACCACAACAGCCGAACTGTCGGGGCTGACCGATGCCTATATCACCGGCGGAACCTTTTCCTTCAGTCTGGATATCAATGGCAGCCCTCTGACCCTGGATACCAGCAGTATTGCGTCACTGCAGGACCTGGCGGATGCCATCAACAACTCCAGTGAAACGGCGATTTCCGCATCTGTGGTTGATGATGGAACCGGCACAGATGTGCTGAGAATCATCCACAATCAGGGTGAGACGCTGGACTACACCTACAGCGACGGCGCAACAACCACCGGACCTGTTGAGGTGACCGGGGATATCAATGTTACGGCGGACCGCACAGTGGCCTCCATTGACGACCCTGCCGGCGGTGACTTCCTGACCGCCTTTGATGCTTCTCCCATCCGGATTACCAACGAATTCAATCCGCTGGACCAGAGAACCTATAACCATGCCACTTCCACCAGTATTTACGACAGTCTGGGTAACTCCCATGAGCTGACCCAGTTCTTTGTCAAGAATGCTCCGACAGGTACCGGTGTGGGAGTAAGTGAATGGTCGGTGTACCTGCAGATTGATGGTGAGATGGTGGGGGGGACAGATACCACACCCTACACAGCCGTGTTTGATCAGGACGGCAACCTGGCTTCGGTGAACGGTGATCCCAACGGAGAAATCCTGATTACCGACTGGACCCCGACTGATGAGGACGGTCTGCCCAATGGTGCCGATGGTCCTCCCGCTGCCGGGGAAGTGGTGGTTACTCCGATTCCCGAGCCGCCGACCACTTCCGCCTTTGTGGTGAACCTGGCGGGAACCACCCAGTACGGCGCGTCGTTCGGAGTCAATGACCAGCAGCAGAACGGTTATACCACCGGGCGCCTTTCCGGTCTGGATGTATCTGACGAAGGTATCCTGTTCGCCCGCTACACCAACGGTCAGTCCAAGGCGCTGGGGCAGGTGGCTCTGGCCGCTTTCAGCAATACCGATGGTCTGTCCCCGGTGGGCGATACCAACTGGGTGGAAACCTTTGAGTCCGGCCAGCCTATTATTGGCGCTCCGGATACCGGAACCCTGGGTTCCATCAAGGCCAGCTCGGTGGAAGAGTCCAACGTGGACCTGTCCGCAGAACTGGTGAACCTGATCATTGCCCAGCGCAACTATCAGGCTAACGCCAAGACCATTGAAACCTCCGATGCGGTCACCCAGACCATCATCAACCTTCGCTGATAGCGAATAGTCCAAAGATGGCATGACTCCTGCAAGAATACTGGAAACAGTCAAAATTCCGGCAGGAGTTTTCCCATGGATAAAGCCCTATACATAGGTATGTCCGGTGCCAAGCAGACCATGCTGGCCCAGACAGCCCATGCCAACAACCTGGCAAATGTCAGTACTACCGGTTTCAAAAAGGACTTTGCCCAGGCCCGCAGTATGCCCGTGTTCGGGGAACATTTTCCTACCCGCGCCTATGCCATGACCGAGCGTCCCGGTACCGATCTTTCCGCCGGGGCCCTTATGGACACCGGCCGGAAGCTTGATGTGGCCATCGAAGGCGACGGCTGGCTGGCGATACAGAACGATCAGGGGGAAGAGGTTTTCACCCGTACCGGCAGCCTGCAGGTGGATGTGAACGGGCTGCTCCGCCTCCCCGGCGGCGAACCGGTTCTTGGCAATGGAGGTCCTGTGGCCTTGCCGCCTTTCGAGAATGTCCAGATAGGCGCTGATGGCACCATTTCCATTGTGCCTGTGGGCGGAGCGCCCGATGAGCTGGTGGAAGTGGACCGGCTGAAACTGGTAAATCCCCCCAAAGAGGCCCTGGAGAAAGGTCTGGACGGCTTTATGCGGCGCAAGCCTGACCAGGCGGTTGGCGGAGGAGAACCCGCCGACGCCAACCTGAGGGTCGCCACCGGGTTCCTTGAAAGCTCCAACGTCAATGCCGTGGAAGAGATGATTTCCAACCTGCAGCTGGCCCGCCAGTATGAGATGCAGGTGAAAGTAATGACCACGGCCAACGAAAATTCCGAAGCGGCGGCACGACTGTTGCAAAACCTCTGATAACGACCGAAAGGTAATGCCCTGAGGGCTGAAAGCGGCAAAAGTTCGCCGCTTCGTCAGACCGCCGGCAAGGAGAAAGAAGATGCATCCAGCACTATGGGTCAGTAAAACCGGGTTGAGCGCACAGGACACCAACATGTCCACGATTTCCAACAAC
>JBFHSI010000225.1:0-5297 GCA_041591245.1 Marinobacter sp.
CATCCGGCTCTGGCTCAGACCCGGCGCATGGGCATGGGCTGCACCCTGCCCGTAATCCAGATTCTGTCCGTTTGCTACCAGTGCCGGAGCCTCGTCATGAGGGTGTTCATGGGGATGTTCATGACTGTGGCCGTGACTGTGTTCATGGCCATGATTATGGTCGTGATGGTGGTGATGATGGCCCTCAACCCGGGTTTCGCCTTCTCCGCAACCGCAAACAGTGCACATGCTACTCTACCTCCAGTTCTTTGATTCTCAGTTCATCACCCCGGGTTACCTGCAACTGGTAACTGCCACATTTACTGCAACTGTCAAAACGCTCCGTAATCCCGACCGTGGAATTGCAGCCCAGAC
The DNA here is from genome assembly GCA_041591245.1 of Marinobacter sp. Taxonomy (GTDB): domain Bacteria; phylum Pseudomonadota; class Gammaproteobacteria; order Pseudomonadales; family Oleiphilaceae; genus Marinobacter. The sequence goes on from JBFHSI010000225.1 coordinate 355, forward strand.
ACCAGGCCTCTCCCGGCAGGTCGATAATATCCAGGGCAGCACCCCGGGCCAGGGTGTTGGCGGTAACGGCCTCGAAGCAGAACATCAGCGCCTCTTTCTCCACCGCTGCCAGCGGCCCTATTTCCAGCCATACATGTTTCACCCGGCTGTATCCCTGAACCTTGGCCTGGTCTTCCAGAACCTGCACAACCCCTTCAGCTATGGACATCTCATGCATGACTGATACTCACCTCAAAACTGACACAGGGATCGACCGACAGTATCAGATCGTTTACCAGTGACTCCAGCCGATCCCCTGACACCTCCACCCCCAGCAGGCGCTGATGCAATACCCCCGTATCCTGGAAGTTCCAGTCTGTCGGCGCCAGAATCTGCCATTGCCGGATTTTTTCTTCCGCCAGTTCCACCCTGTGCAGCAACCAGCCCCGGGCACTTAATGCCCAGCCGTATCCAACACCCGGCTCCGAGCCGTAAACTTCCGCAGCCATTGCTCCTGTGCCCTGCTGCAGATACAGCATGTCCCTGTTTATCCGGGCAAACAGGGCGCTGAGTACACCGGCGATATACTGCGCTCCATCTCGCTGTTGTGACAAGCCGGCAGACGGGCCAGTCATGTAACAGCGTCCCGACAATACCGGAGCACGGAAGAAATGGCCGCCCTCATCGTTTGCCAGCGTCCGGGCAATTTCCGCCGACTGTTCCGGTGACAGGGCTGGCACTCCTGGTCCCAGGCGGATGCCCTGCCAGCGGCCGGCCCGGTGCCCTATACAGTCATCCAGACTGCACTTATTCCGGCACAGGCCGCTCCATAACCCGGATAACTGATCTACCTTTTCCTGCAGTTTCCGGATAGCTTCACCCCGGCTCAGGGCTGCCAGTAGCCCCGTCACCAGGACCAGCAATTCCCGGGTGGCAGACTCATCGCCTTCAGCAAAATGCCAGCCGGTAAGCAGGCGCAGCGCGGTTTCCCGGATACGTTCAACCGCCAGTCTGGCTTCATGATGTTCCCCGGCCTCCGTATCCGGAGCCTTGCCCCGGGCCATATCCAGTGCTCGGCGCCCGGCGACCCCATGGGCATGGCTGCAGATGGAGAACAGACGCTCAATCAGGGCCAGCCCCTGCTCCGGTTCACGCCCCTGCAGCAAGGCCATGACTCCGGCCGAGGATCTATGCAGCTCCGGTGTCACCCCGACAATGCGCTCGCCATCGTGGACCACCTGGACCCGAAGACGGTCGGCCCCGGTCATTCCCGGTTCCCCATAAATGAACGGAACAGTTGCCGGCGCGCGGGCATGGTGGGCTGGTCCGCAACTTCCTCGGGTGTGGGCATGGCGAAGATCAGCTCCTCCATTTCCCGCACCAGTTCTGCCGCTTCGGCCTGATCCCCGAGAACGGTGGTATCCGACACCAGGGATGCCGAGCCGAAACGGAGCCCTCCCTCCAGCTCTGCCACTATGCCTTCGTATTCACCGGAGGGCAGCGCCAGAATGCAGGGCTCGCCTTTTCCCGGCAGGCTGGCGGCGGGAACCCAGAGCAGATTGATGCACCAGGGGGTGATCAGAACACCGGCTTCAGTGCCGTCTGCCAGGGCACGCCAGCCGGGCATGGCCACGGTCAGGGCCGGGTTGAACATGGGCAGATCCCCCATGCGCCCGGCCGCGCCCTGATAATGGGCGAGCAGTTCCGGCCCATGGACAGACATCAGGCTTCAATCACCATGAACTGATCCCGGTCGCCATCGCATTCCGGGCAGCGCCAGTGTTCAGGCAGTTCCGAAAACGGGGTTCCCGCAGGAATCTGCCACACCTCATCGCCCTTGGCCGGGTCATAGACGTACCAGCAGATCTTGCATTCCAGTTTGGTATCCGGAGCCAGTTTTGCGTTATCCCCCAGAAAGCTGCCTTCGAATCGCTGATTCACAAGAGCACCTCCCGGATTTCCCGCAGCCGTTCGGCGGAATCCTCCAGATCCTCGGTGGCGGCACAGGCCACCTGGGGCAGTTCCACCACTTCCAGGGTGTCCAGAATCAGCTGATCGGTACTGTTGAAGTACTGTACCCGCCAGATACCTGGAACTGCCGTTGCCGTAATCCGGCAGTTGCCATAGCCCCGGGACAGGATCAGTGCATGACCTTCGCCCAGGCGCCGGGCCAGATAGGCGTGATCTTCCGGTGAAAATGGCAGCAGGGACAGGTTGATCACATGGGGCATTTCCCGGGGTTCTTTCTGATGTTCCCGGGCGATGTCGAGCAGTTCCACCAGTACCGGGCCGGCGTTGAGAATATCCCCGGGCAGGTCGTTCTCATCCACATCGGGAATTCCGGCTCCGGTAAAGGCGTGGGTGCGCAGCAGTTCCGGGGCATCGGCCACTTCCAGCCAGTGATGCTGAACCGCACCGCTGGCATCGGTCTGCTGCAGCCACCAGACACCGGCCAGTATGGTTTCCTGGCCTCGGAGCTGGATATTGCCGCGCAGCTGGACCGCCACCTCGCCCTCACCCAGAATCTGGTGCAGAACCCTGATTTCCCCTTCCGACAGGGCCTCCAGATCTACCCGGCGCACCGGCATACCCGGCCGGTAGCCATCCAGCGCAGCCTGCAGACGCTCCAGAAGCACGGTGACATTGGGGGCGTTTTCCAGAACCTCAGGTTCTGGCAGGCTGGGAGGCTCGAAGGTATACATTTCCTTCGGCATGGGCAGGTAGCTGAGGGTTTCGTCTTCAGAATGTGCACCCGGGCCTATGGCCGGTGTCAGGTCCACCAGTGGGATATCAGATTTCATCGGATCACCTTAATGCCTGCAGGATGAGGTTGAGGAAGCGGAAACAACGGGAATGCCGATACCCGGATTACGCCTTGGGGTGGCGGCCAGAATCCGTTCGATTTCCCGCAGGTATTCATCCCAGTTCTGGACTTTGGAGATGGCCCCCAGATACTTCCCCTGGGCCAGGAATACCAGTGTCGGCCAGGCGGTGAAGCTGTACCTGGCCTGCAGCAGGTGGTCGTCTTTGCGGGCAACAATGGCCGGGGTCAGCTGGGGAAACTGCTTCACCAGTTCCGGCAGTATCACCGCCACATCCAGGGACTCCTGAAAGCGGGCCGGATCTTCGGTGAAAAACAGTACCGTCCAGGGGGTGGATTCAATAAAGCTGTCGATATTCCCGGCATCCAGCACCGGATAACCATGTTCAGTCACTAACTGATCGATCAGGGGATGAGTTGTCATAACCGGTCCTTATCGTTGTCCGCTTCCGCCTGTAAATGGAGAGGGAGCTCCGGCTCCCGGTTAACCAGATCTGCAAACAGGGCATCAATCGCAGCCGTGTCGCCCCGGGCACTGGCCTGCAATGCCTGCACAGCGGCACTGACCTGGGCAGCCCGTTCACTGCTGATGATTTCCCGGGCTGCGTCAGCGAACACCAGCAGCCAGGTGCCGGCCTCCACCCTGTCCACCAGCCGGGTATCAACCCAGCTCTGGCTGTCACCGTCCCGGCACAGGGCCCGGCCCTGCCCGCATTCCATAACCTGCATGGGAATGCCTATACACATATCAGCCGGCCTCCTTGTCGGACGCCGCTGCAGCAATGAACCTGATATCCCCGCTGCGAAACGCCGACATTTCGTCCGGCCGCCCCGCCTCATACTCATCCAGGGCCAGTTGCCGGGGAGCCAGAGCAGTCACTTCAGGGGCAGTTTCACTGGCAGACAGTGGCACGGGGACAACGCCCAGGCTCTCCAGATACTCAAGGGCAATATCCAGTGCCGGTTCCAGCTGGGCTTTCACCATCGGGGTCAGGCTGCCACCAAAATCTTCCAGGATTTGGGGCTGCACGCCGATCAGGCGCATTTGCCCGGGACAGGAACCGGTAAACTCCGCCATTGCCAGAACTTCCTGAAAACCGGTCTGATGCAGGCTCATCTGTTTGGCACCCATGAACTTGGGCACCTCACCGTCCTCCACCACCTTCAGGGTTCCGGGTGTGAGGCCGTAGTCCACCGCATCAAACACCAGAAGCACATCCGCATCCTGCACATGGGGCACCAGATACAGGCCCTGGGTACCACCATCCAGCAGGCGCACATGGTCAGGAAAGCGGTAGCGTTCGTTGAGCAGTTCCACACAACGGACACCAAAGCCTTCATCCGCCCAAAGCAGGTTTCCAATACCCAGAATAAGAATTTTCTTCTCAGACATTCGCGTCTCCACCTGTACGCCATACCGGTACGATGAACTGTTTGGGAAACGAACTATCAAGGAACATGCCAGCCGGCATGGAAGTCAGGAAACGCCGGTATTGCAGGTGTTACGGCAGGGGTTACAGGTGCACCGCAGTACCAGAGTGACAACCTGGTTTGCAGTTCTGCGCAATACCGAAAAGAATCTTTGCAGAGTCTGGAAGGGCACGGCTCCGAATCTTGTAGGCTGCTACCGGGCCAAGATAAAGTAAGCCGGTCCGGAACCCAGGTATAAGGAAAGACCATGCCCTACCCGATAGAACACAAGCTGGTGATCGCCGTTGCTTCCAGCGCGCTGTTTGACCTGTCTGAATCCGACCGGGTCTTCCGGGAACAGGGCGAAAAGGCCTACCGCAGCTATCAGGAATCCCACCTGAACACACCTCTGGACAAGGGTGTTGCTTTTCCGTTTGTACGCCGGTTTCTCAGCATCAACCGGAAATTTCCGGAACAGTGCCCGGTAGAGGTGGTTCTGCTGTCCCGGAATTCGGTCATTACCGGCAAGCGGGTGTTCAACTCGATTCAGCATCACGGCCTGGACATTAGCCGGGCGGCTTTTCTGGAAGGCAAATCTCCCTATGCCTATATCCCCGCCTTCAATGCTTCCCTGTTCCTGTCCGCCAACGAGGCGGATGTGTCGCAGGCCATAGATTACGGCCACCCCGCAGGCACCGTATTACCCCCCCGGGTAATTGATGATGAAAACGAC
>JBFHSI010000226.1:0-5249 GCA_041591245.1 Marinobacter sp.
AGGGTCAGGCTTTCCTGGCACAACGTATCGGCGAAAGCCGGCCGCTGGCGGATGCCACTCTGGAATCCGTGTGTGCGACTGTACCCGCAACCCGCCTGCCCCCGGATAACAGTGTTGATGAACTGATCGACACCAGTGCGGAAGCCCGGGTAAGACATGCCCGGGGCCAGAGCCTGCCGGACTGGCTGGCCATGCGCAGCGGCGAATTCGGGGTTTTCCCCGACGGTGTTGCCCTGCCCCGGTCCAGTGACGATGTCCGCAAACTTCTGAACTATGCCCACAGCCACAAACTGTCCCTGATTCCCTACGGCGGCGGCACCAGTGTAGCGGGCCACATCAACCCCCTGGCCGGTGACCGGCCGGTGCTGACCGTGGATATGGGAGCCATGAACCGGCTGCTGGATCTGGACCCGGAAAGCCTGATCGCCACCTTTGGCGCCGGCACCCCCGGCCCTCTGGTGGAATCCCAGCTCCGGGCCAGGGGCTACACCCTGGGGCATTTTCCCCAGTCCTTCGAACTGTCCACCATCGGCGGCTGGGTAGCCACCCGCTCCAGCGGCCAGCAGTCCCTGCGCTATGGTCGCATTGAGCAGCTGTTTGCCGGCGGACGTATAGAAACCCCCACCGGCACCCTGGACATACCCACCTTCCCCGCCTCCAGCGCCGGCCCGGATATCCGGGAAATGATTCTGGGTTCGGAAGGCCGCATGGGCCTGATTACCGAAGTGAAAGCCAGAATCAGCCCGCTGCCGGAAAAAGAAAGCTTTCACGTGGTGTTCTTCCCGGACTGGGAACAGGCCCGCAGCGCCTGCCGCAAACTGGTCCAGAGCCGGGCCCGGCTGTCCATGCTGCGCCTGAGCAATCCCGTGGAAACCGAAACCCAGCTGGCCCTGGCCGGACACCCGCGCCTGATCGCCATGCTGGAACGCTTTCTGTCGGTACGGGGAACTGGCGCCGGCAAATGCATGATGACCTTCGGTGTCACCGGCAGCCAGGCCCAGTGCAAGGCCGGGCTGGCGGAAGCCAGAAAAATCTGTGCCGCCCACAAGGGGGTCTACACCGGCACCCGGCTGGGCAAGAAATGGGCAGAAAAACGCTTCACCATGCCCTACCTGCGGGAAGCCCTCTGGCAGATGGGCTACGCCGTGGACACCCTGGAAACCGCCACCGACTGGGACAATGTGGACCACCTTATGGGGGTGATCGAGAGCACCCTGAGGGAAGGCCTGAAGGACCGGGAGGAATCCACCCATGTGTTCACCCACCTGTCCCATATCTACAACCAGGGCTGCAGCATATACACCACCTACGTTTTCCGTACCGGTGGCAACTACGGAGAAACCCTGTCCCGCTGGAAGGCCCTGAAACAGGCCGCCTCGGAACAGATCGTGCGCAACCGGGGCACCATCAGCCACCAGCATGGCGTGGGCAAGGATCACGCACCCTACCTGCCGGTTGAGAAAGGCGAACTGGGCATGCTTGCCATCCGCTCCCTGTGCTCAACCCTGGACCCGGAACAACTGCTGAATCCCGGCACTCTGGTGGAATAAGCGGCCATGTATCGACAGGACATTCTCAGCCAGTTGCAGTCCGGTTCCCGGGAATTTGACCTGGTGGTTATCGGTGGCGGCATTACCGGCGCCGGCATTGCCCGGGAAGCGGCCGGCAGCGGCCTGCGCACACTACTGGTGGAACAGAAGGACTTTGCCTGGGGCACCTCCAGCCGGTCCTCGAAAATGGTGCACGGCGGCCTGCGCTTCCTGGGCAGCGGCCAGTATCGTCTGACCCGGGATGCCGTCACCGAACGCCAGCGTCTGATGGCCGAGGCCCCGGGTCTGATCGAACCCCTGAGGTTCATCATGCCTCACTACCGGCGTCAGTTCCCTGCGCCATTCCTGTTCCAGGCCCTGCTGGCCATATACGACCGCCTGGCCCGGTTCCGGTCCCGGCAACGGCTTGCGCCCACGGAGGCCAGCGCCTGGGTTCCCGGGCTGGATGTCCGCAGGCTGAGTGCGGCCAGCGGTTTTGTGGATGCAGTTACCGACGACGCCCGGCTGGTCCAGCGGGTACTTCAGGAAGCCCGGCGGGATGGGGCCCTGTGCCTGAATTATGTCCGCGCCCTGGAAGTGGAGTACCAGCAGGGCCGGGTATCCGGCGTGCGCCTGCAGGCGGAGGACAGCGATGAGGCCTTCTCCGTTACCTGCCCCCGGGTTATCAACGCCACCGGCGCCTGGGCCAGCGAACTGCAGAGTACTGCAAGCGCCGAAGACCGGATGACCATCCGCCCCCTTCGTGGCAGCCATCTGGTTGTGCCCTGGTCCCGGTTGCCGGTGTCCTGCTCGGTATCCCTGCTGCACCCGGAAGACCGGCGCCCGGTTTTTGCCTTTCCCTGGCTGGGAACCACCGTTCTCGGCACCACGGACCTGGTCCATGACGCAGACCGGGACCGCGAGCCCTGCATCTCCGAACCGGAAGTGAATTACCTTCTGCAGGTGGCCAGCCAGCTGTTTCCCGGCAGCAGGATCAGCCGTTCCGATATCATTTCCTCCTGGGCCGGCGTGCGCCCGGTGATTACCGACGACAGCGGCAAGGCCCCCTCCCGGGAAAACCGGGAACACGCCCTGCACAGCGCCAATGGTCTGGTTACCGTGGCCGGGGGCAAGCTCACCACCTTCCGCCAGATTGCCCGGGAAGCCCTGGCCCTCGCCCTGGGGCCGCATTCCTCCATACCCCTGCGGGACTCGAACAACCCGGTGTTTCAGCCGGCACCGGCACTGCCACGGCCGCCGGAACTGAACCACGACACCTGGCGCCGGCTGCAGGGCTACTACGGCACGGAACTTCCGGAACTGCTGGCCAACGGCCCGCTACAGCCGGTATTGCCTGCCGACTCCGGCCACGACCTGATCTGGGCGGAAATCTGCTGGGCCTGCACCCGGGAAGATGTGCGCCATCTGGACGACCTTCTGCTCCGGCGTACCCGGCTGGGGCTGGTGGTTCCCGAAGGTGCCCGCGAATTGCTGCCGGAACTGAAACGGATTTGCCAGCCCTTGCTGAACTGGAGTGATGCCCGCTGGAATGAAGAACAGGCCCGCTACCTGAAGATCCGCGACCGGGCCTATGCCCTGCCAGAGGGAGAGCAGCCCCATGCACGCTGAACCGCTGATACTGGCCATCGACAACGGCACCCAGAGCGTGCGGGCCCTGCTGTTCGACACCAATGGAAATCTGGTTGGCAAAGGCAAGCAGGAAATAGAACCCTATTTTTCCCAACACCCGGGCTGGGCCGAACAACACCCGGAATACTTCTGGGAAAGCCTGGGCAGGGCCTGCGCCCTGCTCTGGCAGAGTACCGATGCCAGCCCGGATCAGGTGGCCGGAGTGACCGTTACCACCCAGCGGGGCACCGTTATCAACCTGGACGGAGACGGCAAACCACTGCGCCCGGCCATTATCTGGCTGGACCAGCGCCATGCCCGTGTGGATGGCCCGGTCAAGGGGCCCTGGGGCTGGCTGTTCCGTCTGGCCCGGCTGGAAGACACCATTACCCGGTTCCGGGAAAAGACCCAGGCCAACTGGATTGCCCAGAACCAGCCGGAGATCTGGAGCAAAACCCGCCATTTCCTGCTGCTGTCCGGCTACCTGAATTACCGGCTCACCGGCCAGTTCCGGGATTCCACCGGCAACCAGGTGGGCTACCTGCCCTTTGACTACCGCAAACACCGCTGGGCCGGCCCCCGGGATTTCAAATGGCAGACCATGCCCGTGCGCCCGGACATGCTGCCGGAACTGCTGGAACCGGGAAAAACCCTGGGGCGGCTGACTCCGGAAGCCGCCGCCCACCTGGGCCTGCCTGTGGACCTGCCGGTTATTGCAGCGGCCTCCGACAAGGCCTGCGAAGTACTGGGCTCTGGCGGCCTGACCCCGGACATCGGCTGCATGAGTTACGGCACCACCGCCACCATCAACACCACCAGCCAGCGTTATGTGGAACCCATACGCATGATGCCGCCCTATCCGTCCGCACTGCCCGGGCACTATTCCACGGAAGTGATGATCTACCGGGGCTTCTGGATGGTGAGCTGGTTCAAGCAGGAATTCGGGCTGCGGGAAAGGCACCTGGCCGAAGAACGGGGCATAGAACCGGAGGCCCTGTTTGATGAACTGGTCACTTCCGTTCCTGCCGGCTCCATGGGCCTTATGCTGCAGCCTTACTGGTCTCCGGGGGTGAAGCAGCCAGGGCCGGAAGCCAAGGGCTCCATTATCGGATTTGGTGATGTCCATACCCGCGCCCATATCTACCGGGCCATTCTGGAAGGCCTGGCCTACGCCCTGCGGGAAGGCAAGGAAAAGATCGAGAAGCGCAGCGGCGTGAAAATCACCACCCTCAGAGTGGCTGGCGGCGGCTCCCGCAGCGATGCCGCCATGCAACTGACCGCCGATGTGTTCGGAATCCCGGCGGAACGGCCCCACCCCCGCGAAACCTCCGGCCTTGGTGCGGCCATAGACGCAGCCGTGGGCCTGGGCCTGCACCCGGATTTTGAAACCGCTGTCCAGGCCATGACCCGTGTGGGTGAAGTCTTCCAGCCCCGGCCGGAAGCCCGGGCGCTGTATGAGCGCCTGTATTCCGAGGTGTACCTGAAGATGTACCCTCAGCTCCAGCCTCTGTACCAGACCATCAGGGAAATCACCGGCTACCCCAGATAGCTGGTGATTCCCGGCCCAGGCCGGCAGCCCGGTGAAGAATGTCGATATTTCACGAAATAGGTATATACTGTGAGAAATCGACAAACGGAGGGGCGCCATGACCACCGCCACACTGACCCGCCCGGCAACATCCGACAAGGCCCTGCTGTCCAAGGCCCTGATCAACGCCGGCAAGGCCTTCGGCCTGAGCCAGACAGAACTGGCAGACATAGTGGGCCGCAACAGAACCGGACTGGTCCGGGACGGCATAGACCCGGACAGCAAGGCCGGCGAACTGGCCCTGCTGTTTATCCGCCTGTACCGCAGCGTTTATGCCCTCACCGGCGGCGAACCGGAGGCCATGAAACACTGGCTGAACACCGAGAACCGCTATTTCGGGGCTGTGCCCAGACAACTTGTCAAATCCGCCGAAGGACTGGTGCGGGTCAATCACTACCTTGACGCCATGCGAGGCAAGATTTGAGTTACAGGGAACGTATTCAGGCGGCACTGGAACCCCTGCAGGGAACCCTGTACCGGGTAGTGGAATCCCAGGAAGAGAT
>JBFHSI010000227.1:0-5202 GCA_041591245.1 Marinobacter sp.
ATGTACGGGATGTTGACCTGACCCAGGTCCATTTCCTGTCGGGACCTGTGTGCGTGGAAGGAGCGGAACCCGGTGACCTGCTGGAGGTGGATATCCTGGATATCGGTGCCTTCAAGGATGAGCAGTGGGGCTTCAATGGCTTCTTCTCCAAGCAGAACGGTGGTGGCTTCCTGACCGAGCATTTCCCGGAAGCGCAGAAATCCATCTGGGATTTCAACGGCATGTTCACCAAATCCCGCCATATTCCCAATGTGGAATTTGCCGGCATGATTCACCCGGGCCTGATTGGCTGCCTGCCTTCCCGGGAAATGCTGGAGGAGTGGAACAAGCGGGAGAAAGAACTTTACGAAACCGAGCCGGACCGTGTGCCGGGCCTGGCCAACCTGCCCTTTGCCGACACCGCCCACCTGGGCAAGCTGTCCGGTGATGCGGCCAAGGCAGCGGCCGCAGAAGCGGCCCGAACGGTGCCGCCCCGGGAACACGGTGGTAACTGTGACATCAAGGATCTGTCCCGGGGTTCCAAGGTCTACTTCCCGGTGTATGTAAAAGGTGCCGGCCTGTCTGTGGGCGATCTGCACTTCAGCCAGGGCGACGGCGAAATCACCTTCTGCGGTGCCATCGAAATGGCGGGCTGGATTCACCTGCGGGTGAACCTGATCAAGGACGGGGTGGCCAAATACGGCATCAAGAACCCGGTGTTCAAGCCCAGCACCATCAAGCCCCGCTACGAAGACTATGTCATCTTCGAGGGCATCTCGGTGGACGAGGAAGGCACCCAGCATTATCTGGATGTCCAGGTGGCCTACCGCCAGGCCTGCCTGAACGCCATCGAATACCTGACCAAGTTCGGCTATACCCCGGCCCAGGGCTATGCACTGCTGGGCTGTGCACCGGTGGAAGGCCATATCAGTGGTGTCGTGGATGTGCCCAATGCCTGCGCAACCCTGTGGCTGCCAACGGAAATCTTCGACTTCGACATCAACCCCACGGCGGCAGGGCCCAGCAAGCAGGTTACCCCGGGCACTGACGTACCCCTGTCACCGGACAAGGAGTAAGCCATGCCTTTGTACGACTACAAGTGCCGGGAACATGGCCTGTTCCAGGAACTGGGCACCATGGCGGAGGCCGGTCATCCGGCCAAGTGCCCCACCTGCAAGGTGCTGTCACCCAGGGTGATCATCCTGCCGTCACAGGTGCTGGCCATGGACCCGGCCAAACGCCAGGCCGAGGCCAGAAATGAAAAAGCCCGGCATGAGCCCATTGTTTCCACCGCCGACCAGCGGGCCCGGGACGCCGAGCACCGCAAGAGCTGTGGCTGCAAGAAGAAAGCGTCCGGCAAACATATGCTGTTCTACACAGCAGACGGCAAGAAAATGTTTCCTTCCATGCGTCCCTGGATGATCAGCCACTGATAGCAAAGGACGCTCCTGTTGCCTCTCGGCCCCCTCTTTGGGGGCTTTTTCATTTGTACTTGTCGCGCCTTAATTACGCGTATATAGTGTCTCCATCCTTGGCAAACTACCAGATGTTGTGATCAATCTGTGATCACCTCGGGTAGTCGGGAATCCGGTGAGAATCCGGAACTGACGCGCAGCGGTATTGGGGAACGAGCGTGGCATCAAGACACTGGCAGAGGCCGGGAAGTCGCCACGCAAGGCAGAATCACACGATTCGTGCCCCTGAGTCCGAAGACCTGCCAGGGTGTGCTGTTTTTGCCCACATGCAGAAACAGTGCGACTGCACCTTCGCGACTCAGGCGCCTGCAACGGCCCACAAGGTGAGCAGCAAACGGTCCGGAAACCGGTGCAGTATTCAGCCCCGCCCCGGCCGTTCATCCTGCGTACGCGAAGGTTTTGGATTTCACGCGTATTCAGGAGAACTCAGATATGTCCGCCACCGCCCAGGCCGAGCCTGCTTCCACCGGCACCGAATCCCTTCAGGTTATCAAACGCAACGGCACACTGGTCGGGTTCAATCCGTCCAAAATCACCGTCGCCGTCACCAAGGCCTTTCTGGCTGTTGAAGGGGACAAGGCTGCCGGTTCCGCCCGCATCAACGATGCTGTCCACCGGGTTACCGAGCAGGTAGTTCATGCCATCAGCCGGCGCCTGAAGGCTGGCGGCCGGGTCCATATCGAGGACATTCAGGACCAGGTGGAACTGGCCCTGATGCGTGCGGAAGAGCAGAAGGTGGCCCGGGCCTACGTTCTGTACCGGGAAGAGCATGCCCGGGAACGGGAACGCCAGGCTCCGGTGGAGGCGCACCCGCACCTGACCGTGAAAAAGGCCGATGGCGGAATTGCCCCCCTGGACCTGGGCCTGATGAAGCAGCAGGTGGAACTGGCAGCCACCGGGCTGGAAGGTATTGATGAGTCTTCCCTGGTGGAAGAGGCCCTGCGCAATCTGTACGACGGCATCGCCGAGGAAGAGGTGCTGGCCGCCCTGATCATGACCGCCCGCAGCCGCATCGAACAGGAGCCGGACTACAGCGCGGTAACCGCCCGCCTGCTGCTGGAACAACTGCGCCTGGAAAGCCTGAAAGCCCTGGATCTGCCGGTGGATCAGTCGCTGGCGGAGATTTATCCACAGGCCCTGAAAACCTTTGTGGCTGCCGGTATCCGTTACGAACTGCTGGATGAAGCCCTGGCCGGTTACGACCTGGAACGCCTGGGCGCAGCCCTGAAACCGGAGCGTGACCACCAGTTCGGCTTCCTGGGTCTGCAGACACTGTACGACAGGTACTTCCTGCACTGGCATGAAGCCCGCCTGGAACTGCCCCAGATCTTCTTCATGCGGGTGGCCATGGGCCTGGCCCTGCGGGAAGACGACCCCAATGCCCGGGCCATCGAGTTCTACGACCTGCTGTCCTCCTTTGATTACATGGCCTCCACGCCCACGCTGTTCAACAGCGGCACCCGTCATTCCCAGCTGTCTTCCTGTTACCTGACCACCGTGGGCGACGATCTGGAAGATATCTACGGCGCCATCCGCGACAACGCCCTGCTGTCCAAATGGGCTGGCGGCCTGGGCAACGACTGGACGCCGGTGCGGGCTCTGGGTTCCCACATCAAGGGCACCAACGGCAAAAGCCAGGGCGTTGTGCCCTTCCTGAAAGTGGTCAACGACACCGCCGTGGCCGTGAACCAGGGTGGCAAACGCAAGGGCGCCGTGTGTGCCTACCTGGAAAGCTGGCACCTGGATATCGAAGAATTCCTGGAACTGCGCAAGAACACCGGTGACGAGCGCCGCCGCACCCACGACATGAACACCGCCAACTGGGTGCCGGACCTGCTGATCGAACGCATGCGTGAAGACCGGGACTGGACCCTGTTTTCACCCAGCGATGTGCCCGACCTGCACGACCTGTACGGCAACGAATTCCGGGAAAGGTACGAGCATTACGAGGCACTGGCCGAGCAGGGCAAAATCGAACTGTTCAAGAAGATCCCGGCCAAGCAGCTGTGGCGCAAAATGCTCACCGTGCTGTTTGAAACCGGCCACCCCTGGGTCACCTTCAAGGACCCCTGCAACCTGCGTTCACCCCAGCAGCATGTGGGCGTGGTACACAGCTCCAACCTGTGCACGGAAATCACCCTGAACACCAACGCGGAAGAAATTGCCGTGTGCAACCTGGGTTCGGTGAACCTGGCGGCCCATATCGTCAATGGCAAACTGGACGTACAGCGCCTTGAACGCACCGTTACCACCGCCGTGCGCATGCTGGACAACGTCATTGATATCAACTTCTATGCCGTGCCCCAGGCCTGCAACTCCAACCTGAAACACCGCCCCGTGGGCCTGGGCCTGATGGGCTTCCAGGATGCCCTGTACAAACTCGGCCTGCCCTATACCTGCCCGGAAGCGGTGGAATTTGCCGACCTGAGCATGGAACAGCTCAGCTACTTTGCCATCCGTGCCTCGGCCCAGCTGGCAGCGGAGCGGGGTTCCTATGAAAGCTACCCGGGCTCCCTCTGGGACCAGGGCGTTCTGCCCATCGACTCCATCGAACTGCTGAAAAACGCTCGCCGGGAAGGGGACCTGTCCATCAACACCAGCGCCCGCCTGGACTGGACTCCGGTACGTGAACTGGTGGCGAAGCATGGCATGCGCAACAGCAATGTGATGGCCATAGCACCCACCGCCACCATCTCCAACATCGTTGGGGTTTCCCAGTCCATCGAACCGGCTTACCAGAACCTGTTCGTGAAATCGAACCTGTCCGGTGAGTTCACCGTGGTCAACCCATCCCTGGTGCGGGACCTCAAGGCCGAAGGCCTGTGGGACAACGTGATGGTCAACGACCTGAAGTATTATGACGGCTCGGTGCAGCAGATTGACCGCATTCCCCAGGAACTGAAAGCCAGATACGCCACCGCCTTTGAAATCGATGCCCGCTGGCTGGTGGAAGCTGCGGCGCGCCGCCAGAAATGGCTGGACCAGGCCCAGAGCCTGAACCTGTACATGGCCGAACCCAGTGGCAAGAAACTGGACGCCCTGTACCAGCTGGCCTGGGAACGGGGCCTGAAAACCACCTATTACCTGCGCTCACTGGGTGCCACCGGCGTGGAAAAATCCGCTCCTGTTGCCGCTCCCCAGCCACAGGTTTGCAGCATCGACAATCCTGACTGCGAAGCCTGTCAGTAACCACTTACATCTGTTAGAGGAGGCAACTCATGCTGGATTGGGATGAACAACCACAAACCGACAGCCGGCCGGCCGCAACCAATGGCCCGGCCCCGGTGAACGTGGATGACAAACGGGTGATCAACGGCGAGACCGATATCAACCAGCTGGCACCCTTCAAGTACCCCTGGGCCTGGGAGTACTTCATGAACGCCAACAAGAACCACTGGACACCCCTGGACATCAACATGGCCCAGGACGTTCACGACTACCACCACCGGCTGAACCCGGCGGAAAAGCACGTGTATGAAAATGTGCTGGCGTACCTGACCACCTCCGACATTCTGGCCATGCGCAATATCGGGCTGGCGGTGATGGAGAAAATGAGTGCACCGGAACTGCAGATCTACCAGGCCCGTCAGGTGTATGAGGAAGCCATGCACACCTGGACCTACCAGCACTGCATCGAAACCCTGAACCTGGACCAGAGCGAGATCTACAACCGCTACCGGGTGGTTCCGGAAATCAACGGCAAGATCCAGCTGGCCAACCGCCGGCTGGATGCGGCCATGCGTTCCGA
>JBFHSI010000228.1:0-5190 GCA_041591245.1 Marinobacter sp.
CACCCGGCGATCCAGCTTTATCCGGTCTCCGTGCCGCTCCTGAATCAGCTGTATCAGCAGCATCAGCATCTGGTGCTGGGTGTGGGCCGAACCACCGCCTTCCTGCAGCTGGGAGTGCAGAAAGCGCACATAGTGAATAAGTGCCGGGTCCAGTTCCACAAAACAGGGAAGCCTGTCCAGTGCCGGTGCCAGCCCTTCCGGCACATCCGCAACCAGAAAGCGGTTTTCCGCTGCGGCCGCAAAACCATGGTCACTGCCAGAAGGAATGATGGCAGCCTGCTGACGGCTAACCTCCCCCTGAACCGCATCCACGGACAACGAAAGACTGCCAACCAGCGGCAAGACCAGCTGGTGATGGTCGTGGGCGTGTTTTTCCCCTTCGCTGTCGTAAGTGCGGATATGGAGGTCAATGGCTGAATGGGTCATGGCTCCAGTATACCGGCTAGGCTCTTGCCGGGCCCAGAGACTCCGCAAGGAAATCCAGCAGCATGCGTACCTTGGGCGACAAATGCCGGTTATGGGGATACACCGCCCAGATACCGTCATCGTCTTCCTGATAACGGGTGAGCAGGGGGACCAGAGCCTTTGAGTCCAGCGCCGCCTGCACGTAGTAGTCCGGCAACTGGACAATGCCAATGCCTTTGAGGGCCGCATCCAGAAGGGCCCGGCCGCTGTCACAGCGAATATTGCCGGTGACCCGCACATTCCGGGGGCCGCCCGCTTCCTGGAAGCGCCAGTAATCCAGGTTGCCCAGCAGGCAGTTATGGTGTTCCAGTTCAGACAGGGAATGGGGGGTGCCGTGGGCGGACAGGTAGGCCGGGGAGGCACACACATACAGGGTCCGGGACCCCAGACGCCGGGCCATCAGGCTGGAATCCTCCAGCTGGCCCAGGCGGATCGCAAGGTCATAGCCTTCGGCCACCAGGTCCAGGGTCTTGTTGGTGAGGTGCATTTTCACCTGGAGTTCCGGATAGCGCAGCACAAAGTCATTCACCAGGGGCGCAATGGACTTCTCCCCGTAGGTCACCGGTGCGGTCAGCTGCAGCCGGCCCCGGGGCACCAGCTGCATATTGGTGATGGAGCGCTCCGCCTGTTCAAGGGCATCCAGCACCTGCCGGCAATGCTGGTAATAAATCTGTCCGGCCTCGGTTACGGAAACCCTGCGGGTTGTGCGATAGAACAGGCGGGTGGACAGGCGGGTTTCCAGGGCACTCACCTGCCGGCTCACATGGGCCGTGGACACCCCCAGCCGGTCGGCGGCACGGGTGAAACTTTCCGTTTCCGCGACAGCAACAAACTCATTCACACCTTCCCAAGCGTACATACCCTGGCCCCGCCCTGTTGAATCGCCGGGCATTATTACATATCAGCAAAAGTGATTTGACTAAAAACACGATTATCAATCGTCAGGGTAGCAATACAATGAGATCATAGCTCTGGCGGTTTTCCGCCTACCACCTGCGACCAACGGAGACAGTTATGGCTGACATCATCAAATCAAAAGCAGCAATCGCCTGGGGCCCGGGCAAACCACTGAGTATTGAAGAAGTGGATGTCATGCCTCCCAAAGCCGGCGAGGTACGGATACGCATACTGGCATCCGGCGTCTGCCATACCGATGCCTTCACCCTGTCCGGCGAGGACCCGGAAGGTGTGTTCCCCGCCATTCTCGGCCACGAAGGCGGCGGCATCGTGGAATCCGTTGGCGAAGGTGTCACCAGTGTTGAAGTGGGTGATCACGTGATTCCCCTGTACACACCGGAGTGCGGTGAGTGCAAATTCTGCCTGTCCGGCAAGACCAACCTGTGCCAGAAGATCCGGGAAACCCAGGGCAAGGGTCTGATGCCAGACGGCACCACCCGGTTCTACAAGGACGGCGAGCCCATCTACCACTACATGGGCTGCTCCACCTTCTCCGAATACACCGTGCTGCCGGAAATCTCCCTGGCCAGGATCAACAAGGAAGCCCCTCTGGAAGAGGTCTGCCTGCTGGGCTGCGGCGTCACCACCGGCATGGGTGCGGTCATGAACACCGCCAAGGTGGAAGAAGGTGCCACCGTGGCCATTTTCGGGCTTGGGGGTATCGGCCTGTCCGCCATTATCGGTGCCACCATGGCCAAAGCCGGGCGCATCATTGGTATCGACATCAATGAAAGCAAGTTCGACCTGGCCCGCCAGCTGGGCGCCACCGACTGCATCAATCCGAAGGACTATGACAAACCCATCCAGGAAGTCATCGTCGAACTGACCGATGGCGGTGTGGACTACTCCTTCGAATGTATCGGTAACGTGGACGTGATGCGCTCTGCCCTGGAATGCTGCCACAAGGGCTGGGGCGAGTCGGTCATTATCGGTGTTGCCGGTGCCGGCAAGGAAATCTCCACCCGTCCGTTCCAGCTGGTTACCGGCCGGGTCTGGAGAGGTTCCGCCTTCGGTGGCGTCAAGGGCCGTTCCGAACTGCCGGGTATTGTCGAGCGTTACCTGCAGGGTGAGTTCAAACTCAATGATTTCATCACCCACACCATGGGTCTGGAAGACATCAACGAGGCCTTCGATCTGATGCACGAAGGCAAGAGCATCCGCAGCGTTATCCATTTCGACAAGTGATCGCGATGACTATTGAAAATCTGAGCAGTAACAAAAGCTTCGGTGGCTGGCACAAGCAGTACAGCCACCGTTCCGAAAGCCTTGGCTGCACCATGCGTTTCGCCATCTACCTGCCACCCCAGGTGGCCAGCGGGCAGAAGGTTCCGGTGCTGTATTGGCTGTCCGGCCTGACCTGCAGCGATGAAAACTTCATGCAGAAAGCCGGTGCCCACCGGGTAGCGGCGGAGCTGGGCATGGCCATTGTTGCACCGGACACCAGCCCCCGGGGCGAAGATGTTGCCGACGATGAGGGTTACGATCTGGGTCAGGGGGCAGGCTTTTACGTCAATGCCACCGAAAGTCCCTGGAGCCAGCACTACCGCATGTACGACTATGTCTCGAAAGAGCTGCCGGCGCTGATCGAATCCTTCTTCCCGGTCAGCGACCAGCGTTCCGTGGCCGGCCATTCCATGGGTGGCCATGGTGCTCTGGTGCTGGCGTTGCGGAATCCGGATAACTACCGGTCCGTGTCGGCATTCAGCCCTATCAGCAATCCGGTTAACTGCCCCTGGGGCAAGAAGGCGTTCACCGCCTACCTGGGCCGGGATACCGCCCGCTGGGCTGACTATGATGCCAGCCTGCTGATGCGGGACGCCCGGCAGTTTGTGCCGGCGCTGGTGGATCAGGGCGATGCCGATGACTTCCTTGCGGAACAGCTGCACCCCGAAGCCCTGGAAGCGGCGGCCAGTGCCAGCGGTTACCCCCTGGAACTGAACCTGCGCGAAGGCTACGACCACAGCTACTACTTTATTGCCAGCTTTATCGAGCAGCACCTGCGTTTTCACGGCCGCCATCTGGGCTGTGGGGATTAACAGGGAGACTCCCGGAAACAGACGCCACATACGCCGGACCTGGCCGCCCGTTGGCACCAGCGTCCGGCGATCCTCCGAATCAGAATCCCCCCGGAAAGTCGCAATACTCATAGCTCCCGTTTCCGTATATTCTGCCCCGCTAAACCGGTTTTCCCGTGCTGGTGCCCGCCCGGCCCCACAGGGTGCTTTCGCGCCGCCGGACGGTACCATTCCATGTATTGATTCCCGTTGAAGGTCAGAGAATGAATTCAGGTAAAGGCTCCGCACTGTTTTTGCTGGCAGCAGTGCTTTCCGCCGTGTTTATGGGAACCATAGGTGCCATCTCCGTTTACGCCGGTGCCGGCGCGGAAACCGTCACCTTCTATCGCCTGTTTATCGGTGCCATTCTGGTGGGGGTGCTCCTGCTGGTCACCGGGCAGAAGGACAAGCTCTTCATCTGGCCAGGATTCAGGGTTCTGATTACCGGTGCGTTTCTGGCGGGGTTCGTGGTGTTTTATGTCATGTCCATGAACTACATCCCCATGGCCACTTCGGTCATGCTGGTCTACCTGGCCCCGGTCACCGCATCCATCATTGCCCATTTTTTCATGGGCGAGAAGCTGTCTGTTGCCAGCATCGGGCTGATCGGCTTCGCCCTGTTCGGCTTTGCCATGATGATGGAATTCCGTTTCGATCTGTCCGGGCGTGAAGGCGAAGCCCTGGGATTTTTCTACGGCCTGTGTGCCATGTTCTGCTACACCGCTTTCATGCTCACCAACCGGCTGATTGAAGAGCGCATTCATGTGCTCACCCGCAGCGGTTACCAGATGCTGGCAGGCTCCCTGTGCATGCTGCCCCTGATGCTGCAACAGGCGGAAACCATCACCGGCGCACAATGGGGCTGGCTGATAGCAGCCGGTGTGGTTCCGGGTTTTCTGGCCATCGTATTTGCCGTCATCGCCCTGCGCTCCCTGCCTGCGGCCACCTTTGGCACCCTCGCCTATCTGGAACCCATAACCGTGGTGGTACTGGCCTGGGTACTGTTTGGCCAGAGCCTGAATACCCTGCAACTCTCCGGCTGCGCCCTGATCATGGTTTCAGGCATCGCCCAGGCACTGCTGTCCCAGCGCCAGTCCCGGCGGGCAGCGGCCATGGCGGAGGTACCAGCGGGCTGACGGGGGATCCTGTTCCCTTACCTTCCCCAGTCACAGAAAACCGATCGCCCGCTTCCGGGTGCTGGTTCCGGGCAGATGAGAAAGCGTCAGTTCAAAACGCTCTCTGTGCTGGTTCTCCCCCACCGCCCGGATAATGGCCCTCTCCAGGTTCTTTTTCATATCCCGGATAGAACCCTGGGCCAGCCCCTCCAGTACCTGAGGGCTCATAACCTCCGGGAAACTCGACTCCACATTGAATCTTGCCAGCAGTTGCCGGTACAGGTTCTGGGCGATCATGGCCAGGTCCTCCCCGGAAGGCGCTTCAATACTGAAAGAGGAAAGCCGGGACCTGAGTGCTGGCCGTAATCTCTCGATGTTATTGGTTGCACAGAACACCAGGATGTAACTGGTGTTGATGGGGACATCCAGGAACAGGTCGCGGAAATACTCACCACTGTCCCGGTCAAACAGCGTATACAGAGGGTGGATAACGGAGCTTTCATCCGTGTCCTTCGCCATACACAGCTCATCAAAAAACAGGACCGGTTGCCCGCTCTCGGATTCTTCAGCCAGCAGGATCTTGGCAATCTTTCCTGCCC
>JBFHSI010000229.1:0-5121 GCA_041591245.1 Marinobacter sp.
GTAACCTTGGCCTGGTCGCTGCGGCCCATGATATTGGGCGCCACGATGGCCACCAGAAGCCCAAGAATAACCATAACAACCATGATTTCGATCAGGGTGAAGCCACGGCTGCTCGCCGGATTGCTGATGTTTCGAATCGTCATTTTCTCACTCGTCATTGGCATGGGATCCCTCCCGTTTGTTACACAGGTTCCCGAAAAAAGAGGCAGAT
Source organism: Marinobacter sp. (assembly GCA_041591245.1). Lineage (GTDB taxonomy): Bacteria > Pseudomonadota > Gammaproteobacteria > Pseudomonadales > Oleiphilaceae > Marinobacter. Next base: position 212 of record JBFHSI010000229.1, read on the forward strand.
ACCTACCCCACCAGATTACTCATATTCAGTATTGGCAGCATGATAGCCAGCACAATAATCAGCACCACCACACCCATGAACAGCAGCATCATGGGTTCAAACAGGCCGACAATGGCCGCTATCTTGGACTGCAAGGTGTTCTCCTGCATCCGTGCGGTACGCTCCAGCATACTGTCCAGCTCACCACTGGCCTCACCACTGGCAATCATGTGCAGCATCATGGGCGGAAAATACCCGGTCTGATCCAGAGCCCGGTGCAGGGAGCCACCTTCACTGACCTTGCGTGCCGCCTCCCGCAGTTCCTGCCGCAGAAAATCATTGGACAGCACTTCCCCGGCAATACGCATGGCTTCCACCAGCGGGACACCACTGGTGGTGAGAATACTCAGGGTGCTGGCATAGCGCGCAGTATTGACGCCCCGGACCATGCCGGAAAACAGCGGCAGATGCAGCAGACGCTTGTGGACGCGCATCCGGAACTCCGGCTTGGCCAGGGCCAGGCGGAAGCCGATAACCGCAGCGATGATCACCAGCAGCAGATAGATACCGTAATTCGCCAGAAAATCAGAGACCATCAGCATGCCCTGGGTCAGGGTGGGCAGCTCCTGCCCCTGCTTCAGGAACACTTCAATAATGTCCGGAACCACGTAGGTCAGCAGGAACACCACAATGGCAATGGCCACAACACTGAGAATAATCGGATAGATGGCGGCCAGCTGGATCTTCTGCCGGGCTTCCTGACGGCTTTCGGTGTAGTCCGCCAGCCGGTTCAGCACCAGATCCAGGTGCCCGGCATGTTCCCCGGCGGCAACGGTAGACCGGTACAACCTGGGAAAGGCCCGGGGAAATTCCCCCAGACTGTCAGCCAGGCTGTAGCCTTCCATAACCTTGGCCCGGATGGCGATGAGCATGCTGCGAATGCGTGGCTTGGTAGACTGCTGGGAAACCGCCGACAGGGCCTGTTCAATGGGAATACCTGACTGGATCAGTGTGGCCAGCTGCCGGGTAATCAGTGCCAGATCGGAAGCCGCCAGCGACCCCCGGCTGCTCAGGGCGGTAGCCGGGCTCTGTTTGTCCACCGCAGGTTCAACGGACAGCGGCGTCATGCCCCGGTCCCGGAGCTGCTGACGTACCGCCCGGGCCGCGTCGGCTTCCATCACCCCCTGTTTCTGTTTGCCCCGGGAGTCCAGTGCCTTGTATTCGTATGCCGGCATGACTTACAGACTCCGGTGGGTTACGCGAAGAACCTCTTCCAGGGTAGTGACGCCGTCCAGAATCTTGCGGACGCCATCGGCATGAATGCTGGGACCGCGCAGGCGAGCCTCCGTTTCAAGTTCAAGTTCTCCTGCACGTTTATGAATTAACGCACTGAGTTCCTTGGTAATTTCCACCACTTCATAGATACCGATACGCCCTTTGTAGCCCAGATGGTTGCAGTGTTCGCAGCCGGTGGCCCGGTAGATGGTTGGCGGCGACGCAGGATCCTGCTGCAGGAACTGGCAGTGCTCTTCTGTCGGGGTATAGGGCTCCCGGCAGTCCTTGCACAGCACCCGCACCAGACGCTGGGCCACAATGCCCACCAGACTGGAAGAAATCAGGAAGGGTTCGATGCCCATATCCATCAACCGGGTAATGGCACCCACAGCGGTATTGGTGTGCAGGGTTGAAAGCACAAGGTGACCGGTCAGACTGGCCTGGACAGCAATTTCTGCGGTTTCCAGATCCCGGATCTCACCGATCATGACCACATCCGGGTCCTGCCGGAGAATGGCCCTCAGCCCGCGGGCAAAGGTCATATCCACCTTGGTATTGACCTGGGTCTGGCCTATGCCGGGCAGGTTGTACTCAATGGGGTCTTCCACCGTAAGGATATTGCGGCTGCGGTCGTTGATTTCCTGCAGTGAGGCATAAAGGGTGGTGGACTTACCAGAACCGGTGGGACCGGTAACCAGCAGAATGCCGTAAGGACGGTGTATCAGCTTCCTGAGAATACCCAGGTCATTCTCCCCCATCCCCAGGGATTCCAGACGAATGGCACCCGCCTGCTTGTCCAGCAGACGCAGCACCACCCGTTCGCCGCTGGAAGATGGCATAGTGGAGACCCGGATATCCACTTCCCGGCCAGCGACCCGCAGGGCAATCCGGCCATCCTGGGGCACCCGCTTCTCGGCAATATCCAGCTTGGCCATAACCTTGATACGGGATACCAGCAAGGGCGCCAGCGCCCGCTTGGGCTGAACCACTTCCCGCAGCACCCCGTCCACCCGGAAACGCACAACCAGGCGCTTTTCGTAGGTTTCAATATGAATATCCGAGGCGCTGGTTTTCACCGCCTCGGTAAGAATGGCGTTGATCAGACGGATAATCGGTGCGTCGTCTTCCTGTTCCAGCAGGTCCTCTGTCTCGGGAACCGAATCCGCCAGGGAGGCAAGATCCATATCGTCCCCAATGCCTTCCACCATCTGCATGGCTTCGGCGGAATCATTCTGGTAAGCCGCGTTGAGGGCCTGGTCGAAACGGTCGGGATCAATGGTGGAGAACCTGGCGCGGCCGCCGCTGACACGGTTGGCTTCGGCAAGAGCGGAATGGGAAGCGCCCGGGCGTACCAGGATAACCGGGTCGCCATTGTCAGAGCGGGTAAGAATCACGCCGTTACGCTTGGCGAAGGTAAAAGGAAGACGGCCCAGCGGAGCATCCTGCTGCTGAAGTTCGGTTTCTGTGGTCAAGGTCGTCCCCGTCGTGAAAATCTTATTGGTTCAATCAAGTAGGAAAGGCTACCACAGGATATGGACCCACTGAATAACTCTATACACTATACTGCCAATTAAACGTTGCAGTCTGATAACCTTAAGCCCTTTCCCAGCCTACATATTTCTGATCAGGATATTCAATGCGCCTAAACAACCAACGCCTCCCCCTCATACTGGCAGTTCTTGCGGGAACCGCAATGCTGGTTGTGACATTGTGGCAGGGTTATAGTTTCTGGCAGGCGGAAAAACGTCAGAGCGCACGGGAAGTACAGCAACGTCAGGCGCCCCAGGTGGTCAGCGAACGCAAGGGCCCGGAAATCGACCTGGCCTCGGTAGCCCTGTTCGGGCAGCCGCTGCAAGCCAGCGAAACCGCCCCTGCCGACACCGAAAACCTTCCGGAAACCAATCTCCGCCTGTTTCTGCGCGGCGTGATGGCAGCCGATGGAGACTTTCCGGGCAGTGCCCTGATTGAGGATGATGACCGCAACACCGAAGCCTACCTGGTGGGCGAGGAGCTTCCGGGCAACGCCCGGTTACGGTCGATTTTTCCGAACCGGGTGATTATCGAACGCAGCGGCAAGCTGGAAAACCTGTTCTTCCCGGAACCGGATAACCGCTCCGGACTGGATGTGGCCTCCGCCCGCCCGGACCAGCCAGACCCGGCCGTTGACCAGCCACCGATCCGCACCGCACCGGTGGTTACCCCCAGATCCACATCTGCCGAAGAACGCAGGGAAACCGTTCGCAAGCGCCTGGAGCAACTCAGAGCTCGCCTGCGGACGAACAACTGAGAATACCCATGAACGCCGCCACAGGGACCTGGCGCAACTCAACCCCGGCCATAACGGTCGCCTTCCTGCTCGCCACCGCGGTCTATGGCTTTGAGCTCAGCGACCGGCTGATGACCTATGTACAGGAAACCTTCGGCCAGGAAGCCCACGCCCGTCTGGAAAACTGGCAGAGACTGCAGACACTGGCCACCCGGGCGCCCGTAGACCGCCAGCTCAGACTGGTTAATTCCTTCTTCAACCGGGTCCGCTTTATCAGCGATATCCGCCACTGGGGCGAGGAAGACTACTGGGCCACACCGGTGGAACTGCTCACCACCAACGGCGGAGACTGCGAAGACTTTTCCATCGCCAAATACCTCACACTGAAGGCCATGGGCGTTCCCGACGACCAGCTTCGCATTGTTTATGTCAAAGCCCTGGAGCTGAATCAGGCCCATATGGTACTGGCCTGGTATTCCCATCCGGATGCCGATCCGCTGATCCTGGACAATCTGATAAATGACATTAAACCAGCATCGCAACGCACTGATCTGGAACCTGTTTACAGCTTCAACGGTGATGGCTTATGGATCACCCAGGCCGGCGAAAAACGCAAACGGGTTGGCGAAGCCCAGGGTCTGGAACGCTGGCGCACCCTTAACCTGCGGCTGACCGAATCCCTGCGCCCCTGAACCTGTCGGGAAAAGACACCGGGAATGTCGCCAAGGGACAGCGCCATCCGACACAAAGCCCTTACAATGCAGACTCCTAATAACAGGCAGGGAGTAACCGTATGCGACGCTGGAATGGCTGGGGTGATGAGAATTTTGATCTGGAATTACCCGGCGAGGGTCAGGCTTTCCTGGCACAACGTATCGGCGAAAGCCGGCCGCTGGCGGATGCCACTCTGGAATCCGTGTGTGCGACCGTACCCGCAACCCGCCTGCCCCCGGATGACAGTGTTGATGCACTGATCGACACCAGTCCGGAAGCCCGGGTAAGACATGCCCGGGGCCAGAGCCTGCCGGACTGGCTGGCCATGCGCAGCGGTGAATTCGGGGTATTCCCCGACGGTGTTGCCCTGCCCCGGTCCAGTGACGATGTCCGCAAACTTCTGAACTATGCCCACAGCCACAAACTGTCCCTGATTCCCTACGGCGGCGGTACCAGTGTGGCGGGCCACATCAACCCACTGGCCGGGGACCGTCCGGTGCTGACCGTGGATATGGGGGCCATGAACCGGCTGCTGGACCTGGACCCGGAAAGCCTCATTGCCACCTTTGGCGCCGGCACCCCTGGCCCTCTGGTGGAATCCCAGCTCCGGGCCAGGGGCTACACCCTGGGGCATTTTCCCCAGTCCTTCGAACTGTCCACCATCGGCGGCTGGGTA
>JBFHSI010000230.1:0-5077 GCA_041591245.1 Marinobacter sp.
AACCCTCAACGTTGTGCTCAAGACCGACGTGCGCGGTTCCCTGGAGGCCATTACCAAGGCCCTGCAGGATCTGGGTAACGACGAAGTTCAGGTGAAAATCATCTCCTCCGGTGTCGGTGGTATTGCAGAAACTGACGTCAGCCTGGCGATGGCAACCAACTCGGTTATCTTCGGCTTCAATGTCCGTGCCGATACAGCTGCCAAGCGTCTGGTTGAGCAGGAAGGCCTGGATCTTCGCTACTACAGCATCATCTACAACCTGATTGATGATGTGAAGGCAGCCCTGACCGGCATGCTGGCACCGGAATTCCGGGAAGACATTGTTGGTATTGCCGACGTACGGGACGTGTTCCGTTCGCCGAAGTTTGGCCAGGTGGCAGGTTGCATGGTGACCGAAGGTACTGTGTACCGTAACAAGCCGATCCGTGTGCTGCGGGACAACGTGGTTATCTTTGAAGGCGAGCTGGAATCCCTGCGTCGCTTCAAGGATGACGTGGCCGAAGTCCGCAATGGTATGGAATGTGGTATCGGTGTTAAGGGCTACGATGTGAAAGTCGGCGACCAGATCGAAGTGTTCGATCGTGTCCGGGTAGAACGCAAGCTCGAGTCTACGGGGGCCTGATGCCAAGAGAGTTCAGTCGTATTGATCGCATTGGCGATCAGATGCAACGGGAACTGGCCCAGCTGATCCAGCGGGAGGTCAAAGACCCGCGGGTTGGCCTGGTGACGGTCAACGCAGTAAAAGTCAGCCGTGACCTGGGGTATGCGGATGTGTATGTGTCACTGCTGTCCACCGAAGAACTGACCGAGCAGTCGCCTGAGGTCAAGGCGTCGCTGGCGGTTCTGGACAAGGCCTCCGGATTTCTCCGGGGCCAGGTGGGACGTGCGATGAAGCTGCGGGTTGTGCCCCAGCTTCGTTTCCACTTCGATACCCTGCAGGGCTACAGCCGTAAAATGGACAGTCTCATTCGCAAGGCCGTCGGCGACAAGCCGGCGGTTGAGTCCGAGTCCGGTAATGAACAGGAAGATCCGGGGCACAACGCTTGAGTCGCAGACGTAAAGGCCGTGATGTAAACGGCATTCTGGTGATCGACAAACCCCAGGGTGTTACCTCCAATGGCATTCTGCAGCAGGTCAAGCGCCTGTATGGTGCCGCCAAGGCGGGCCATACCGGTGCACTGGACCCGCTGGCTACCGGTGTGCTGCCGCTGTGCTTCGGTGAAGCGACCAAGTATTCCCAGATGATGCTGGACAGCGACAAGTCCTACGTTGCAACCGCACGTCTGGGTGTACGCACCGAAACTGGTGACAGCGAAGGTGCTGTGGTTGATGAGCAACCGGTACCTGCCGGGCTGACGCCCGAGCTTCTGGAACCGGTTCTTGACGGTTTCCGGGGCGATATACTGCAGGTTCCTTCCATGTATTCCGCCCTCAAGCACAAGGGGCGCCCGCTCTACGAATATGCCCGTGAGGGCATTGAGGTAGAACGCCCGGCCCGGCCGGTCACCATCTTTGAACTGACCCTTCTGGCGGTACGTGAAAACGAGCTGGATCTTGCGGTCAGTTGCACCAAGGGTACGTACATTCGCTCACTGGTGGAGGATATCGGTGATGCCCTGGGCTGTGGTGCCCATGTCACGGCGCTGCGCCGTACCATGGCATCAGGATATACCCTGGCCGATGCCCGTAAGGTTCCGGAACTGGAGGAAAAGCGGGAGGCTGGCGAAAGTCTGGACGGTCTTCTGCTGGCTCCGGACAGCGCCCTCTCCATGTTTCCGGAAGTGCAGCTGGAGGGGGCGGCTTTGGTGTCGATATTGAACGGGCAACCGGTTAGAATGTCGGGTCAGTCCCTTGAGGGCTTTGTTCGCCTGTATGGCGACAAGGGCTTCGTTGGACTGGCAGAAGCAATCCCGGAAGGTGAGGTGGTCAAGCTTGTCCCCCGCCGTCTGGTGAACAGCAGCGGTAACTGAGTATTCAGGTACCGCTGATTAGCCGGGCTGTAGAGATGCACGGTTCGGCCGTATTCGATATGCATCGCAAACAATGAGGTGAGTTATGGCACTTTCTGCCAGTGAGAAAGCACAGATCGTTAAGGATTTTCAGCAAGCTGAAGGCGATACCGGTTCCCCTGAAGTTCAGGTGGCACTGCTGAGCGCCAACATCAACAAGCTGCAGGATCACTTCAAGACCAACAAGCAGGATCACCATTCCCGCCGTGGTCTGATCCGGATGGTAAACCAGCGTCGTAAGCTGCTGGACTACCTCAAGCGTAAAAACGCTGACCGTTACCTGGAACTTATCCAGCGTCTGGGTCTGCGTCGCTGATCCGGTCTTTACGACCTGAAGGTATGCCCCGGCGTTGGTCGGGGCATACCGGCAGCCGGCGGTCCTGTTACGGGGCTGTCGGGTGTGCTTCTCGCCAAAATACTGCAGTTGTACAGCCTCTGATTTCGAAGGATTCCCTGTCGTAATGGAAAGCCGAAATTTGATAGCAGGTTGTTGAAAGGTCCGGGAACGCCCATGGCGTTTGCAGTCTTGCCGGGACTTTGCAACAGCCTGTTAGCTTTCAGACGGGTTGCGTTTCGGATTCATCAGGCCAGCATCTGTGGATAGATAACCGGATAAAAATACCAGGAGTTTTTTGTGGATCTGAAACCTGTAACGAAAACATTTGAGCTGGGTGGCAAGACTGTCACTCTGGAAACCGGCCGTATTGCCCGTCAGGCAACCGGCGCTGTTCTGGTTACCATCGACGACATCTCGGTACTGGGTACCGTTGTTGGCGCCAAGGAAGCCAAGCCGGGTCAGGGCTTTTTCCCACTGACCGTCAACTACACCGAAAAAACCTACGCCGTGGGCAAGATCCCCGGAGGCTTTTTCAAGCGTGAAGGCCGTCCTTCCGAAAAGGAAACCCTCACTTCCCGTCTGATCGACCGTCCGATCCGTCCGCTGTTCCCCAACGGATTTATGAACGAAGTTCAGGTTGTGCTGACCGTTATGTCTGCCAACAAGACCCAGGATCCGGATATTGCCGCCATGCTGGCCGCCTCTGCGGCCCTGGCCATCTCCGGCATTCCTTTCGACGGTCCTATCGGTGCCTCCCGGGTAGCCTTCAGCAATGAGCGCGGCTATTTCCTCAACCCAACCTACGAAGAGCTGTCCACATCGCTTCTGGATATGGTGGTTGCCGGTACTGAAGACGCCGTACTGATGGTGGAATCCGAAGCCAAAGGCCTGACTGAAGACCAGATGCTGGGTGCGGTTCTGTTTGCCCATCAGGAAATGCAGCCGGCCATTGCCGCCATCAAGGAATTTGCCGCCGAGAATGGCAAGCCCCGTTGGGACTGGCAGCCTGAGCCGGAAAATACCTCTCTGCTGGACGCCGTCCGCAGCGAGTTCTCCGGCGCTATCGCCGAGGCCTACAGCATTCGCGACAAGATGGAGCGTTATGCCCGTCTGGGTGAGCTCAAGACTGCTGCAGTCGAGAAGCTTGCCGGTGAAGAGGAAGGTCAGCCTTCCGAGGAAGAGGTCAAGAAATACTTCGGCAAGGTCGAGAAGACTGTTGTCCGTCAGCAGGTTCTGGATGGCAAGCCCCGTATCGATGGTCGTGACAACAAGACCGTGCGTCCCATCAAGATCGAAGTGGGCGTACTGCCCAGCACTCACGGTTCCGCACTGTTCACCCGTGGCGAGACCCAGGCTATTGTGACTGCCACTCTGGGTACTGCCCGGGACATGCAGATCATTGATGCCCTGGAAGGTGAGCGCAAGGACCCGTTCCTGTTCCATTACAACTTCCCTCCGTACTCCGTTGGCGAAGCTGGCCGTATGGGCAGCCCCGGCCGTCGTGAAATCGGTCACGGCCGTCTGGCCAAGCGTGGTGTTGCAGCGGTTATGCCGTCCCTGGAAGAGTTCCCGTACACCATTCGTGCGGTCTCCGAGATCACTGAATCCAATGGTTCCAGCTCCATGGCTTCCGTCTGTGGTTCCAGCCTGGCACTGATGGATGCAGGTGTTCCCCTGAAGGCACCGGTGGCCGGTATCGCCATGGGTCTGGTCAAGGAAGGCGACAAGTTTGCAGTTCTGACCGACATTCTTGGTGATGAGGATCACCTGGGTGATATGGACTTCAAGGTTGCCGGTACCAAAGACGGCGTTACCGCCCTGCAGATGGATATCAAGATCAACGGTATCACCGACGAAATCATGGAGCTGGCCCTGGAGCAGGCCCATGAAGCACGTCTGCACATCCTGGGTGAGATGAACAAGGTTCTGGCTGAGCCCCGCTCCGAACTATCGGCCCGTGCTCCCAGCATTACCGCCATCAAGATCAACCCCGAGAAAATCCGTGACGTCATCGGTAAGGGTGGTTCCACCATCCGTTCCATCTGTGATGAAACCGGTGCTTCCATTGATCTGGATGACGACGGCAATGTGAAAATCTACGCCGACAACCAGGAAGCGGCCCAGGCTGCGGTCAAGCGGGTGATGGAAATCACTGCAGAGATCGAAGTCGGCGCTATCTACAAAGGCCGTGTCGAGCGCATCGTGGACTTCGGTGCCTTCGTCAACATCCTGCCTGGCAAGGACGGGCTGGTACACATCTCCCAGATCTCCGATCGTCGTATCGAGAATGTTACTGACGAGCTGAGTGAAGGCCAGGAAGTTATGGTCAAGGTTCTGGATGTGGACAACCGTGGCCGCGTCAAGCTGTCCATGAAGGAAGTGAAAGAAGGCGAGCAGCCCACTGATCTGGCCGGCTGATAGCTGACAGTCAGTTCTTCCTGAAAACCCGCCTTTCCTCCGGATTGGCGGGTTTTTTATTGCCCTGCGTTTGCTGTCTGCGAACCGGAAGAGGCTGCCAGAAATTCCAGAACCGCTTCCCGGTAGGCAGGAATCACGAAGGTGGCTGCGTGGGGGGTATCCGTTTGCAGGAAGCGTTTGGGTTCCCCGGCGGCCTGGTACAGGTCCATTCCGTGATGGAAGGGAATATTGCCGTCCCGGACGCTGTGGATAACCATGACCGGTACCGGGCTGATGCCGGAGATCAGGTCTACCCCTTCATAATCGTCGGGAA
>JBFHSI010000231.1:0-4969 GCA_041591245.1 Marinobacter sp.
CGGATACGGTCATCCGCTGCCGGTGAGTAGGTTTCGCTGATCTTTTTGATGATGATGCCGTCCAGGTCGTTCAGCACCAGATCCTGATAATGCAGCCTGCCGGTTTCCAGTTCCAGAACCACCCGGGACATGTCCACCACACAGCGGAAGCCGGTGAGCTGCTCCAGGTGGTCGGCCAGTACTTCGGTGGACCATTTGCCAGGTGTGCCGATAACGGCGATACGCTTGTCAGTCACAGAAAATTTCCTCCAGGGGTAGCCTGTATTTTTCCAGTTTGTCAGGATTCAGACTGGCTACCGCTTCCAGCAGGTAGATGGCACGAAAAGCAAGCTTCCTGGCAAATGCCTTGTCATAGATGAATCGTGTTGAGGTTGCGAAGGAGCGAGCCAGGGCAATGGCCAGGCGCGGCTCAAAGCCGGAATCCCCGTTGTTTTTCGCGAACCGGCGGGCAAACCGGTAGATCTGTTTGATCAGTTTCATCATTTCCGCCCTGGGGCCGGCTTCCATGACCGGAAGGCGGTAGATGGACACCATGAGTACCGATATGTCCTGCACATAATCCGAATAGGAGGCCCGGTGCAGGTCAATAAAGTAGATGCGGTCCTTGAGTTCATCGTAGATCAGATTATCCACGTTGAAATCCCCGTGGATCAGTACGGAAAAGGGGGCCGGCAGGCGCTTTTCCAGGGTTTCCACCTGATCCGTGAGCTGGCTGAACCCGGGGCGTGTCAGCCCACAGATGGTCTGGCCACCAGTAAACAGGGAAGGGTGAGTCCTGAGGGTTTCAGGCAGGCGCTTACGCATTTGCTGCATATAGCCAGGCTGTGCCCGCTCCCGGGTCCAGGAGCTTTTCCAGATTTTTCTCAGGGTTTTGCTCAGCTTGTCCAGCAGCCGGGTGGCCGTGTCCCATTCGCTGTTCAGAAGCAGGGATTCCAGGGTACGCCCGGGCAGGTGTTCAATCACCATGGAACCCAGTTCCTCTTCCTGGCCCACATGGTGGGATATCACCGAAGGTGCCACCTTGGGAAACACCTTTTTCCACTCATCGACCCCGGCAATTTCTTCCAGAACCTTGCTGGTCTGCCCCTCCTTGTACACCGCCATGACCTCGCCGGATACGCCGTTTTCGGCTTTCAGGGCGGCAATGGTGCTGCCGCTGCGGGTAAGGGCCAGGCGCTCGGCACCGAAGTTGTCCGTGTCGGTGGTAAAGGCATGGGCGGCGTTTTTCAGCTGCTTGTAATTCTGCAGGCGCACCGCCGGGCCGAAGTTGGCGGCCAGCAGGGCATCGGCAATGTCCGTGAGCAGGTGCAGCATGCGTTCGATCTGGAAATGCACGACCTGGCCGGCACCGGATTCGGCACCTGCCAGGTTCAGGCTGGCCAGTATTTCCGAAGCCCTGCGACCGGTCTTCAGGCCCTGTCGGGTGTTGGCGTCATCCGGGTTGATGACCACCAGGGCCAGGGATTTGCGGATGCGCCGGATCAGCCGGGAAGAATTCTTCCGGCGCTTGTCCGGTATCTGCTCCAGTCCGGGAATCCGGGTGAATTCGGTGCACGCCTGTCCGAGCAGGTCCAGCAGACGGGACAGGCGTTCCAGGGATTTGGATTGCTGAAATCCCGGGCCTTCCACCTTGCGTCTGCGCACATCCATGGCGACCGCCTGTTCCACTTTTTCCTGAAGGGTTTTCCGGTAACCCGTCCGGTTTATCAGGCGGCGGGCGGTGGCTTCGCCGGGGTTGGTCACATAAAGTTCAACCAGCGCACAGTGATTTTCCACCTCAAATCGGAGAAAGTAGAGGTGCTCCAGAATTGACGGGTTGATAGCGCGTTTCACCCTTTTCGGTTAGCAAAATGATCGAATGGCGTACACTATAAGCAACTGTGACGCCTTTTGAGTTACACCTTTCTTACAGTTTTCGGGGATCTATGACCACAAACCGCTTTTCCTCCAGCAGTCTCAGTTTGCCCCGGGACCTGTCCAAAGGTAATGACCTGCGCCTGGCCAGATACCGTAAAGCACCGGAGCTGGGCCCCAAGATCCTGTTTTTCAGTGGTGGTACCGCACTGAGAAGTTTTTCCGAGGTGCTGGCGGGTTATACCCATAATTCCATTCATCTTGTCACACCTTTTGATTCCGGTGGTAGTTCGGCTGAGCTGCGCAAGGCGTTTGCCATGCCGGCGGTGGGGGATTTGCGGGCCCGTCTGCTGTCGCTGGCGGACTGTTCGGTTACCGGCCACCCTGAAATTGCCGCGCTGTTTTCCCATCGCCTGGGCAAGGACCAGAGCCGGGCGGCCCTGGAGCAGAGCCTGAAAGCCCTGGCCTCGGGCCGGCACCCGTTGCTGCGAGCTATCGCCGAACCCATGCGTTCCCTGATCCGGAGCTACATTGCCGAGTTCCAGCAGCAGAAGCCGGATAACTTTGATCTGGCCGGTGCCAGTGTCGGCAACCTGATACTGACCGGTGGTTATCTGATTCACAATCGCTCCCTGGACCCCATTGCCTTCCTGTTCGGCCAATTGATCAAGACCCGGGGTATTGTCCGAACCACCACCGATGCCGATCTGCAGCTGGAGGTTCTTCTGGAGAATGGCCGGGTGATTACCGGGCAGCACCGTTTTACCGGCAAGGAGGCTGCGGAAATCGACTCCCCCATAAAAGCCATCAAGCTGACGGGAGAGGCCAATGATGTGGACGCCCTGGATGCTTCCCGGGTATGCAAGGAAACCCGGAAACTGATTGATTCCGCGGAACTGGTGGTGTTCCCCCCGGGCAGTTTTTACAGCAGCATTATTGCCAACCTGCTGCCCAAAGGGGTTTCCCGGGCCCTGAACCGGAACCCGGCGCCAAGGGTCTATGTGCCCAGCCTGGGGACGGACCTGGAGACCATTGGCATGACGCTGGTGGATCAGGTCCGGGTTCTCGCCAGGCATCTGTCCGGCAGCAAGGCTCCGGTGGGGGCTGGGCGACCGCCCATTGATTTTCTGATGCTTGATTCCCGCCTGCTGAAACTTTCGCCTGCCCAGACCGAGGAAATAGCACAGGGCATGGGTATCCAGATTATTGATGCGGACCTTGCCCCCGATAACCCCCATATTCCCCGCTACGATGATGTGAAGCTGACCGAGGCCCTGCTGGCGCTGACCTGATGTGCCAGCTGCCGGTCGGGTGACTGGAAACATCATTGCCCTGAATACCAGCCATACCGGAAGGCAATTGGTTCGGCCCGGGCCCTGGAGGCACACTGGCTTTCTGATACAACAACCAGAAGGCTTTTTGTTATGACTGAAATAATCCATGTGACCGACAAGGATTTTGCGGAGAAAGTTGGCGGCAGTGAGACTCCGGTCCTGATTGATTTCTGGGCACCCTGGTGTGGCCCCTGCAAAATGGTGGCTCCGCTGCTGGAAGACATTGCCGATGAATTTGAGGGCAAGCTGGTGGTGGTCAAGGTGAACGTGGACGACAGTCCGGAGCTGACTGCGCGCATGGGCATACGGGGGATTCCCACCCTGTCCCTGTTCCGGGACGGCGAAGTGGTGGCCCAGCAGACCGGCGCCGGCAGCCTGAGCCAGCTGCGCACCTTTGTGAAAGGGCATCTCTGAGCCTGGATCACCGGGGACGGGTGCCGGGGTCAGGGAATCCCGGCATTGCGTTCTCCGGGTTCCATGGCCAGACTCCCTGGATACTGCCTCCCTATTTCGAGCATGAAGCATGAGAACCCAGGAACTGCAGCTGCTGTATATTTTTGACGCCATCATGACCGAGCGCTCCATTACCCGGGCGGCGGAACGTCTGGCCATGACCCAGCCGGCGGTATCCAATGCGGTTTCCCGCATGCGCCAGATCTGGAATGATCCCCTGTTTGTGCGCAAGGGCCGCAATATTGAGCCCACCTCCTATGCCCTGAGCCTGTGGGGCCAGGTCAACGGGCCTATGCATCATCTCTCCAATGCGGTTACCGCTACCCGTTTCGATCCCGAGGAGGTGGCTCGCACCTTTCGCATAGCCGCATCCGACATTGTTGTGGAACTCATCTGGAAAGACCTGACCGCCCTGTTCGAGAAGACGGCACCGGGCGTCGACCTGCATGCTGTTCACTATACGCCGGAAGGTGCCAGCACCCAGTTGCGGGAAGCCCAGATTGATCTGGCGGTTGGTGTGATGACCCATCATGATCACAGCCTAAGAAGCAGCTGGCTGCAGGATGGCGGCTACAAACTGCTGATGCGGTCCGACCATCCCCTGGCTGGCAAGCCGGTATCCATGGAAGAATTTCTGGCGGCCAGGCACCTGCTGGTGTCCATGTCCGGTGAGGCCCATGGTTTTGTGGATAATTATCTGGACCAGAAAGGGCTGAGCCGACGGATTGCCACTACCGTCAATCATTTTGCCAGTGTGCCCCAGATACTGAGGGCATCGGATCTGATCATTGCTGTTCCCGAACTGATAAGTCAGGACTGCGACTTCATGGAGGGGCTGTGGAAATGTGACCTGCCGTTCGAGGTTGATCGCACCAGTCTGTATCTGATCTGGCATGCACGCCACGACCGGGATCCCGGTATCAGCTGGATCCGTGGTCACATAGAGCGGTTCATCAAGGAACGCTGGCTCGGGGTTATGGACAGGGCGCCCTGTTCCCAGAGTGCCTGAGGCTTTCAGTTATCCCGATTCCCGGCACCCGCAGAAACCTATTCCTTTTGCCGGATTAACCTGCTGGTACCTCCGCCATGGCCGATACCCGCCGGGACTGGCGCTGGGACAGCAGTGCCTGGGCGATACCTGAAACCATAATCAGGGCACAGCCGGAAAGTTGCAGGGTATTCAGGCTCTGGCCGAACAGTACCCAGGCCAGGACCACCACGGTTATGGGTTCCAGATAGGCGAGGGTGCCAAAGGTGGCCGCAGGCAGGGAGCGCAGGGCGATGACGGCAAATACGATGGCCAGAAAACCCGGAACCACACCGGCTGC
>JBFHSI010000232.1:0-4966 GCA_041591245.1 Marinobacter sp.
ACCTCAACATAAGGATATGTTATGCAGGCATTGTCACCCCGGCTGGCCGCCGAGCTGGCGGATCTCGTCTACGAAATTCAGGCACCGAGCAGCATCCCGAACCTTGGGCTGAAAAAAAGTCAGGAGCTCAAATCGGCTTTTGATATTGATCTCTCCAATGGCCCGGTCACCGGAACCACCGGGGGCTTTTTCGGGCTGTTCTCCAAAACATCCGGTTTTGCTCTGGTGGGTCATGGCAAGAACCAGTTCCAGGGCCATCATGTGGTCGCTATTCGCGGTACCCAGGATGGTCATGACTGGGTGACCAACGGCAATGTGGGGTATTCAACCTGTGTCAGCGGTGCCACGGTACATGCCGGTTTCAATGCAGCTTTTGAAAGCATGAAAGGGGCATTTGAATCACTGCTGTCCCCCCATCTTTCAGGCGCAGGCAGTCGTGGCGTTCATTGCGTGGGCCATAGCCTGGGTGGCGCTTTGGCGTCGCTGACGGCGGACTGGATCAAAAGCAGATACCACAAACCGGTCAATATCTACACTTTTGGTGCACCTCGTGTCGGTCTGCAGGGTTTTGCCCAGAATACAACCTTCAGTGCTGACCGGCTGTACAGATGCACCCACGGTGCTGACCCTGTGCCTAATGTACCCTTGTGGCCCTTTATTCATGCGCCGGTTAACGGCTTTGAGTACCGTCTGGACAATGGTTCGGGCATCAGTGTGGATGCCCATGGTATGGGCAAGAACAAGGTGCCGGGCTATCGAAATACGGCGAATACAGCAGACTGGGACCGCTTGAACCAGAACTCTCTGGATTTTCTGCAACAGCCGGTACGCCTGAAGTACGAGCGTCGCAATGAGGCATCATTTTCTGCGTACTGGTCTGAAAGAATTGCGGCGGCCCTGATTACCCTGCTCAAGGATGCAGGCTACTACTCGGCAGTTCTGGCCCAGGCTACGGTCAGTTCTACTTTGACCTTTTACGATTTGCTGGCGCGCACCATTGAACAGGTGGCGGCATCATCCCGGGAATTGGCGGAACAGGCCCGGGGGCTGCTGGGGCATATGCTCGCCTTTTCCAGGGTTGCGGTCACTACCGTGGGGGAACTGACATTCAGTTTTATCCGTTGGGTGTTCGAAAAAACCGTTGGTGCTTTGTATCGGGCTGTCCGCGAAGCTCTGCAGAGGGCTTGAGGTGGAATCAGGCGCCTTGTCGGGATATGGGGGTAAGGAATATGTTGCGGGATGATGTGTTTTACGTGCGAAATGAGCTGAACCAGACGGTTGCCTTCACTGGCGCGCCCAGGCTTGATGAGTCCGGAGCGCCGGAGACTGAGGCATTCCTGCCCCATGCTGCCTATGCCAAAGAAGCCCTGAGAGCGATACTGGATGCCCACCAGGACCCGTTCGCCAATGTGTTAAAGGATCTGTGGCTGTACGTGTACGCAAAACCCTGGGCGGTACCGGATACTGTTGACAAGCTGATTGCGGATATCGCCGATAAAATTGAAAGCCGGGAGTTGTTTGCTTATCTGGATTGATCAGCCAGTCAGCATGAGGATGGGATGAATGGTTGAAGCACTTACAAAAATGCCCCTCATTTGAGGGGCATTTTTTTGTGCCTGGGCGCTTTATTAAAGCTTGGGACCGGCTTCAACGATGGCTTCGGTCACATCGAACTTCTTGAAGTTCTCAGTGAACTGGGCGATCAGTTCCGCTGCCTTGCCGTCATAGTAGTCCGGGCTGACCCAGGTATTGCGCGGGTTCAGCAGCTGGGTATCGACGCCAGGTACATGCTTGGGTACATCCAGGTTCAGTTTGTCCAGATGCTCGGTTTCCACCTCGTCCAGATCGCCATTCTGGATAGCCGCGATAATGGCACGGGTGGTAGGAATGCTGAAGCGAGTGCCTTCGCCATAAGGGCCGCCGGTCCAGCCGGTGTTCACCAGGAATACCTTGCTGCCGAACTCGTCCATGCGCTTCATCAGCAGTTCGGCGTAGACGCCAGCCGGACGCGGGAAGAAGGGCGCACCAAAGCAGGTGGAGAAGGTGGACTTGAGCTTGGAGGATGAGCCCATTTCGGTGGAGCCAACCAGTGCGGTGTAGCCGCTCAGGAAGTGATATGCCGCCGCTTCCTTGGAGAGGACGGATACCGGAGGCAGTACGCCGGTCATGTCGCAGGTCAGGAACACGATGTGGGACGGCTCACCGGCGCGGTTTTCCAGAACCCGTTTTTCAACGTGCTCGAGAGGGTAGGCGCAACGGGAGTTTTCGGTCAGGGATACATCGTTGTAATCCGGCTCACGGGTTTCCGGATCGATAACCACGTTTTCCACAATGGCGCCGAAACGGATGGCGTTCCAGATGATCGGTTCGTTCTTCTGGCTCAGGTTGATGCACTTGGCGTAGCAGCCGCCTTCAATGTTGAATACGGTGCCGGGGCCCCAGCCGTGCTCGTCATCACCGATCAGGAAGCGGTGCGGATCGGCGGAAAGGGTGGTCTTGCCGGTGCCGGAAAGACCGAAGAACAGACAGGTCTGGCCATCTTCGCCGACGTTGGCGGAGCAGTGCATGGGCAGAACGTCTTTCTCGGGCAGCAGGAAGTTCTGGACCGAGAACATGGCCTTTTTCATCTCGCCGGCATAGTGCATGCCCGCCAGAAGTACTTTGCGCTTGGCAAAGTTGATCATGACGCAGCCGTCGCTGTTGGTGCCGTCACGCTCGGGGACACACTCGAAGTGGGCGGCGTTCAGAATCTGCCATTCCTGTTTGTCGGCCGGGTTATAGCTCTCGGGACGGATAAACAGGTTGCGTCCGAACAGGTTCTGCCAGGCTGTTTCGGTGGTCATTTTGACCGGCAGATAGTGCTCGGGATCGGAGCCGACATGAACGTGGGCAACAAACTGGTCTTTTTCGGCAACGTAAGCTTCAACACGATCCCACAGGGCATCAAAGGTGTCACCGTCGATGGGACGGTTGATGGGACCCCAGTGGATATCGTCGGAGGTGCTTGGCTCTTCGACGATGAAACGGTCCATGGGGGACCGGCCTGTGCGCTTACCGGTCTTGACAACCAGTGAACCGTTTGCCGCCAGCTGACCTTCGTTACGTGCCAGTGCCAGCTCAACCAGTCGTGCTGTACTCAGATCATTATAAGTGTTGCTCACTTCGACCTCGCCCTCGGGATGTCTTGGTGATCACTCAGTCTGCCGCAGAAAATTGGCGGAAATCTGAGCAATCGAGTCAGTTCAGGCGCGCTATTATGCCAGAGACGCCGGAAAAAAACGACTGGCCGGGATGTCAGGTTACGACAGGGTTCCCGGCGAGTCGGTCAGCCATTCAGTGCAGGGTATGGCCGGTGAAAAGTTGATCAATGTCGTTACGCAGGAAGCGGTAATGGGTGTGGCAGAACTGGCAGTCCATATCAATGGCGCCCTGTTCTTCCAGAATGCTGTAGCACTCCTCCCGGCCAATGGCTTCAAGGGCGCCAAGGGTGCGTTCCCGGGAACAGCTGCAGCGGAAGCGGACTTCTTCTGCGTCGAACAGGCGGACGGTTTCTTCATGGAACAGGCGGTGCAGCAGGGTTTCGCTGTCCAGAGTCAGCAACTCTTCGGCCTCGACAGTCCGGGCCAGGTGGTTGACCCGGTTCCACAGGTCATCGTCGGCTTCCGTTGCGCCAGGCAGGCGCTGCAGCACCAGTCCGGCGGCGCCGTTCTCGCCGGCAAACAGGAACAGGCTGGTGGGAATCTGTTCGGAGCGCTCGAAATATTCCTCCAGGCACTGTGCCAGGCTGTCCTGTTCCCTGGGCACCACGCCCTGATATCGGCTGCCCTGATCCGGGGTGATGGTGATGGCCATACGTCCGGCACCCAGCAGCTGGTGAAAGTTCTGGTCGGCAACTTCATTCTCATCAAACCGGGCCAGGCCGCGGATATGCCGGTCATGGCTGCACTCCGCCATCAGGGTGCGCAGGGCGGCATCGCCGTGGGCCTGCAGGGACAGGGTGCCTTTGAACTTGAGGCTGCTGCTCATGAGTACACTGGCCACAAGGGCTTCGCCGAGCAGGTTGCGGATAGACTCCGGATAGGGGGCCTGGGTGCTGATCTGCTGATAGCTTTGTCCGAGTTGTACCCAGGCTCCCCGCACCTGGCTGGTGTCGAAGATAAAGCGCTGGAACTGGTCGCGGGATGCCATGTATGTCTCCTGAAAAATGGTATTCGGGTCCGGCCGGGGGCTGCACGCCAGGCTCAGATGCCGTTCTGGTCGCGAAAACGCTGGATGTTTCTGCGGTCTTTTTTGGATGGTCGCCGGGCGGGTGGCAACTGGGCGGCCTGCATGGTCTTGCGTTGCCAGGACAGGTCTTCCCGCTTTTTTATGCTGTCTTCGGTTTCATGGTAAAGGGCCTGGGCCTCCGGCGCGCCCCGGCGGCGGTCACTGATGTCGTCGACAATGACCACTTTTTCCAGCCAGCCCATGCGCAGTGTCAGCTGGGCTCCGGTTTCCACGGTTTTCCCCGGTTTGCAGCGCTGGTTGTTGTAGTGGACTTTGCCCCCTTCTATGGCCTCCCGGGCCAGAGCCCGGGTTTTGTAGAAGCGTGCGGCCCAGAGCCATTTGTCGAGCCGGACCCGCTGATCATCAGCGTCTGTTGCCTTCATGTCTCCCCACCTGATAGCTGTATGGGCGGATTATAACCCGCTCACGGGGCCGATGGCAGAGGGTGGTGTTTGCCCAGCGCGGGCAGCAGCTCATCAAAATGGTGGATGCCGGGAAAATCCGGATGCCTGTCTCTTGGTGGCTGCTGACTGTCGGGGGCCAGTATGGCCAGACACTGGCCGATACCGGAACGGCGGGCACTTTCCAGTACCGGAAGGCTGTCGTCCACCATCAGAGTGGCTGCCGGCCGGTAAGGAGACTGCTTTTGCAATGCCGGCCAGAATTCCGGCTCTTCCTTGGCCCAGCCCAGCTGGTGACT
>JBFHSI010000233.1:0-4841 GCA_041591245.1 Marinobacter sp.
CTGGTAGCTGTAGAGCCAACCTTTGATTCCACCGGTTCCTGGTCCAGCCAGGTGTCCGCCCTGCAGTTGAGCTGGCAGGCTCTGAGGGCTGACGACAACTATCAGGGCAATATCCGGCCCCAGTTCAAGTACTACCAGGAATTTGTCCAGAAAGTGTGGGCGCTGTTGCCGGCTACCATCGAGATCTCCGGGCTGGGTCAGGATATTTCCCGGGAAAACCAGCTTCTGCTGGGGCTGGTCCGGGATTCCCTGCCAGAGGCCCGGGAGGTCATAGGCCAGGCCCGGGCCTACGGAAACTATGCCCTGGTGGAAGGGCAGCTGGGTTACGCCATGAGTGAAACCCTCAATGCCATCTATGACCAGCTTACCAACCGCAGTTCACTGCTGGCCCCGGCTTTGTCGGTGGCCATGGATGCTTCGCCACAACTGGCGGCCGATGCCGGGAACCTGGTGGAGCGGATTTCTGCCAGCCCGGTGCTGGTGCGGGATCTTGTGGATGAGCACATCATTACCCCCATGCGCCTGGAAATGCCCTGGGACAAGTATGACGGGCTGATCCGGGCGCAGCTTGAGCCCTACGACAAACTGGGGCTGAAGATCTTTGACCGGATCCGGAGCAATCTGTCTTCCCGGCTGGATCAGGAACTGACCCAGCGCCGGGTGATTCTGGTGGCCCTGGTGGCCGTTCTGCTGCTGGTGGTGTATCTGTATGTGGGCTTTTTCATGTCGGTGCGCACGGCCATCAACAGCTTTACCCATGCCGCCAGAAAAGTGGCGGCTGGTGACATGACCACCCGTATCACCCTGCCCAACCGTGATGAGCTGGGGGAGCTGACCGACGAGTTCAATAATATGACAGACCGTATTGCCGGCCTGATCCGCTCGGTGAGCCAGACCACATCCGAAGTGGATCAGCAGGCTTCACGGGTCAAGGAAACTGCCACCACCAACAGCGACGCCGTGGCCCGGCAGATGGAGGAGAGTGGTCAGATCAGCGAGGCCATGAGCCAGATGGTGGCGGCAGTTCACGAGGTGACCGAAAGTGCCCTGCGGGTTTCCGATAACGCAGTAACGGCCGAGAAAGATACGGAAACCGGTCGGGAAGTGGTGGCGGATACAGTGGCCACCATCAATCAGCTGGCCTCGGAAATTTCCGGCGCTGTGGATGTGATCAACCGGGTCAGTGCGGACAGTGACAACATCAGCCAGGTGCTGTTTGAGATCCGGGCCATTGCCGAACAGACCAACCTGCTGGCGCTGAATGCGGCCATAGAAGCTGCCCGGGCCGGGGAGCATGGACGTGGCTTTGCCGTGGTGGCGGATGAGGTACGGTCCCTGTCCCAGCGTACCCACAAATCCACCGAGGAAATCGAGGGCATGATTTCCCGTCTGCACAGTGGCGTGCGGGATGCGGTTGCTGCCATGACCAACAGTCGGGAAGTGACGGAAACCACGGTGCAGAAATCCGCCGGGGTTACCGAAGCTCTGGACGGCATTGCCCGGGGTATCGGGATTATAGTGGATATGAGTCAGCAGATTGCACAGGCTGCGGAAGAACAGTCCGCGGTGGCGCGTAATGTGAACGCCAACGTGGAGCAGATTGGCGAGCTGGGTCAGTCCACTGCGGCCAATGCCCGGGAAACCCTGGCGTCATCCCGGGAAATGTCGGAACTGACCGCATCCCTGCAGCGGTTGGTGGAGACCTTCAAGGTCTGACCCAGGTTTTTGCCCCGCAGAAAATCCGGCCCTCAGAGGCCGGATTTTTTCTGGTCCCACAGAATCTCCCTGGCGCCGCTCCTGCGGGCCAGTACCCGGGCAAACACGAACAGCAGATCGGAAAGCCGGTTCAGATAATGGCGGGACAGGTTGTTCATGGTGTCCTCGTGGCCCAGGGCCACCAGGATACGTTCGGCCCGCCGGCACACAGCCCGGGCGAGATGGCATTGTGCCGCTGCCGGGGAGCCCCCCGGAAGAATGAAATTCTTCAGGGGCGGAAGCGCCTCGTTGTGCTGGTCAAGGGTCTGTTCCAGCCACTGGATATGGTCGTCCCCAATGGCACAGCTGCCGGGGATGGCACATTCTCCGCCCAGGTCAAACAGGTGGTGCTGTATCCGGAGCAGGATGGGGGACAGGGTGTCGCCCTCATCCAGGGTCTCGATGAGCACACCGATATGGCAGTTGAGTTCATCCACCGTGCCCAGGGCTTCGACCCGCAGGGCATTTTTGCCGATACGGCTGCCATCGGCCAGGCCTGTGGAGCCATCGTCCCCGGTGCGGGTGTAGATCTTGGAAAGCCGGTTACCCATGGTCGGGCTCCTGTTGGTTGGCGGTCAGTTGCCTGACCTTGTCGGTCAGTGTCCGGTTTACCGGGGTCGCCACACCATGGTGTTCCCCGAGTTTTACCAGATAACCGTTGATATAGTCGATTTCCGTCAGTCGCCCCTGCTGTACATCACTGCGCATGGAGGAGGTGTTGCCCGCAGTATTGCGGGCCACGGTTTCAATCCTCTGCCGCAGGCTGTCCGGGGCAAAGTCCCCCAGGCCTGCTGCGGCCATTACTCCGGCAATTTCAGTGCACAGAGGATCAATCAGCGTCTGATAAAACTCTGCGTTCAGTATGGCGCCGTTGGGGCAGTCAAGGATGGAGGTAAAGGGGTTGATGCCGGCATTGATCACCAGTTTCTGCCAGAGTCGCTCCAGAATGTCAGCTTCGGGGTGTATTTTCAGGTTGCTGTCATCCAGCCGGTTAACCACTGTCTCCACCAGGTTTCGGGCCGGGTCGGTCAGAGCTCCGATCCAGGTGTCGCCGGTGCCGGCATGGATCAGGCGGTCAGGAGCAGGACGGTTGGCGCCTTCGGTGGTGCTGGCGGCCAGTACCGGTCGTTGTGGCCAGCGTTGCGCCACCGCCTGCTGGCTGCCAAGGCCGTTCTGGAAGAGTACAAGGGGAATGGTTTCGGGAACCTGTGGCAGGAAACCCGCAAGGGCCTGCAGGCTGTCTCCGGCTTTGGTGGTAACCAGGACCAGGTCCACCTTGTGCTCGGGATTTAACCAGGGAATGGCCACCGGATGTTCCCGGCCAGCCAGATCCTGGAAACAGAACTCGACCGTGCCGGCCCCGGGGTGTCCGGGGCGGGGCACAAAGGCCGTTGTGTCAGGGGGTAATGATGCAGCCCAGAGCCGGCCCAGAGAGCCGGCTCCCAGAATGGCAATCATCGTGGTTACATGGCCTCGATATCGGCCCGCTGCTCACTGAGACGAGCCAGGCTGCTTTGGGCATCACGGAGTTTTTCCTGCTCCTTCTCCACCACCTC
The DNA here is from genome assembly GCA_041591245.1 of Marinobacter sp. Lineage (GTDB taxonomy): Bacteria > Pseudomonadota > Gammaproteobacteria > Pseudomonadales > Oleiphilaceae > Marinobacter. The sequence goes on from JBFHSI010000233.1 coordinate 3,312, forward strand.
GGCCGGAGCCCTGGCGGTGAATTTCTCATTGCCCAGCTTGCCCTGCAGGCGACCGATTTCCTTGTTCAGGCGCTCCAGCTCCTTGTCCAGACGCTTGAGCTCTGCGTCCTTGTCAATAAGCCCGGCCATGGGTACCAGAACTTCCATTTCGCCAACCAGCTGGGTGGCTGACATGGGGCTCTTGGTGCCTTCGAACCAGTCCAGGCTTTCCAGCTTGGCCAGGGACTGCAGGAACTGGCGGTTGTCCTCCATGCGCCGCTTGTCTTCCATATCCTTGCCGCGCAGCAGTACCGGGATTTTCTTCGCCGGCGAGATATTCATTTCCCCGCGGATATTGCGCACCGCAACAATCACGCCTTTCAGCCATTCGATATCCGCGGATACGGTGGCATCGGGTGTCCGGCCATCGGCCTGGGGGTAGGGCTGGAGCATGATGCTGTCACCGGATTTGCCGGCCAGAGGTGCAATACGCTGCCAGATCTCCTCGGTGATAAAGGGCATGATCGGATGGGCCAGGCGCAGGACCGCTTCCAGTACCCGCACCAGGGTCCGGCGGGTACCACGCTTGGCTTCGGCGCTGGCGCTGTCATCGTTGAGAACCGGTTTGGACAGTTCCAGATACCAGTCGCAGTATTCATTCCAGATGAATTCATACAGGGCATAGGCCGCCAGATCAAAGCGGTACTGGTCCAGGTGCCGGCTGACTTCCTGCTCACAATGCTGCAGGGCATCAATAATCCAGCGGTCCGCCAGGGACAGCTGCACCGGCTCGTCATGGACGCCGCAGTCTTCGCCTTCGGTGTTCATCAGCACGTAACGGGCGGCATTCCAGAGCTTGTTGCAGAAGTTCCGGTAGCCTTCCAGGCGCTTCATGTCCCAGTTGATGTCACGGCCAGTGGTGGCCATGGATGCCAGGGTGAAGCGCAGGGCATCGGTGCCGTGGGCGGCAATGCCTTCCGGGAACTCCTTGACGGTGCGCTTGGCAATCTTGTCGGCCAGCTTGGGCTGCATCATGTTGCCGGTACGTTTTTCCAGCAGCTGTTCCAGGCTGATGCCGTCGATCATGTCCAGAGGGTCCACCACATTGCCCTTGGACTTGGACATCTTGTCCCCGTGCTCGTCCCGGATCAGGCCGGTGACATAGACGGTATGGAAGGGCACCTGGGGTGTGCCGTCTTCGTTCTTCATGAAGTGCATGGTCATCATGATCATCCGGGCAACCCAGAAGAAGATGATGTCAAAGCCGGTGACCAGCACATCCGTGGGGTGGAAGGTTTTCAGGCGCTCGGTAATTTCCGGCCAGCCCAGGGTGCCGAAGGTCCACAGGGCCGAGCTGAACCAGGTGTCCAGTACGTCGTCGTCCTGTTTCAGGGGCAGGTCGGCGGCAAGATTGTGCTTCTCGCGCACTTCCTGTTCACTGCGGCCAACGTAGATGTTGCCGTCGGCATCGTACCAGGCAGGAATCCGGTGCCCCCACCAGAGCTGACGGGAAATACACCAGTCCTGGATATCACGCATCCAGGAGAAATA
>JBFHSI010000234.1:0-4829 GCA_041591245.1 Marinobacter sp.
CCCCAGCTCTGTTCGCTGACCCGGATATGGCCGCTGCGGGACAGGGTGACGACCGTGGTGGCCCGGGTCCCGTATTCATCTCCGCACACAAAGGGCGCGGACAGAAAACGCTCGGTTCCTGGCCCGACGCCGGTATCCGGCAGCAGATGATCCGGTGCCGGCCGGGTATCCTGCATTGCGGTGATGAGCAGGCGGTGCAGCTGCTGTTCATCCCGCTCTCCGGAGGACAGAATGTCGGCGAGCTTCTGTCTGAGGCGCACCAGCTTGGGCCAGGGGGTTTGCAGCAGGTGGTTGCTGAGGCCGTAGAGTCCCCGGTGCACATGGCGGCCGGGGTGGGCGTCCCGGTTGCTGTAATACCAGCCGGCGGTACCATCAAGATACAGCAGATTGAAACCGGAGTAGTCTGCCGCTTCCCGGGGCAGGCGGGCGTTCAGCATGGTGTGCGGGGACTGCAGGGCCTGGAGTGGCAGTCTGCCCCGGCTGAGCCGGCCGGCTTCCGGTGTCCCTTCCCGGACATTGGTGACGGCGCTGAGGGCTCCGTTCCGGTTGATGGCAAGCCAGGTGCCGCCGGACTGCAAGTCCCGACCGGCCAGCACTTGCTGTCCGGAGTCTGTGGTCCACCAGTCCATGGCGGCGGTCGGGCGGCGGAAAAACTCGTCCCGGTTGGCGGCAAGTACCAGGGGGAAGTCTGGGTGCTGATCCAGGGCAAAACTGATGAGACACATGGCTGGTTACTTACCCGGGTTAACGTAATGAAGTAGACGGTACTGGTGTGTATCATACCAGCCTTGTCTATAACCGGTGGGGCACGACCATGAGTCTGGTCTACGTAGTTGTGTTGTATCTGGCGCTGGGCTCGCTGGCGGGCACCCTTGCCGGGCTGTTCGGGATTGGTGGCGGGCTGATCATTGTGCCTGTACTTATTTTCAGTTTCGGGCTGCAGGGGGTGGATCCGGAAATCGCCGCCCATATGGCCGTGGGAACCTCCCTGGCGACGATCGTGTTTACCTCACTCAGTTCCATCCGCTCGCACCATGGCCATGGTGCGGTGCGCTGGGATATCTTCCGGCCCATGACCATTGGTATTGTGGTGGGCGCGGTTCTCGGGGCCTGGTCGGCGGCGCTGCTGAGCGGGCCGACGCTGGAGCTGATCATCGGTGTATTTGTAATTCTGGTGGCCATCAAAATGCTGACCGGAGCCAATCCCAAGCCGGGACGGGATGTGCCTGGCAGTTCCGGTCTGGTGGTTTCCGGAGGCATTATTGGCTGGGCTTCGGCGATTTTCGGAATCGGTGGCGGTACCCTGACGGTGCCTTACCTGAACTGGTGCAATGTGCGCATGCAGGAAACCGTGGGCACTTCAGCGGCCTGTGGCCTGCCCATTGCGGTTGCCGGTGCCCTGGGGAATATCTGGACCGGCTGGGGACATGACAGCCTGCCGGAGTACAGCCTTGGCTTTATCTATCTGCCGGCCTTGTTGGGTATCATCCTTACCAGCATGATTTTTGCCCGGGTGGGCGCCGCCCTGGCACACCGGCTCGATGCCGCCCTGTTGAAGCGAATCTTCGCCATAGTCCTGGTTATTGTGGGACTCCGATTTCTTTTAAGTTGAGAGGTAGTTGATGCTGCAGCATCCCCAGATTGATCCGGTGGCCATTGCCATCGGTCCCCTGAAAATTCACTGGTATGGCCTGACCTATCTGGTGGGGTTTGTGGCCGGTTGGTGGCTTGGGCGGCTGCGGGCGCGCAAGCCGGGATCGCCGTTCAACGAAGAGCAGCTGAGTGATCTGCTGTTCTATCTGGCGCTGGGGGTCATCCTCGGCGGCCGTTTTGGCTATGTGATTTTCTATAACTTCAGTGCCTTTCTGGCGGATCCGCTGTGGCTGTTCCGGGTGTGGGAAGGGGGTATGTCCTTTCACGGTGGCCTGCTCGGAGTCATGCTCGCCATGTGGTGGTATGGCCGCAAGATAGGTGTGGGTTTCTGGAGAACTGCGGATTTTGTGGCGCCTCTGGTGCCCGTGGGTCTGGGCGCAGGCCGCATTGGCAACTTTATCAATGGTGAGCTGTGGGGCAAGCCCACAGATGTATCCTGGGGCATGGTGTTTCCCCATGCGCCTGATGCCCTGGCGCGGCATCCTTCCCAGCTTTACCAGTTCGCCCTGGAAGGTGTGGCCCTGTTCCTGATTCTGTGGTGGTTCTCTGCCAGACCCCGGCCACGTATGGCAGTGTCCGGTATGTTCCTGGTGTTCTACGGACTGTTCCGGTTCCTGGTGGAGTTTGTACGCCAGCCGGACCCGCAGCTGGGTTATCTGGCTTTTGACTGGCTGACCATGGGGCAGGTTCTGTCTGCTCCTATGATTCTGGCCGGTGCCGGCCTTGTGTTGATTGCCTACCGGAGAGACTCGAAATGAAAGCTTATCTGGACCTGATGCAGGATGTGGTGGACAACGGAAACGACCGGGGCGACCGCACAGGTGTGGGTACCCGGTCGGTGTTTGGCCGACAGATCCGCTTCGACCTGCAGGAAGGTTTTCCTCTGGTTACCACCAAGAAGGTGCACCTGCGCAGCATTATCTGTGAGCTGCTGTGGTTTCTGAACGGTTCCACTGACAACAACTGGCTGCAGCAGAACCGGGTCAGCATCTGGGACGAGTGGGCCACGGAAGACGGCGATCTTGGCCCTATCTATGGCAAGCAGTGGCGCAGCTGGGCCTGTCCGGATGGCCGGGTGGTGGATCAGATCAGTGAGGTGATTGCGCAGATTCGCAGCAATCCCCGTTCCCGCCGCCTGATCGTCTCGGCCTGGAATCCTGCGGACCTGCCGGATGAAACCGTCAGTCCCCAGGACAATGTCCGTGCCGGGCGTATGGCCCTGGCGCCCTGCCACTGCCTGTTCCAGTTCTATGTCAGTGACGGCAAGCTGTCCTGCCAGCTATACCAGCGCAGTGCGGACCTGTTTCTGGGGGTGCCGTTCAACATTGCCTCCTATGCCCTGCTGACCCACATGATTGCCCAGCAGTGTGATCTGGAGGTAGGCGATTTTGTACATACCTTTGGCGACTGTCATCTCTACAGCAACCATCTGACCGACGATATTGTATATGAACAGTTGCGCCGGCAGCCGAAAGCTTTGCCGACACTGGTCATCCGGCGCAAGCCGTCGTCCATCTTCGAATACCAGCTGGATGATTTCGGGTTTGAGGGTTATGACCCGCATCCCGGGATCAAGGCGCCGATAGCAATCTGAGCTGGCTACTTATGGGGAACGGGCTGACAGGGGCAGAGGTATGTTCAGGCTTTCTCCTGCAGCCCTCAATAACGCAAGGAACATACGCATGCACAAGGCCCTGATCGTGGCCATGTCCCGCAACCGGGTGATTGGCAGGAACAACAAGCTGCCCTGGTATCTCCCGGGGGATCTGCGCTATTTCAAACAGGCAACCATGGGTAAACCGGTCATCATGGGCCGCAAGACCTGGGACTCCATAGGCCGGCCCTTGCCGGGGCGGATGAATCTGGTGATTTCCCGGAACTCCCAATGGCAGGCGCCAGCGGGAGTGGTGGCAGCTGGGTCACTGCAGGACGCCCTGATAAAAGCCCAGGCTCAGGCCGAGCTTGAAGGCGGGGAAGAGGTGATGATTATTGGTGGTGGCCAGATCTACGCCGAGGCGCTGCCTCTGGTGGACAGAATGTATATCACCCAGGTCCACGCAGAGGTGGAAGGGGATGCATATTTTCCGGAAGTGAACTGGGATGAGTGGGAGGAAATCGGACGGGAGGATTTCTCCGCGTCCGATCGCAATCCCTATGACTACAGTTTTGTCGTCTATCAGCGCTTGGCGTCAGACTGACGGGGCGGGCGCTTGCCGGCGGGTTTCCCGCCTTTGCCTCTGGCTCCAGACGGAGCACCGTTACTGCGGCCTTTCTTGAAGCCACCTTTCGGGCCCTTGCGGTATTCGCCTGGGCGTCCGGCACCCTTGCGGTCACGCCGGGGCGGAGTGGCTGAGACCACCGGAAGGGCTTCCGGCTGTTCCAGCGGCATGGAGCCAGGCTGGGATGCTTCCATCCAGCAGGCCAGGGCGCCGGCAACCATGGCCATGTCCATGTCATTGCGCTGGGCGATGTCGTCCAGAAGCGCCATGGCTTTTGCCAGTTTGCGGTCATCGGCAAAACCCAGCAGCTGGGATTCAAACTGCTCTTCCCGCATTTTCTTGAGTTCTGTGGGCGACGGCAGCTCATAGGCTTCCATGGGCGAGTTGGTGGCCCGCTCAAGGGTTCTCAGCCAGCTGCGTTCCCGGGGTGTTACCAGGAGGATCGCCTTGCCATCACGGCCGGCACGACCGGTGCGGCCAACACGGTGGATATAGGCTTCGGTATCGTAGGGCACGTCATAGTTGATAACGTGGGTGATTCTGGATACGTCCAGCCCGCGGGCTGCCACATCGGTGGCAATAATAATGTCTTTTTTGCCGCGCTTCAGGTCTTCAACGGTCTGTTCCCGCTGGCGCTGGTTGAGATCGCCGCTCAGGGGGGCCACCGCATGGCCGCGGGCGGAGAGTTTTTCCGCCAGCATGGTGGTTTCAGCCTTGGTGCGCACGAAAATGATGGCGGCATCCAGAGGTTCCACTTCCAGAATTCGTGTCAGGGCGTCCAGTTTGCGCTCGGCATAGACGGGCAGGACAAACTGGGAAATACGCTCAACGGTCCGGGTTTCGCTCTCGATTTTCACTTCTACCGCATCCCGCAGATAGGTTTTGGCAACCTTCTTGATCTGTGGCGGCATGGTGGCGGAGAACAGGGCACGCTGACAGTTGTCCGGGGTTTTCGAC
>JBFHSI010000235.1:0-4786 GCA_041591245.1 Marinobacter sp.
CCATGGCCCAGTTAACGTAGGTTTTGGACATGTCCAGGCTCAGGGAACGGCTGGCGCCGCCCACCGCTGCATGCACCGTAGCCGCACCGGTATAGCAGAACAGGTTGAGGAACCGTTTGCCCCTGGCGTGGTTCTGGATCCAGTGCCGGACCGGGCGGTGATCGAGAAACAGACCGGTATCCAGATAATCTTTCAGATTCACTTTCAGGGCACAGCCATACTCGTGCACCGTGAAAAATTCGCCGCTGGCCGCCTGCTTCTCGTACTGGCGGGTACCGGTCTGGCGCTGACGCTGCTTGCACACCATATCAGAGCGCTCGATACCCAGAGCTTCAGGAATTACAGCCAGGGCCTCGGCCAGCCTCTGCCTTGCGGAACGCTCGTCCACGGTCTTGGGAGCCGCGTATTCCTGTACGTGCACCCGGCCTTCATAGATATCAATCGCCAGGGCATACTCAGGCATATCCGCATCGTACAGGCGGTAACAGCCGATACCCTGCTTCCTGGCCCACTGGCCGATGGTCTTCATGTTCTTTTTGAGCCGGTTGGTCAGCATGGCAGCCCGCTCCGGATTGGCGATGCCCGGCGCGACTTCCCCCGGAATCCCCGGCTCCCTTGGAGTCATGGCGCTGACTTCATTGACCTCAAAAAGCAGTAACTGTGCGGGCAATTTTCCGTTAAATAACCGGTACTGCTTGTAACTGCGCAAACCGATGGACTTGCCGAACTCCGGTGCACCGGTAAATACCGCCAGTCTCCAGCCCGGCAATTCCCGCTTCACCGCATCGCCCAGCGCCTGATACAGCGCGCCCAGTTCACGGCGCTCATTGAGCCGTTCACCATAGGGAGGGTTGGTCAGCATCAGACCACGCTCCGACCAGTCTTGTTCCCGCTCAAATTCCGCCACAGGGCGCGCAGATACATGAACAATACCGTCCAGTCCTGCCCGGCGGATGTTCTTCCAGGCCGAATCAATGACCCGGCTGTCACTGTCAAAGCCGTTGAATTTCGGAATCCGGCCCTGTTTTCCTTCATGGGCCCGGCGTTCCGCTTCCTGACGCAGGGACAGCCAGAGTTCCGGCTGGTGGCCCAGCCATTTCTCGAACCCGAAGTGCTCCTGCTTGCGCCCGGGTGCTAGATCCAACGCCATCATGGCGGCTTCAATCACCAGGGTTCCGGAACCGCACATGGGATCCACAAAGTCCCCACCCTGTTTGGCAATTTCCGGCCAGCCGGCGCGCATCAGCAGTGCCACCGCCAGGTTTTCCTTCAGCGGCGCCAGCCCGGTATCGGTGCGGTAGCCGCGCATGTGCAGGCTGTGGCCACTGAGGTCGATGCCCAGGGACAGGCGCCCCCGGTTCAGCCGGGCGGAAACGATCACATCCGGTTGTTTGGCATCCACCGACGGCCGCTCTCCCCCGCTGAGACGGAAGCGGTCAACAATGCCGTCTTTGACCCGCTGGGCTCCGAACTGGGTATTACGTATGGCTTCGTTCTGGCCCAGAAAATTCACCCGGAAACTGCCGGTAACCGGAATATGCTGCTGCCAGTCCATATGCACCACGCCATCGTAGAGGTCATCACCGCTGGTGGCGTCCACCTCCTCCAGGTGCAAAATGACCCGGTTTGCCAGCCGCGACCACAAACAGGTGCGATAGCCAGCCTCCAGGGTACCCTCCGCCCAGACTCCTGCCGGCGCATTGCGCACAGGTTCCAGCCCGAAGCTGGCGAGCTCGTCCGCCAAAAGATATTCCACACCTTTCGGGCAGGTTACAAAAAAGACAGATTTGGACAAGTTCAACTCCTGGTTCATCTGGGCATCCGGCTAAGTTTCAGGAATAGCGACCATTACAGGGCCTGCGTCGCTACTTATTTCACAAAAATATAAAACAAGCGTCATTTAGATGAAATAAATAGTGTACTTCCACTCGAGATTCATCTTACCTTGTAGGTGACGCGTCGTTCCGGAGGCCAGTAAAAAACCTCCGATAACAGGATCCTGACTGCTCTGGCTTGTGCTTACAATAGTGAGTTATCCCACACCGGGAATCCACTGTTAAAGCCACTGCAGATGTGTACACACATGTTCGGTCAATCCATTAGTGAGGAACGGCATGAAAAGACAGAAAAGAGACATGTACGCTCGCGCATTCAAACGGGGCTATTTAGCAGGCGTGTCCGGTAAACCGAAAGACAGCTGTCCTATTGAACAGCCGGAAGTCCGCCAGGAATGGTTAAACGGGTGGCGCGAAGGCCGCACCGATAACTGGGAGGGCATGACCGGCGTATCCGGTATCCACAAACTTGCCAATGTCACCACACTGTGACGATCATTCAATAAACTGGATCCAGATCTGATCTTTTCACCAAGCAAATTGATGCAGTACCCACAGTAAAACCGAAACGGGGCCTCCCGCCCCGGACCATGAGAAGAAGCGCAACGGGGTATATTCCCCGCACGGGCCCGCTAAGCGGGCCCACCTTCTTTTTCCCGAGTTCTCCCCCTAGCGATCCGAACCGGCCCCGCCAATGGCTTTTACTGCCTCGGCAATCAGTTGTGGGCCCTGGTAAATAAATCCTGTGTATATCTGCACCAGTTTCGCACCGGCACGGATTTTTTCAGCCGCACTGTCGCCATCGGTTATACCGCCAACACCGATAATCGGGAGCGATTCCCCCAACTCGGCATAGAGCCCCTGAATCACCCGAAGCGACGGCTCCCGCACCGGACGACCACTCAGACCGCCGGCTTCACCGGCAAAACGGTGATCTGCAACCGCATCCCGGCTGATGGTGGTATTGGTGGCCACCACCCCGTCGATTCCCGCATTTTTCAAAGCATCTGCGACAAACCGGATACCCTCATCATCCATATCCGGAGCAATTTTTACTGCCACAGGAACATAGTGACCATGGCGCTGCTCGCAGGTTTTCTGCTCATCCTTGATGGCCTCAAGCAAGCTTTTCAGGGAATCCCCGAACTGCAGATCCCGAAGCCCCGGCGTATTGGGCGATGACACATTGACGGTGATGTAATCCGCACTGGTGTAAACCGCACTTATGCCTTTGCGGTAATCCGACTCTGCCTCTTCGTTGGGAGTAACCTTGTTCTTGCCCACATTGATTCCCAGCACTCCCTGATAACGCCGTTTACCCACCCGATCCAGAAGATGCTCAAGGCCTTCGTTGTTGAACCCCATGCGGTTGATGATGGCCTGATGCTCCGGCAGCCGGAACATCCGGGGCTTCGGGTTGCCGGGCTGGGCTTTCGGAGTCACGGTTCCCACTTCGATAAAGCCGAAGCCCAGGGCGCCCAGGGCATCCAGATGATCGGCATTCTTGTCCAGACCCGCAGCCAGCCCCACCGGATTCGGAAAGTCCAGCCCCATAACCCGGACCGGCAGGGATTCCACCCTTGGTGTGAAGGCCCCCAGCATTCCGAAACGGTGCGCAAGATCAAGCCCGGTCAATGCAAAATTATGGGCCTGCTCCGGAGGAAGGGTAAAAAGCAGGTTGCGGATTACACGGTACATCTGACGAATACTCCTTGGCGATGAGTGCCCCGGAGTATACCGGAAGTTTTCCACAGCATCCCGGCGAGTCATGGAATCATCTGTAAATGACTGTCTGGCGAACCTCTGCGGACCTTTTCCACGGAATCTGTGGATAACCCTGTTGAAAATCCCGGTTCAACGGGTGCCATCCCTTGATAACTGCGCCAGCCTACAGATTGATCATTTTTTAACCAGTTTAATTTCTTTTTATTTTCAACTAGTTACATTTGTCAAAAGCATTTTTTGGATTGTGTGCAAAAAATGACAGCCAGTCACAGGCTGGTCACACAATATCTCATTTCCACCTTTAGTCAGGGCAAGAATCCGACCTTTTTTACCAGAACCGTTATACTGACCTCCCCTAATCAGCCCGGAGCCCCGCTTATGGCAGAAGCCACCCCATCACCCCGACCTCAGCGGGAAGATCTTGCCGACGAAATGAAAGCCGCGTCCAGAGTTACCCTGATCGGGATGGTGCTGGATATGGTACTGGGCATTATCAAAGTGATCGCCGGTGCGCTGTTTCATTCCCAGGCGCTGATCGTGGACGGCATCCACTCTTTCAGCGATGTAGCGTCGGATCTGGTGGTGCTGGGCGTCATGCGCGTATCCAGACAGGAACCGGACGCCGATCACCCCTATGGCCATCAGCGTATAGAAACCTTTGGCACCCTGGTACTGGGCAGTATCCTGATCGCGGTCGGCGCTGCGCTGGCCTGGGAAAACACTCTGCGACTGGTGGAAGGTCAGGCGGATATACTGCCGGAATGGCCGGTGCTGCTGGCGGCTGCGTTTTCGGTGATCGGCAAGGAGTGGATCTATCACTATACCCGCCGTGTTGGCCTGGCCATCCGTTCGGACCTGATTATCGCCAACGCCTGGCACAGCCGCACCGACGCCTTCTCATCGGTCATAGTGCTGTTTTCCACCGCCGGCGCCATGCTCGGACTTATCTGGCTGGATGTGCTCGCCGCGGTCGTCATTTCCATCATTATCATTCACATTGGCTGGAAGTTTTCCTGGGACAGTGTGAAAGAGCTGGTGGATACCGGGCTGTCCCCGGAAGACACCAAAATGCTCAAGGATATCGCCCGCAATACCGACGGTGTCCGCAACGTGCATGAACTGCGCAGCCGGCGCATGGGGCACGATATTCTTCTGGATGTCCACCTGGTAGTGCGACCGGAAATCAGTGTGTCCGAAGGCCACCAGATTGGCATGGAAGTGGTGAG
>JBFHSI010000236.1:0-4778 GCA_041591245.1 Marinobacter sp.
CTGGCGGATGCCGTGCCCCGGTTGCAGGTGCTTTCGGTCAAGGCTTCAGAAGCAAAAGGCCTGTATGAAGTTCGCAGCAATAATGGTGAGACCATCTACACCACCGCTGATGGCCAGTATCTGCTGACCGGAGATCTGCTGAAGGTGGGAGCTGAGGGCATCACCAATGTGACTGAAGAGTCACGGGCGAATGACCGCCGGGGCATGATGGCACAAGCGGGTGCGGATGGCGCCATCCGGTTCCCGGCCAAGGGTGAGGAAAAGGCGGTGATCAGTGTGTTTACCGATATCGACTGCCCATACTGCCGCAAACTGCATGCGGAAGTTCCCCAGCTCAATGACTACGGCATTACCGTCAACTACTACGGCTTTCCCCGTTCCGGCCCCGGCACCCCTTCCTTTGCCAAGTATGTGTCCGTATGGTGCTCCGATGATCAGAACGCTGCCATGGATGCAGCCAAGCAGGGACGTAGTGTCGATCAGGCCAGTTGTGAGAACCCGGTACTGGAACAGTTCCTTCTGGGCAAGAATGTGGGTGTGACCGGAACCCCTGCTATTGTGCTTGAAGACGGACATATGGTCCGGGGTTATGTTCCTGCAGAAACCCTCGCCAAGGGCCTTGGTCTGCTCTGATTCCGGTCCCGGTTGCCTCCGGCAGCCGGGTTTGCTCCCGGCTATTTTCCCTGTAACCGATTCGGGGCTTATTCACAGCAGCCCGAACCGGTATACTATCGCCCTTTATTTTCCCAATTTATCAGCACCCCTTCGGGATCAGAGGTGAGAGTTTGAAAGACGTCAATGTCGGAATCTGTGGGCTGGGTACTGTGGGCAGCGGTACAGTCAATGTCCTGACACGCAATGCCAGGCAAATTGCAGGGCGCGCGGGCTGCAACATCCGGATTGCCCGGGTCGCCAGCCGCAGTTCCAGGGCCGACATGGACCTGGGAAGCATCCCTTTCAGCAATGATATTTTTGACGTGGTCAATGATCCTGCCGTTGACGTTGTGGTGGAACTGATTGGCGGTTATGACACCGCCAAAGAGCTGGTTCTGGCGGCCATTGCCAATGGCAAGCACGTGGTTACCGCCAACAAGGCCCTGATCGCTGTTCACGGCAACGAAATTTTCGAGGCGGCCAGCAAGGCCGGAGTGGTTGTGGCCTATGAGGCCGGGGTTGCCGGCGGTATTCCTGTGATCAAGGCGGTACGTGAAGGCCTGGCGGCCAACCGCATTGACTGGATTGCCGGCATCATCAACGGCACCGGCAACTACATCCTTACGGAAATGCGTGCCGGTCGCGAGTTTGAGGAAGTGTTGGCTGAAGCCCAGGCGCTGGGCTATGCGGAAGCGGACCCCACATTTGATGTGGAAGGTATCGATGCCGCCCACAAACTGACCATTCTGGCCTCCGCCGGTTTCGGTGTGCCCCTGCAGTTTGAGCGTGGTTATACCGAAGGCATCTCCAGGATTACCCCCCAGGACATAGAGCACGCGGAAGCGCTCGGATACCGGGTCAAGCATCTGGGCATTGCCCGGCGTCGTGAAAATGGCTATGAGCTGCGGGTGCATCCGACCCTGGTTCCCCAGAGCCACCTGATCGCCATGGTGGACGGCGTACTGAACGCGGTTCTGGTGGACGGGGATGCGGTAGGGCAGACCATGTATTATGGTCCCGGGGCCGGTGATGAAGCCACCGCTTCTGCGGTGATTGCCGATATTGTTGACGTTGCCCGGGTTGTGACCACGGACAGTCAGCATCGGGTGCCCTATCTCGGGTTTGCCCCGGAGGCCATGGAGCACCTTGATGTCTTGCCCATGGAGGAGACCTGCTCCGCCTATTACCTGCGCATTACCGCGCTGGACCGCCCGGGTGTGCTGGCAAAAATTGCTTCGGTTCTCAGTGAGCAGGGCATCAATATCGAGTCCATCATGCAGCAGGACTCGGAACTGAAAGACGGCCGCATTCCGGTCATTATCCTGACCCATACGGTACAGGAACGACAGATGAATCTGGCCATCAGGGAACTGGAAAGCCTGGCGGATATTGCCGAACAGGTTGTCCGCATCCGCGCTGAAAATTTTAACTGACAGGTACGCACGTGAGATACATCAGTACGCGGGGCGAAGCACCCGCACTGGGATTTGAAGAAGTTCTGCTGACCGGGCTGGCCACTGACGGCGGGCTCTATGTTCCTGAGTCTCTGCCCCATTTCAGTCTGGAAGAAATCCGCAGCTGGCGTGGTCTGCCGTACAGTGAGCTGGCTTTCAATGTCATGTTCCCGTTTGTGGAAGGCGCCATTCCGGCGGATGATTTCCGCAAGATGCTGGATGACACCTATTCGGTGTTCTCCCACAAGGCGGTGGCTCCGCTGGCCCAGCTGGATACCAATGAGTGGGTGATGGAGCTGTTCCGCGGCCCGACCCTGGCGTTCAAGGACTTTGCCCTGCAGCTGCTGGGCCGTTTGCTGGACTATGTGCTGGAAAAGCGCAACCAGCATGTTGTCATCATGGGGGCGACCTCCGGTGATACCGGCTCCGCAGCCATTGAAGGCTGTCGCCACAGCAAGCATGTGGATATCTTTATCCTGCATCCCTTCGAGCGGGTCTCGGAAGTACAGCGCCGGCAGATGACCACGGTTCTGGGTGACAACATCCACAACATCGCGGTCAGGGGCAATTTCGATGACTGCCAGCGGATGGTCAAGGAGAGTTTCGGCAACCAGTCGTTCCTGGGCGGGAAAACCCAGCTGGTTGCGGTGAACTCCATCAACTGGGCGCGGATCATGGCCCAGATCGTGTATTACTTCCAGGCCTCCCTGGCACTGGGTGGCCCGGACCGCAGCATGGCTTTCTCTGTGCCTACCGGAAACTTCGGAGATATTTTTGCCGGCTACCTGGCGAAGAAAATGGGGCTGCCCATTTCCCAGCTGGTGATTGCCACCAACCGCAACGATATCCTGCACAGGTTCATGAGCGGCAACCTGTACGAGAAACACCAGCTGGAGCACACATTGTCTCCCAGCATGGATATCATGGTGTCCAGTAATTTCGAGCGCCTGCTGTTTGACCTCCATGGCCGTGATGGCCTGGCGGTGAAGGACCTTCTGGAGCGTGCGGCAAAAGGTCCGGTCAGTATCGAGGATTACCGCTGGAAGCATGCCCGCAAGCTGTTTGACAGTGACGCGGTGGATGATGCGACCACCTGTGCCACCATCCGTGAAGTCTACGAGCAGAACGAATATCTGCTGGACCCCCATACCGCCATCGGTGTGCGTGCGGCCCGCAACTGCCGCCGGGACAGCTCGGTACCCATGATCACTCTGGGTACGGCCCATCCCGCCAAGTTCCCGGACGCCATTACCCAGTCCGGTCTGAATGTGCAGCCGCAGCTGCCGGCCCATATGGCAGACCTGTTTGAGCGGGAAGAGCGTTATACCGTTCTGGACAACAACATTGCCGGTGTCCAGGAGTATATTGCCCGGCACTGGAAGTCTGCCTGAGCGTCCATGGCAACCAAAAAAATCCTGCGCCGCCCCATCCCGGATTCCGACCCGGGGTGGGGGCAGGCGCTGCCCCCTCTGCTTCGCCGTCTCTACGCCGCCCGCGGCGTCAGCTCCGATGACCAGCTGAACTACACTCTCCGGCATCTGGCCTCACCGGCGGATCTTCGGGGTATTGATCGTGCCGTGGAATTGCTGGCTGAAGCCATTCGCCGGCAGCAGCGGGTGATGATTCTCGGGGACTTTGATGCCGACGGCGCCACCAGCACCGCTGTGGCCATGCTTGGTCTGTCCATGCTCGGGCTGGCCAGTGTGGATTTTCGTGTGCCCAGCCGGTTTTCCGATGGTTACGGGCTGACGCCGGGGATTATCACCCGGCTGCAGGAAGAGGGAGAGCTTCCGGACCTGCTGGTGACGGTGGACAATGGTATCTCTGCCATTGACGGGGTGGCAGCGGCCAAAGTCCTGGGTATCCGGGTTGTGGTGACCGATCATCACCTGGCCGGTGAGGTGCTCCCGGATGCGGATGCCATCGTCAACCCCAATCAGCCTGGCTGCCCCTTTCTGAGCAAAAATGCGGCGGGTGTGGGTGTTATCTTCTATGTGCTCACCGCCTTGCGCAAACACCTCCGGGAAACCGGTGCCCTGCCGGACCCCGAGCCCAATCTGGGTCAGCTGCTGGACCTGGTGGCTCTGGGTACCGTGGCCGATGTGGTACCTCTGGATCATAACAACCGGATCTTTGTGGAACAGGGGCTGCGCCGGATCCGCCAGGGTCAGGCCCGCCCGGGCATACTGGCCCTGCTGGAAGTGGCAGGGCGGGATCACAGTGCCATCAGTTCCACCGATCTGGGTTTTGTGGTCGGCCCCAGGCTCAATGCCGCCGGACGCCTTGACGATATGAGTATCGGTATTGCCTGCCTGTTGGCGGACAGCCCGGATCAGGCCATGACCCTGGCCCGGGAACTGGACACCTTCAACCGGGAACGCCGGAGCATCGAGAAGGAAATGAAGGATCAGGCCCAGGATCTGCTGGCATCCATGGCCCTGAATCCGGAGCAGTTGCCCTGGGGGCTGGTGCTGTGTGATCCGGACTGGCACCAGGGGGTTATCGGTATTCTGGCGGCCCGTATCCGGGAGCAGACCCACAGACCCACCATTGCTTTTGCCGGCGATGAGGACGGGGATGAGCTCAAGGGATCTGCCCGCTCCATTCCCGGCCTGCATATCCGCGATGTACTGGCTGCGGTGGATTCACGGCATCCGGGCATCATGAAAA
>JBFHSI010000237.1:0-4773 GCA_041591245.1 Marinobacter sp.
CGACCTCACCTGGGCCTACCTGCTGCGCTGCCAGCAGGACAATGTGATCCATACCGAGATCTTTTTTGATCCCCAGACCCACACCGCCCGGGGCATTCCCTTTGCAACCGTGATCGACGGCATCAGCAAGGCGCTGGAAAAAGGCCGCAAAGAGCTGGGAATCTCCAGCCAGGTCATCCTCTGTTTCCTGCGCCATCTGAGCCAGGACGATGCCCTCGCCACCCTGGAACAGGCACTGCCCTACAAAGACAGGATTGTGGGGGTAGGACTGGATTCCTCCGAGCAAGGACATCCCCCGGAGAAATTTACAGAGGTATTCCGCAAGGCGCGGGAAGCAGGCTTTCTGGCGGTAGCCCATGCCGGAGAAGAAGGTCCGGCAGAGAACATCCGCAAGGCCATGGACCTTCTGGGGGTGCAACGCATCGACCATGGTGTGCGCTGCGTGGAGGACGAAGCCCTGGTGCAGGAACTGGCTCGAAGCCGCATGCCCCTGACCGTGTGCCCCCTGTCCAATGTGAAACTGAAAGTGTTTGAAAAAATGGAGGACCACAACATCCTGGAGCTGCTGCGCAAAGGGCTGTGCGTCACCATCAATTCCGACGACCCGGCCTACTTCGGCGGTTACATGAGCGACAACTTCAACGCGGTTGCCCGGGCCCTTCCGGTGACCCGGGAAGAACTGGCACAGCTCACCCTCAACGCCATTGAAGCCAGCTTTGTGTCCGGAGAAGAGAAACAGGAAATGGCCGCAAAAGTGCGGAGTTTTCTGGGGTAGGCACTCACGGCTTACGTGAAAATCCGCCCCTTAATCACCCCATGTGCCAGCTGCCGGTGAAGTCTGATGCTCAGGGAGCAGGTGCTTTTCCATCGAGAAATTGACCAGGGATACCCCGTTTCTCTGCACTTCATTCTTCCTGACGACAGAGAAGCCTCGATGCTCGAAGAAGGCTTTGGCCACGAGCGAGGCTTCTACATACAACCGGCCGATATATCTGCGCTCTGCCTCCCGGAGAAGGCGCTCGTACAGGGCTGACGCAACCCCTCTGCCCTGAAAGTCGGGATGGGTATAAACACAGTCAATGTGTCCATCTTCATCAAGCTCCATAAACCCGGCCACCCGCCCCTCAATAACGGCTACAAATGGCTTTTTATCACTCAGGCGCCGGGACCAGTACCCATAGTCTGGCGGCATTGGCGCCCAAGCCGCTTTCTGTTCCTCTGAATAAAGACATGGATCAACTGCGTGAACAGATTCATGAAACAGATCAGCAACTTCACATGCCCATTTGTCGGAGTATGACTGAATTTCCATGGTACCCCAGGCGAAAAAGTCAGTGCAGGTCAATATTCTTCCTCCGGAATCTTAACCAACAGGTCAGTAACCCCGACATCTACACTGTAATCCCCCCAGATAATATCAGCCACAAGGATATGGTTGAGCGTACCCAGAATGGAACCAAAAAACGCTCCCCGGTCATCGGTTAAATCTGATGCAGACAGGCAAGTTGCGGCTTCATAAATCTTTGAGTTCATCCACTGATTGTACGAAGCCAGCAATTCAAAGTGCTTCTTCAGGCTCATCAGTGCTCCTTCTTATGTATAAGACTTCAAATAAACCATCAGCCGGGAAGCTACAGCAGATAATGGGTGAAAACTCACCCATCCACGAGCCGCATTTGGGTGACCTCCCACCCATTTTTCTGGTTGCCAGCACACAGCTTTCAGGTGTCCACCCACCGGAAACTCAGGCATAAAACCTCATCGCAATGCTTTGGCCCTATTCTTGCCTTGCGGACTCCCTTTTAGCCAACAACAACTAGCCTACAGGAGCTACATGATAAACCGTCGCATCCGCCCCGCCCTGCTGGGGCTCATCACCCTCTTACTACCCATGCTTTTGTGGGCCGAACCACAACAACTGGTGTTCTCCCACGTTGTCTCGCCTGACACCCCCAAGGGCAAGATGGCAGGAATGTTCAAATCCATGATCGAACAGAAGCTGGGAGACCGGTTCGAAATAGTCATCTATCCCAATGCCGATCTGATGGACGACGATGAAGCCGTCACCGCCATCGCCGAAGGCCGCATTCATTTTGCTGCGCCATCACTGTCAAAGTTCGAAGACTATACCCAGAAACTCAAGGTGTTTGACCTGCCCTTCCTGTTTCCGGACATGAAAGCGGTGAATCGTTTTCAGAACAGCCCCACTGGCCAGGCTCTGCTTACCAGCATGAACAGCCAGGGCATCCTCGGGCTCGGCTATCTGCACAACGGCCTCAAGCAGCTGACTGCCGACCGCCCATTCACCCAGCCGAGTGATCTGGCCGGACTGCGCTTTCGCACCATGAACTCGGATGTCCTGATAAAACAGTTCGAGCTGCTGAATGCAGAAGCGGTGCCCATGGCCTTCTCCGAAGTCTATAACGCGCTCGCGGATAAACGCATTCAGGGTCAGGAAAACACCTGGTCCAACATCTATTCCAAAGCGTTTTACGAACACCAGCCCTACATGATGGTCTCCAACCACGGCGTGCTGGACTACATGGTGATCACTAACTCGGGTTTCTGGAATGGCTTGAGCGAAGCAGATCGTTCTGAATTCCGCTACGCAATGGAAATGTCGCTGAAATATGGTAACGCCGTGGCCAAGGCCAAGAGCGCAAATGACAGGATGGAACTGAAAAACATGAAAAATGTTTCCCTGTTCAGACCCAGGGCATCCGAGCTGGCTGTCTGGCAGAACGCCATGCAACCCTTGTGGGACAGCTACACAGACGTAATTGGCGAGGACGTCATTCAGGCCGCCCGGCAAGCCAGTCACCCCTGAGCAGTAAGCAACACCCTGCAGTGAGCACAGCCCTTACCCGGGCTGTGCCCTGCAACCACCGCTGGCATTCACTACCAGCACAGAGATCAGACACCGGACAGAATCCCGCCCCCGTTTCCCGACCTCCCGCACCTTAACCCTCAAGCATGCCATTCACCGGGCCTGCCCGTACATACTGAAATGCTGCCCCATGCCTTAGCTCGGGACAACCCGGATGAAGCAGCAAAACAACAGGGACACACTCAGGTGGAGGCCTTTTCAACCGCATCGAAATTGGCCTGTATGCGCTGCAGCAAATAGTCCCGGGCGGAAATGGGCGGGTACTTCTTCTCCGGGCCCTGGATGATTTCATCCTTGTTGGCCTGGCAGAAGAAGGCCAGGCTGTAGCGTGCAGTCCTGGGCTCACCCTTACGGGGCATACGCACCCGGTGCAGGGTGGATTTGAGGCGGTCATCGCTCCAGCGCATCAGCATGTCACCGATATTGCAGGTAATCAGGCCTTCCTTCGGTGTGACTGAATACCATTCCCGGTCCTCGCCCTTGCCCTCGGTATCCCTGCCCGGACTCACCTGGAGTCCGCCCTGGCCTTCCTGCTGGAACACCATGGTCAGGCAGTCAAAATCCGTATGGGCACCGGCTCGCCAGACCGAAGGGTCGGCCGGCATATCCTCCGGTAACGGAAGATAATGCAGCAGGCGCAGGGTACTCTGGTAATCCCCTCTGCGCCGGTCATGGGCCCGTGTAAAAAAGTCCCTGTCAAACCCAAGGCGGTCAGCAAAACAGGAAAGAATATCCATACCCAGCTGCCAGGCCCGGTATTCGAAATCCAGCATCACCCGCTGGAATTCCGGCAGCACGCTCTGGTTAGGCCACAGGCCATCCATGTGCGGCAGGGTAATCTGGAAGGATTCCTTCTCGTCCGCCGTACCCGTGGAAGGGCGTACCTGGGAGCGGAATTCCCAGCCCGCATTGAGTCCGTTTTTCAGGGGGTAGGCCTGCTTCTGTCTTCCGGACAGGGCAAAAAACCTGGCAGACAGATCAAATGCCTGGCGGATCAGCCCTATATCCAGGCCGTGGCCGGCAAGCTGGAAAAAACCCACTCCGGTGGCCGCCTGCCAGAGTTCATCGGTGATTGCCTCCCGGCGGCGGTCAAAGTCAGACAGATCGATAACAGGAATTTCCCGCTCCGACTCCCGGCCCATGCCACCCAGAGTGGTTTCCAGATTGAGTTCTTCAAGATTGTATTTTGGGTCAGTCGTAGTCATCAGTGCCTCCCGGGCGCTTGAACCATGTGTGACCGGGGGCGGAACAATCACAGGGGGCGGCAGCAGGTGAATCCACAGCCGCCAGACCCCGGGCACTCCCGGTCGGCGACTGAGCAATGCCCCGGAACCGCCAGTGCTGCCGGTTCCTGACTGCTTCTACTCAGGTAGAAGGCACAGGCATAGTGGACCTGTACCGTTTGTTGCTGGCCGGCAGCTGGTACCGGCCAGTATTCTTTGCTTACTTCGGCAAGGTGGCGTCAATACCTTCCACGTACCAGTCCATTCCCGCCAGCTCTTCCTGGCTCATGGTTTCACCGGCAGCGACTTTCAAGGTACCGCTCTGGTCTTTCAGGGGGCCGGTAAAGGGATGCAGTTCGCCATTGTGAATAGCGGCCGTTACCGACTCTACCTTGGCGCGCTGGTCATCACTCAGGTGCTCATTCAGACCGACAATCTGGATAACATCATCAGCCAGTCCACCCCAGTAATCCTCGGATTTCCAGGTACCATCCATAACCGACTGAACGGTACGGATGTAGTAAGGGCCCCAATTGTTGACCACAGACAGAAGGTGCGCTTTCTCTCCGAAATGACGCATATCCGAGGCCTGGCCGACGCCCCAGTTGCCACGTTTCTCCGCAGCCATCAGTGGTGCAGGGCTGTCGGTATGCTGCACCAGCA
>JBFHSI010000238.1:0-4745 GCA_041591245.1 Marinobacter sp.
ATCAGATTATGGATAGTCGGTACAGTGACTTCTGCCGCCTCGGCCAGACGTGCCAGAGTCAGCGCATCCACGCCTTCAGCAGCAATAATTTCCCCTGCACATTCCAATATCTTTTCGCGACGGCGGTTCATATTGGCAGTGCGCGTTTTGGCACCACGGGCCTGTTTCAGCTTGGTCATCCGCCAGGTAGCTCCTCAGCAATATCCAGCATTCGTTCATTCCATTAGAACTGCATTAAACCTCAATTACCAAATGGCCAACATGGTGTTGTCGGTCCGGACAGCCCGGAGTGGGCGGAGCTTATTGAGAGTGAAGGCCTGGATAAAGCCGGCTAGGCACCTCCGCAACCATCACCTCAGGCATCCTTCGAACCGAACCCGCACTCCCGCACCAGGTTTTCGATCAGTTCACCTGCCGGCAACTCACGGGCCAGCGGAGCCCCCTGTCCTGCCCAGTACGGGGAGAATTCCTGACTATCCTTTGCCGTGGCAGCAGCGGCGAGTGCTTTTCCCGCATCATAGGCAATCGGATAATCGGGTATCGCCGGAGCATCCAACCGGTCAATTTCATCATGAAAACTGTTCACCATGCCCCGGGCGGGACGGCCTGAAATGACACTGGTGATCCGGGTACTCCGGCTGCGGTCACTCTTCAACATCGCCCGATAAGCGGCATTGGCCCCGGATTCCGGACAAAGAATAAAGGCTGTTCCCAGTTGAGCCCCCATCCCACCGGCTTCCAGCACAGCACGGATTGCCTGTCCATCCATCAGACCCCCGGCAGCCACAACCGGTACCTTTGCGGTGGCGGTGATCAGTCGGATAAGAGCCAGAGTACCCAGCAACTGATCCCCCTTCTCCGGCTCGAATACTCCACGGTGGCCTCCGGCCTCAGCGCCCTGGGCAACAACCACATCAATACCTGAGGCTTCAATCATGGCAGCTTCCTCGGGGGTTGTGGCACACCCGAGGGTGACAATACCGGCATTGCGGAGGGAGCGGACCCAGTCCTCAGCAGGCACACCGAAATGAAAACTGACAACCGCTGGCCGCTCAGCCAGAAGCATCTCCAGAATGGCAGGGTCTTCGTTGAAGCTCCGGTAGGGCGTATTCAGCTTCGAAGGCGGTATGGCATCAAAGCGGTCAAAAACCGGTTTCAGATAGTCGATCCAGGCTGATTCCCGCTGTTGGTCAGGCACTGCTGCCCGGTGGCAGAATACGTTGACGTTAAATGGCTTGTCCGTCAAAGCACCAGTTGCAGAGATCATCTCCCGTGCCTTTTCTGTGGAACTTGCCCCGATTCCGATGGAGCCCAGGCCACCCGCATTGGATACCGCTGCTGCCAGCTCTGGCGTCGATACGCCGGCCATGGGAGCCTGAATAATGGGGTACTGGATATTCAAGAGATCTGTCAGGGGATTGGAGAAGGTCATATACACAGGAACTCCATAGCTCCGTTATCCTTGTTTAGTTATATCTAACTATATGATATTTAATGAAGCATCTCTAAAATTAGTAAGCTATCAAACGCTGTAAACAAAAAACCCGACCAGATGCCGACTCACGACGGGGTTCGCCACAACGAGCCAGGACCAGCGGCAAAGTATCCAGAGCCAATCTTCACCACCTCTACAGTCTGCCTGACACGGGTATTACGCCGGATCGTCCCGGATCCATGGCCTGATCAGCACACCGGACTCAACAATAACTCGGACAGGAGAATGATGAAGCAATTCTTTGTATTGATAACCCACCTGGGGTTTGACGCGGCGCGCTTCAGCTTTGCGCTGCGCACAGGGTTCGCCGTATGTCTGGCCATTGCAGTGGCCTGGTGGCTGGGACTGGAACATCCCCAGTGGGCCGGCATGACCGTCTGGGCTGCATCCCTGCCTCTGCGGGGCCAGCTGCTGGCCAAGAGCGGCCTGCGTCTGCTGGGAACCCTGCTCGGTGCCCTGGTGGGTGTGCTGATTGTCGTTCTGGCGAAGGGCGAGATCAGTGTGCTTATGGTGACACTGTCACTCTGGGTGGCGGCCTGTGTTGCGGTGGCCCATCTGCTGCGGGGAATGGTGACCTATGGGGCAATGCTGGCCGGATACTCGGCAGCCCTGGTTGCACTGGTCGGCACCGCCCAGCACGCGGATATTCTCAGTCTTGGCCTGGACCGGGTGCTGACGGCGCTGACCGGAGTGCTGATGGCGCTGCTGGTGGCCTGGTACTTCACTCCATCCGGGGGCGAGCCGGTCTCGGACCGGGATCTGCGCCTGCTGGCGGCGGACACCTTTGCCCACCTGAAGATGGCCCTGGCCGGCCAGCGGCTGTCGTTCCATCAGCAACAGGAGCTGCTGTCACGGATGGCGTCGCTGGATTCATCGCTGGAAATGCACGGGGTACGCGGCGAAGCGGACCGGCACCATGCCCGCCTGAGCCGGCTGCTGCTGGTATCTCTGGTATCGCTGCTGGTCTGGCGGCGTCAGGCAGAGCCGGGCGTACATACTCAGGCACTGATTGATGCTCTGGATGGGGCCGTTCGTGCCTTTGAAACGGATGCACCGGATGAGCAGGTGCTGGAGGCCCTGGGCAAGGCGGTGCAATGCAGCCGTTCGGTGCCTTCACTGGCTACGCTGGAGGATCTTCTGGAGCGTTGTTCCGAAGTTTTTGCACGTTATCTGCAGCAGCGCCCGGCGGCCCCTTCGAGCGAGCCGGAACAGAAGATGTTACCACTGGCACTGCACCGCGACTGGATAGGTGCCCGTCAGGCCAGTGTCCGTGCCGGTATCGCCATGCTGGCTGTCGGTACCTTCTGGTGGATCACCGGCTCCGATATTGGTGCCTATATGCTGCTGGGGACTGCGGTGATGACGTCGCTGTTTTCGACTTTTGAAAGCCCGGTCATGACCATGCGTTCGGTATTTCTGGGAAATATTCTGGGGGTGGCCGGCGCGCTCACCTGTCACTGGCTGGTATGGCCTTTGGCGGACTCCCTGGCCCAGCAGATAATGCTGATATTTCCTTTCGTCGCTCTGGGTGTGCTGGTTTTTGCACATCGTCGCCTGGCAGCTGCGGCATTTGACTACAACATGGTGCTCCTGCTGCTGTTGCAGCCAAATTTCCCCTTGCAGGGCAGCTTTTCCGAGTCTGCCCTGCTGTCCCTCGGGGTTATCTCGGCGCCCCTGATCGCCATGCTGGCGTTCCGGCTGATCTATCCCGTCAATACCGGCCGCCGGATACGTAACCTGCAAGCGATGATGGTGCACGAAATCGAAGACATGGCCCGCCGTCCCGAAAGCGCTTCAACGCGCCTGGCCTGGCGTTCCCGGCTCTACCACCGGCTGTTGCAGCTGGTGCGCTGGGCTGACCTGATGGCAGGAAGCTCCTTCCCTGTGGCCAAATGGGGGCTGACAATCCTGCGCCTGGAGCAGGTTACCCGCCGGCTGCAGGCATTGCAGGGCCAGCCGGATCTGCCGGCAGGCCTGGCCCGGTCAACGGAACTGGCGCTGCGCCGTATTGAGCAGCTTGGCGATAATCCCGATGCTGCCCATCGGGCGCTGGTGGTTGCAGCCAGACGACTGGAGCGAGCCGGCTACACCAGTGAATCGGCGCTGCTGGCCATGACCGAGACAGTACTTCTGGACAGTCTGGCCCTGTTCCGGAACTAGCGGATATCACCAACACAGGATTTATCCCGGCGTCGCCGGGGTTAGCGTTTTACTTGCCGATACAGAAACTGGAAAAGATCTTGCCCAGCAGCTCATCCGGAGTCAGATGCCCGGTAATTTCCCCCAGAGCATCCTGGGCTGCCCTCAGATCCTCCGCAAGCAGCTCTCCTGCGCCGTAGCCTTCAAGCTGACCCTGCCCCTGCAGCAACAGGTCCCGGGCACGCTCCAGGGCATCCAGGTGCCGGCGGCGGGCCAGAAAGCCTCCTTCAGTGGTGGTGGCAAAGCCGATACACTGTTTCAGATGCTCCCGCAGAACATCCAGGCCTTCGGCGGATTTGGCCGCAAGCCGGATTACCGGTGCGGCCTTTCCTGAATCCTGAATCCCCACCGGTTCTCCAGTCAGATCCACCTTGTTGCGGATCACTGTCACCGGCGCTCCGGCCGGTAACTGATCGATAAAGTCCGGCCAGATCTCATGGGCTTCGGTCTTGTCGGTACTGGTGGCATCCACCATCAGCAGTATCCGGTCAGCCTGACGGATTTCCTCCCAGGCCCGGGCGATGCCAATCTGTTCCACTTCATCGGGGCTGTCCCTGAGCCCCGCAGTATCAATGATGTGCAGGGGCATGCCGTCTATGTGGATATGTTCCCGCAGCACATCCCGTGTGGTGCCTTCAATGGCGGTGACTATGGCCGCCTCCCGACCCGCCAGGGCATTGAGCAGGCTGGATTTCCCCGCATTGGGACGGCCGGCAATCACCACCTTCATGCCATCCCGGAGAATGGTTCCCTGCTGGGCGCCGGCAAGAATGCCATCCAGCCGCGCCAGCAGCTGCTGAAGGTCCCCGGCCACCTTGCCATCGGCCAGAAAATCAATTTCCTCTTCGGGAAAATCGATGGCCGCTTCCACGTAAATGCGCAGGCGGGTAACCGCCTCCACCAGATCATCCACCTGCCGGGAAAACACCCCCTGCATGGAACGCACAGCACAGCGGGCCGCCTGTTCCGAGCTGCTTTCAATCAGATCGGCAATGGCTTCAGCCTGGGCCAGGTCCAGTTTGTCGTTGAGGAAGGCCCTTTCGGAAAACTC
>JBFHSI010000239.1:0-4731 GCA_041591245.1 Marinobacter sp.
ACGGCAATCCCGCGACGGGTAGCCGCCTGCAGATTCACCTGGTTGGTACCGATACAGAAGCAACCCACGGCCACCAGCTTTTTGGCGGCCTCAAATACTTTCTCGGTCAGCTGGGTACGGGATCGGATACCGATGAAGTGCGCATCGGCAATCTTCTCGATCAGCTCATCCTCGGCCAGCGAGTGAGTCAGGTATTCGATATTGGTGTAGCCTGCAGCATTCAGGGTATCAATGGCAGATTGATGTACGCCTTCCAGCAGCAGTATCCGGATTTTGCTCTTTTCAAGAGACGTATTGGACATGGGCTTGCTTCCGAACCTTTCGTCATTGTGGAATGACCCGTGGCCAGTGATCGTCAGGGCTGGCTCACAGAACAGGGGCGGTATGATACCATAAACGCAGACTTTCACAGCGCGCCGGTTTGCCTGGATCAATTGTGTGGCTATTCGTGTAGCTGCGGGTTGCCGGCCCAACCCCGATGAGACTGACCCATTCATGAGCCCCGAACAGATTGTTGATGCCCTGAAACAGCTGGTTGCGACCGGCGAATCCGCCGGCAAGGTACTGACAGATCCTGCAGATCTGGACACCTACGGCAAGGACTGGACCCGCATTTATGCCCCCAAACCCCTGGCCATTGTTCTGCCCAAAACTACAGAACAGGTACAGGCCCTGGTGAAATTTGCCAATGAACATCAGGTCTCCCTGGTGCCCTCGGGTGGGCGCACCGGTCTGAGTGCCGGCGCCGTTGCCGCCAATGGTGAAGTTGTGGTGGCCTTCGACAACATGAACCGGATTCTGGACTTCAACGCCAGTGACCGGGTGGTGCGCTGCCAGGCGGGTGTGGTCACCGAGCAGCTGCAGAATTTCGCGGAAGAAAACGGTCTTTATTACCCGGTGGACTTTGCCTCCGCAGGCTCCAGCCAGCTTGGGGGTAACCTGTCCACCAATGCCGGTGGTATCAAGGTCATCCGTTACGGTATGAGCCGGGACTGGGTTGCCGGCCTCAAGGTAGTGACCGGCAAGGGCGATATCCTGGATCTCAACAAGGATCTGGAAAAGAACAACACGGGTTACGACCTGCGCCACCTGTTTATCGGTGCCGAGGGCACCCTGGGCTTTATCACCGAAGCCACCATGAAGCTGACCCGCAAGCCCGACGATCTGACCGTGCTGGTGCTGGGTCTGAGCGATCTGGTACATACCATGGACGTGCTGCAGGCGTTCCAGAACAAACTGGACCTCACCGCCTACGAATTCTTTTCCCATCAGGCCATGGGGCACGTGCTGGCCCATGGTCAGGTGCAGGCCCCGTTTGAAACCGAGGCGCCTTTCTATGCGCTGCTGGAGTTTGAAGCCATCTCCGATCAGGTGATGGACGATGCCATGGGACTGTTCGAGCTGTGCGTGGAAAATGGCTGGGTGCTGGATGGTGTGATCAGCCAGAGTGAAACCCAGGCCAAAAACCTTTGGCAGCTGCGGGAGCGGATCTCCGAATCCATTGCTCCGCGCATTCCCTACAAGAACGACATTTCCGTGGTGGTATCCCGGGTACCCGGTTTCCTGAAGGAAATTGATGCGGTGGTGGCCGAGCATTATCCGGATTTTGAAATCATCTGGTTCGGACATATTGGTGACGGCAACCTGCACCTGAACATCCTCAAACCGGAGGACATGGCCAAGGAAGACTTCTTCGAGAAGTGCCAGCAGGTGAACAAATGGGTGTTCGAGATTGTCGAGCGCTACCAGGGCAGTGTGTCCGCCGAGCATGGCGTGGGCATGACCAAGAAGCCCTATCTGCAATACACCCGCAGTGAGGCGGAAATTGCCTACCTTCGGGGGATCAAGCAGGTGTTTGATCCCAACGGCATTATGAATCCAGGGAAGATCTTTGACTGATGCAGGAACATATCGTCGTCCTCACCGGTGCAGGTATCAGCGCCGAAAGCGGGCTGTCCACCTTCCGGGATAACGGCGGGCTCTGGGAAGAGCACAGCATCTACGATGTGGCCACACCTGAGGCCTTTGCCCGCAACCCCGAGCTGGTGCTGCGTTTCTATAATGAGCGCAGACGCCAGCTGGAATCGGCGCAGCCCAATCAGGCGCACCGGCTGCTGGCGGAGCTGGAGGCCCTGTACCGGGTCAGTATCATTACCCAGAATGTGGACGATCTGCATGAGCGCGGTGGTTCCGGGCAGGTGGTCCATCTGCACGGTGAACTCACCAAGGCCCGCAGTTCCCGCTATCCGGAACTGATCTATGACATAGGCTACCGGGACATACTGCCGGGAGAAACCTGCGAGCTGGGGGCCCCGCTGCGGCCCCATATCGTCTGGTTCGGTGAGGAAGTACCCCTGCTGGAAACCGCTGCGGAGATTGTCCGCAGCGCCGACCATCTGCTTATTGTCGGGACATCCCTGCAGGTCTATCCCGCCGCTGGCCTGATTCATGAAGTGGATGCGGGTGTACCCATTACCGTGGTAGACCCGGGCGAGCCGGCTGCTGTGTCCAGAGCCAGGGTTATCCGCAAGGGCGCCAGTGAGGGTGTGGCCGAGTGGGTGGAGACCCTGCGCTAGCCTGGGTCAGGGCTTGAGGTAGCGGTAGAGTTCGTCTCTGAACGCCGCCTGCACCCCCAGGCGCTTCAGCATCCAGTAGTGGCCGGCGATCATCCGGTCAATGAAGATGCTTTCCACCGGTGGCTTGAAGTAGTCCAGGTACTTGAACACGGTGCTGGTCTTGGCCGCTACCTGCATGTGGATCTCGGATTCGGCAAAATTGTAGGGGCTGTCCTGATTGAAGGGCGGAATCAGTATGTCGCGCCACATGGCGTAGTAAGCCTCATCCACTGCCGGCTGGCTTTTCACCCGGGCACCCAGGTCGATCAGATACCTGTCCAGAGCCTGGTAGTCCTCGTCCAAAGCAGACACCAGGGCATTTCGGTAGGCCTCGACAATCTCCGGCTTCAGCTTTTTCACGCAGCCAAAGTCATACATGATGATGGCGCCGTCCGGACGATAGGCAAAGTTGCCGGCATGGGGGTCCCCGTGAATACAGTGGAAACGGAACAGCTGGTCGGCCATGGTGGTGAAAATCCGGTGACCGATCAGGTTGATGGTTTCCTGGCTGTAGTGCTCTGGAGTGACCTCGCTGACGTGGTCCCCCTCCACCAGTTCCAGGGTCAGAACCCGGCGGCTTGAATGGCTGCTGATCACGTCCGGAATAATCACCCAGTCATCGTTCTGGTGGAATGACCGGAACAGTCTGAGATTGTCCGCCTCGTTTTCGTAATCCAGCTCTTCCCGGAGCCGTTCCCGGATCTCACCGAACAGCTGGTCCACCGTCGCTTTCGGCATTTTCAGCAGGCCCCCCAGTTTCAGAGCCAGGCGCAGCTGTTTCAGATCCGAGTCACAGGACTCATCCACCCCCGGGTACTGCACCTTGACGATGACATCCGTGCCGTCGTGGAGTCTGGCCTTGTGTACCTGACCGATGGAGGCGGCTGCGTAGGGTTTTTCCTGAAGGTATTCGAACAGTGCGGATACCGGCTGGCCCAGTTCCGACTCGATCTGTTCCACGATGATTTCAAAAGGCATGGGCGGGGCGGATTTCTGCAGGGTCTGCAGGGCTTCGGAGAATTCCCTGGGCAGGAAGTCCTGGGTCTGGGAAGCAATCTGCCCCACCTTCATCACCGCCCCTTTGAGTTCTCCCAGGGTGTCGGCAATCTGTCCTGCCATTTTGCTGTAGCTTTCGCTGCGGGCCTGTTCGCTGTCATCGCCCCGGAGAAGCTTCCGGGCCCGCTGGCCGGCGTAGTGTCCGGCCACCGAGGCTGTCATCCCCGCCAGTTTCAGAAAGCGTCCGCCACGGGAAGTAACCGGTTTTTTTGCCATGCCAGAGAAGTGCCCTTAACGGAATCCGGAATCGGGAAACTACGTTATACCACTTTGGTTTCCACGAACAGCAGCTTCTCCAGTTCCAGAGACAGGGTCTGGCCGGATTGCAGGGGGCCGACCCCTTTGGGGGTGCCGGTGAGGACCACATCTCCGGGCAGCAGGGTGAACTGGCTGCTCATGTGTGAGATCAGCTCCAGAACCGGGTGCAGCATGTCCCGGGTATCACCGGTTTGCCGGCGTTCACCGTCCACATCCAGGGTGAAATGGATATTGTCCTCGGGCAGCAGTTCTGCAGGCACGAAAGGGGACAGGGGGCAGGAGCCGTCAAAGGCCTTGGCCCTTTCCCAGGGCTGGCCTTTTTCCTTGAGCTGGCTCTGCACATCACGGAGGGTGAGGTCCAGCGCAAGGCCATAGCCGAAGATGGCGGCTTTCGCCTCGGCGGCAGATGCATTGGTCAGGGGACGCCCGATCAGTACCGCCAGTTCCGTCTCGAAATGAACCGATCCCCGGTCCCGGGGGAAATCCAGGGGCCGGGTCACGTGTACCGCAGCGGTTGACGGCTTGATGAACAGCAGGGGCAGGTCTGGAACCGGGTTGTTCAATTCCCTGGCGTGTTCCGCATAGTTGCGGCCAATGCAGACAATCTTCCCCAGGGGCAGGTGTACCGGGTTGCCATCTTTCCAGAGGTGTTGATAGTTCTGCATGACCGTCTCCTGTCTGGTTGGAGTTATTCTCCTTCGAACGAGCACACAGTATAAACCTGAAGTCCCTGCTCCTGCAGCTTGCGGGACCCGCCCAGGTCCGGCAGGTCAATCATCGCCGCCACTTCCACTATCTCTGC
>JBFHSI010000240.1:0-4710 GCA_041591245.1 Marinobacter sp.
CGGATCAGGAAGTATGGTAGGAAGATATACGTTAGGTCAAAATATAAAATGATGTTGGGTTTTCTGCAGGTTGCAGTGGGGCTTTTATGCCGACAGAAGCGGGAATATACCCATGCCTTGACGGGGTCTTCCTTCGAGGGAGGGGCCTGATAGTCAGATGCAACCGGTTGTGATAAATGCAGGCTAAGGTATTATTTTTCAGAACCTTAAATGACTATGGCTGCATCACAAATGAAATTCCTGATTATTGGTGCCGGCGGTATTGGTGGCTACTACGCTGCCCGGCTCCGGGAGGCCGGGCATGATCTTGTCCTCACTGCCCGCGGAGCCCACCTGGAGGCAATTCAGAGCCAGGGGTTACGGGTGGATTACGCGGGGCAGGTTTACCAATGCTCCATCCCGGCCTGCGACCATAAGGCTCTGCAGCAGCGCTATCTGCCGGATGATTTCGATCTGATCATCATCACTCTGAAATCAACGGCAACCGGGCCGGTGATGGCGGAGCTTGGTGGCTGGCTGGCTTCTGCTGCGGTGCCGGTTCTGTCCCTGCAGAACGGGGTGGATAATGAGCCCGTATTCGCCGCTGCTCTCGGAGAGCATCGGGTCCTCGGCGGCCTGGCTGTACGTATTGGCGGACATGTGACCGGGCCCGGGGAAGTGTTTGCGGAAGGGGCGGCCCAGATCGTTATGGGGGCCTGGCCTGAGGCTCAGGACCGGGATGATCCCCGCTCCGAGCTGCTGAAAGTTCTCGAGGAGGCTTTCAATGGTGCCGGAATTCCCACAACCGTGACCGACAATATCCGCTATGAGCTATGGCGCAAGCTGGTGATCAACAATGGGGTAAACCCGCTATCTGCGCTTACCGGACTGGATACCCGTCGCCTGACCCATCACCCTGAGTTCAGCAAGGTGGTGTACGGCATGATGGCTGAAACCGTTGAGGCCTCCAGGGCGGATGGTGTAAACCTGAGTCGGGCTGATCTTGATGAAATGTTTGACCTGATCCGCAACTTCAATGCCATCAAGACTTCCATGCTGGTAGACAAGGAAAAGGGCAGGCCTCTGGAACTGGACAGTATTGCCGGAGCCGTACTTCGGCGCTGTGAGACTCTGGGGGTTTCCGCACCCTATACCTTTCTGGTGAATGCCTTGCTGGTCCATGTTGGAAGCCTGGAGCGCTGAAGTGTACGCGATTGAAGGATCTGTGATGGGGTGTGGGTTGAAGGTTCAGGGTACGTCTGGCGTCGACTCTGAGTGTCGACTGGTGCCCCCGGCAGGACTCGAACCTGCTACCTTCCCCTTAGGAGGGGGACGCTCTATCCAGATGAGCTACGGAGGCATTCGGGCAAGAAGGGCGCTATGATAGCGATCTCGCGTCCAGGTCTCAAGATGGTTGACCGGTTTCCATGATTTCTCCGGAGAGTGTGGTGAGTGATTCTCTGTCTTTGAGCATTATTGTCCCGGTGTGGATGGAATCATCGGGCATTGTTGCAACACTGGAGGCCCTGGCGCCTCTCAGGACTGCCGGCCATGAAGTGATTGTTGTGGATGCCGGCAGCACGGATGGAACTGCCGATCTGGCCCGTCCCCTGTGTGATGCTGTGGTGACCTCGGAAAAGGGGCGTGCTCTGCAGATGAATGCAGGGGCGGCTGTTGCCCGGGGCGACCTGTTCCTGTTCCTCCACGCAGATACCCGGTTGCCGCCGGATGCGCTGGAGCATCTGCTGGCCTTTGTCCGCAGCCGACGCGCCTGGGGCCGGTTTGATGTTCGCCTGAGTGGGGATCGCCGGCTGTTCCGGCTGATCGCCTGGTTCATGAATGGACGGTCCCGGTTAACGGGTATCTGTACCGGCGATCAGGCCATGTTCGTGCGCAGGGATGTGTTCGAGGTGCTTGGTGGCTTCCAGCCGATTCCCCTGATGGAGGATGTGGAGTTCTCCCGCCGTCTGTGTCTTGTGTCCCGTCCTTTCTGTATTTCCTCACCGGTTACCACCGATAGCCGGCGCTGGGAAAAGCTGGGTCCCTGGCGTACCATCTTCCTCATGTGGCAGCTTCGCTGGCGCTACTGGCGCGGGGAGTCGCCGGAATCCCTGGCCCAGGCCTATCGATCGGATGTCCGTAATGCCGGATAACAAGTCTTTTGATGCTGTACTGATGCAGTTTGCCAAATGGCCGGAAGCCGGTCGGGTAAAAACCCGGCTCATGCCGGCACTGGGGGCTGACGGGGCGCTTGCTGCCCATGTAAATCTGACTCTGGCGGTGCTGGATAATCTGTGTGCTTCCGGCTACCCCGTGCAGTTCTGGTGGGACCGGGAACTTGCTCAGCCTCCCAGGGACGCAGGTGTGATTCTCCGTAACCTGGAAAGTGCGGGCCTGGAGCAGAAAACCCAGAGTGGCCCCACCCTTGGGGACAGAATGCTCGCGGCGCTGGGTCAGGCACTGACGGGACACTCGAGGGCGATGGTGGTTGGCAGCGATTGCCCGTCCGTGGACCCTGAGTATGTGCGTTGCGCTGTGGCCCGGCTGACGGACTGTGACGTTGTGCTGGGGCCGTCCGATGATGGTGGCTATGTGCTGATTGGCGCACGCAGGGTTGTTCCGGGCATGCTGGATGGCATTTCCTGGGGCACAGAGGCGGTGCTGGAGCAGACCTGTGAACGGCTGCGCCAGCTGGGGCTCACGGTCAACCTGCTTGAGCCCCGCTGGGATGTGGACGAGCCCGAAGACTGGGCCCGGTTCCAGGCTATGAAAAAAGCCTGAACTCAGCGTTCCGGCAGCGGCGGGCGGGTCTTGATCTGCGCCCGCACCTTGTCGGCGTTGGCTTCATCCGCGCCGGTTACCACCAGCAGTGAGCGTTCCCGGTTCAGTACCGAGGCTCTGAAGGTTTCCAGCAATTCTGCTTTACTGACCTGGCGGATGGCCTCTGCCAGCTGCTCCCGGGAATCAAATCCGGTGGCATCCCGGTCAATCTCCCGCCAAAGCCTGTCTGAGGCATCCCCCAGTTGCCGGTCCTGTTGCAGAAGCTTGCTGATTACCGCCTGCTTTTCCCTTTCCAGGGACCGGTCATCCATAGCGGCCAGCCGGCTTTCAAAACCGGACGAGAATTCCCGTACCGCCAGATCCAGATCCTGCCAGCCCGCGCCGGGGGACTGCACCACAAAGCCCAGGGCCGGTGCCTCAAGAATCTCGAAGGGCATGGCATAGACGATATATCCCAGCTGCCGGGTGGTGCGGATGTCCTCATAGAATGGACTGCTGATGATCTGTGCCAGCAGCCGGTACCTGGCTCTTTCGGCAAACGAGGTGTCGGCACCCTGCATATAAAGGGTGTATCCGGTATCCGGGTGGTCCACATCCACTGAGGCCAGTGTTTCTCCCGGAGGCAACTGGCGCATACGGCTTCGGGGGACATTGGTCAGGGTGCTGTTGGCCAGTACCATGGCATTGACCTGCTGGGCGACATTCAGGGCTGCAGCCTGGCTCAGGTTGCCATGGGCCAGCATGACCGGCTTCACTTCGCTCAGCAGGGTTCGGGCGAAGGCGCGCAATTCTTCCAGAGTCACATCACTGGCCGCCTGCAGCTTTTCATCAACAGACCAGGCTCCCTGTATCAGGGTGGTCTGGACGAATCCGGAGGTCTGTTCCACGGGCGGGTTTCTGGTCTGGTTGCGGAGTGAGTCCAGAAGATTCTGACGGGCGATATCGAAGCGCTGCCGGGTCAGGCCGGGATTGGCAATCTGGGCAAGAATCCGGTTCATCAGGGCGTGCAGCTTGTCGCTGTAGCCGCCGACCCGGACGGTGATGCCCCGCAGGTGGGGGTAGACGCTGTAGTCCAGACCGGCCAGGTGGGCCTGATAGCCCCAGGGATTCAGGTTGGTATTGATGGCATCCACCAGTAGCCGGGTCAGAACACTGCTGCGGGCAGAGGCTCGGGCAGCCGGGGTGCGCAGGTTGATGAAAATGTTGGCTTTCGGGGTCCCGAAGCGGGTATCCCGGTCATACCAGAGGTCCAGTCCGGCAGGGCTGCCCAGCAGCACCGGCTTGTCCATGGTTGCGCCCGTCACCATATCCAGGTTTTCCGGTATAAACGGGTTGGGGGCCGGTAACTGCAGTCGGGCGGCCAGGGATTTCACCGGAGTTGCCCGCAGCTTTTTCGGGTCCAGGGCCTCCCGGCTCCAGGGCGTGTTGTACCAGCGGGTCTGGCTCGGGTTGTCCAGTTCCGGTGCCGGGTCCAGCACGAATACCATCAGGTTTTCTGGGGTCAGGTGGTCAAGAATGTCCTGGTATTGCTCGGGGGCATAGTCTTCCATCAGCCAGGGGGCGCTGAGAATATCCTTGGGAGGGTAATGCTGCAGCTGGCTGGAAAGGGCCATGACTTCATGCAATGGCTCACCCTTTTCCCGGAAACGGAAGTCAATCCGGGCCAGTTTTCGCATTTCCTCAAAGCGTTGTTCGCTGATGCCCTGGCTGCGAATCCTGTCTATATCCTCAAACACCAGCGCCAGAATCTCATCCTGCTGTTCCAGTCCTGCCGGTGTCAGGGACATGCTGAGTTCCAGAGTGGCATTGTCGCCGGTATCCATGCCTATGCCAGCCGAGAGGCTTTCCACAAGTCCGGCACTTTTGAGCACCTCAAGCAGGCTGCCGGGGCCTTCGTGGCCAAGAAGACTGGCAACATAGCTGGCGGGTTTTGTGTGGTAGCTGGCTCGC
>JBFHSI010000241.1:0-4692 GCA_041591245.1 Marinobacter sp.
ATCACCGCCTGGCGTGAGCGACTGAGGTTGCCGGCCGGGCTGGAGAACCTGGCCATAGATGAGCGTCGTGCCGGCCCGCCGGGCAAGGACATCAATATCCGGCTTACCGGCGACAATGCCGAGGCCCTGCGCCGGGCGGCCGATGATCTGGCTCAGTCGGTCCGCGCATTGCCCGGGGTGCTGGATGTGGAGGATGACATGCCCTGGGGCCGGGAGCAGCTGATCTATCAGGTCAGTGCCTGGGGTGAGGCCCTGGGCCTGACCACGGCGGAACTGGGCCGGCAGCTGCGGGCCGCCTTTGATGGCCGGGTGGCGCAGATCTATCAGGATGGCCGGGATGAGATCGAGGTGCGGGTGACTCTGCCCAGGGCCCAGAGGGAGAGCTTTTCCACCCTGTCGCGAATGACGGTACGGGTGCCGGACGGCCGCTTTGTGCCCCTGAACCAGGTCATGAACCTGGATCACCGCCAGGGCTTCCAGGCCCTGCGCCATGCCGAGGGCAAACTGGCGGTGGAAGTGACCTCCGGGCTGAATACCCGGGTCAGTACCACGGACCAGATTCTGGACAGCCTGCAGGCCCGGGCGCTGCCGGATATTGCCAGCCGCTATAACGTGCATTACAGCTTCGAGGGCCGGGCCGCGGATCAGCGGGAAACCCTGGCAGATATGAAAACCGGGCTGCTGATCGGTCTGGGCCTGATGTATGTGGTTCTGGCCTGGGTGTTTGCCTCATGGACCCTGCCCCTGATTGTTATGGCCATTATTCCCTTCGCCCTGGTGGGCGCTTTGCTGGGGCACTGGCTGATGGGGCTGCAGCTGACCATTCTGTCCCTGTTCGGACTGTTCGGTCTGTCCGGGATTGTGGTCAACAACGCCATTATTCTGGTGTCCTTCTACAGTCACCAGCGCAGCAAGGGGCTGGATATCGGCGATGCCCTGAACGAGGCGGTGGTGCAGCGGGTGCGGGCGGTACTGCTCACCTCCCTGACCACCATCGGCGGCCTGCTGCCGCTGCTGTTCGAAACCTCCCTGCAGGCCCAGTTCCTGATTCCCATGGCCACCTCCATTGCCTTCGGTCTGGGCCTGTCCACCCTGCTGGTGCTGCTGGTGATTCCGGCGCTACTGTCGTGGCTGGAGCAGTTCCGGGAGTGGCGTGCCCGCCGCCAGGGTGGCAGTGCACAGCCCCTGGGCGCGGAGGACTAGGCGATGACCGGGGAACTGCTGAGGGTTCAGGGGCTGAGCAAGAGTTTCCCCAGTGGCGACAACCGGATTCCGGTGCTGGCGGATATTTCCCTGGCTCTGGCTGCCGGTGAGTCCCTGGCACTGATGGGCCGCTCCGGTTCCGGCAAAAGTACATTGCTCAACCTGCTGTGCGGGCTGGAGGCGCCGGATGCCGGACAGATCAGGGTGGCCGGGCAGCTGATCGATTCCGGGGATTCCGCCGGACGGAGCAGGGTGGAGCGGCTGTGGGCTGACTTGCGCCGGCAGACAATCGGGGTAGTGTTCCAGGATGCCAATCTGATGCCGGCCCTGTCCCTGCTGGACAATGTACGCCTGCGGGCCCGGCTGGCGGGCCAGGATGACCGCCATTGTGAGAACTGGCTGGAGCGTCTGGGTATCGGGCATCTGGCCCGCAGGTATCCGGATCAGGTCTCCGGTGGCCAGCGTCAGCGTGCGGCTCTGGCCATGGTGTTTGCCATGGCACCGGCGCTGATTCTGGCGGATGAGCCCACCGGCAGCCTGGACCGGCGTACCGCCGATGAAGTTTCCAGTGAGCTGTTCCGGCTGCAGGCGGAGACCGGCTGCGGACTGATTCTGGCGACCCATGATCCGGAACTGGCAAAACGCTGTGACCTGTGTCTGGATCTGGCCCAGGGTGCGTCATGACCCTGTCTTCGGCCCTGTTCAGCCACTATCGCCGGCACCCGCTGCAATTGCTGGCCCTGGCCCTGATGATCCTGGTGGCCACCATGCTCTGGAGCAGTGTCAGCCAGCTCACCTCTCAGGCCCGGGACAGCCTGGGCCAGAGCCAGCAGGTAATGGCCGCCTACCGGCAGCTGATCCGGAGTGATAGCCAGCCGGTGACGGTGGCGGATTTTGTCCATCTGCGCCGGGCCGGTATCTGTGTCATGCCCTGGCTGGAGGTGACACCGTCCACCGGCACTGGCCGGGTGATTGGTGTGGACCCGCTGGCGGCCGCCTGCTTCGGCGGTTCCGGTCAGGGCCCGGTGGTCGGGACCCTGGATGGCAAACCCTTTGTGGATATCAGCCAGGCGGCGGCTCTGGCGGCAGAGGACAGTCCGGGGGAGCTGAGCCTGCTGGTTCCCGACGGGCCTGTGTCCCGGCCTTTGCCCCCGGGATACCGGGAGGCCTCCTTCGAAACCGCCCCGGACAGCGGTGAGCTGGGCCGGAGCTTCCTGCTCAACCTGGATGCCCTGAGTCTTCTGGTGCTGCTGATTACCGCCCTGCTGGTGCGTAGCGTTTACCTGCTGGGCCAGGCCCAGAGGGCCGAGAGCTTTGCCCTGCTGCGCCGGTTCGGTGTGCGCCCGCTGCGGGTACAGATATTGCGGGTGCTGGAGCTGGTGGCCCTGGCGATGCTGTGTATCCTGCCGGGAATCCTGCTCGGGCGTTTGCTTGCGGGGATTCTGGGTAACAGTTTTGCCCGGGCCATGGACAGCCTGTTCGATCTTCCTCTCTATGCCGGTCAGGGTGGCAATGGCTGGTCACCGGCGCTGGTGATCATGGCAGTGGTAGCCCTGGCCTGCCTGACGGATCTGCTGCCGAAACCTTCCGCCGTTCTGCCCAGGGGCGCGTTGCGCCGGCTGCACTGGCTGGCCCCGGGCGTGCTGGTAGCCGGTCTGGTGCTGGCCCCTGTGGCTCCGTCCCTGAGCGCTGCTTTCCTGGCGGTGGCGCTGGTGTTTGTGGGGACCGGCTTGCTGACGCCCCGGGTGCTTTCCACTCTGGCCCGCTGGCAGGCGGAAAGGCAAAAAAATGCACTGGCGCGCTGGCGTTACAGCGAGCTGGGAGTGTTTGCCCGGCGTCTGGCCCTGCCCCTGGTCGCTCTGCAGTTTGCCCTGGCCATGGTGCTGGCGGTGCAGGCCCTGGTTGCGGTTTTTGAAGTCACTTTCGATCAGTGGCTGTCCCGCCGGCTGGCCGCGGAATACTTTGTGGAGGTGCCCCCGGGGGCCGACAGCCGGCCGGCGGTGCACTGGCTGCAGGGGAATGAGGAACTGGTGGCCGGGGATGACTGGTATCTGCTGGCCCGGGCCAGGGGCCGTCTGCCGGCCACTGAAACCGCCGGAGAAGGGGCTACGGATCTGCTGGTGCTGGAGCCGCTGGTATCCATGATCACCGGCTGGGATTTGCTGGCCCAGGCGCCAGAGGCCTGGCCCCGGCTGCGCAGGGGCAAGGGGCTGATGGTGAACGAGCAGCTGGCGCGTCGCCGAGGACTGACGGTGGGGGACCAGCTGTTCGTGGATATCGCTGGTGTCACCCTGACCCTGCCGGTGCTGGCCGTGTATCCGGATTATGGCAGGCCCGCCGCCGAGGTGCTGGTGAGCAGGAACAGCGTGCCTGCAGGGTTTCAGCCGTCCTTTGAAAGCTTTGCTATCAGTCCGGCTCCGGGTGCCATCGATACCATTGTCACTGGCCTGCAGCAGGTCTGGGGCCAGGGGCTGCCACAGATGCGGGATAACCGCCGGGTGCGGGAGCTGGCGGACGCAGTTTTCCGGCAGACCTTTTTGCTGACCCGGACCCTGGCACTGGTGACCCTGATTCTGGCGGCCGCAGCCCTGCTGATGATGGGCTGGGTGTTTCTCTCCGGCCGGGTCTGGTATTACCGGCTGCTGGTGGTGTGGGGCCTGAGCCGGCACCAGGCTCTGGGCCAGCTGGCCCGGCTGGCGCTGATGCTGACGACAGGGGTGGCCCTGCTGGCGCTGCCCCTGGGTATCTGGCTGACCTGGGTGCTGGTGTCCTGTATCAATCCGCTGGCTTTTGGCTGGTCCCTGCCCATGGCGGTGTATCCCGGGGTCTGGCTGCAGCTTGGCGCCCTGAGTGTGCTGGTGGGTGCAGGCATCGCCGTGCTTATGGCTCACCAGCTCCGGCATCCTGCGGTGGTGCCGGCATCGGCCAGCGAGCTGGATGGAGGTGCGCGATGACCGCCTGGTCCCTGGTGCAACGAAGCGGTTTGCTGTTGCTGGCGGTGTTTCTGGCCGGCTGTTCCCGGGAATCCGCGGACACAGGCTTTGCCGGACTGGCGTTCCCGGGAGACCCGGGCGTAGCCCAGTCATTTGTACAGCCGAAGCCCGGGGACCGGCTGAGTTTTCCGGCGGACCTGGGGCCCCATCCGGACTACCGCACCGAGTGGTGGTATCTGACCGCCAATCTGAAAACCCGGGACGGACGTCCCCTGGGTATCCAGTGGACCCAGTTCCGGCAATCCCTGAAACCCCGGATTCCTGATGCACCGGTGCCCCCTCCTTCCCGATGGCCCCTGCAGGCGGCGTGGATGGCCCATGGCGCGCTGAGCTTTGACGGGCAGCACTATTTTGCCGAAAAACTGGCCCGGGGAAATCTGGGACAGGCGGGTGTTGCTGTCCGGCCCCTGCAGGTGTGGCTGGATGACTGGCAGCTGGAGGAGCAGGCCGATGGCCGGTGGCGGTTACAGGTCCGGGGGGACAACTGGAGTTACCA
>JBFHSI010000242.1:0-4671 GCA_041591245.1 Marinobacter sp.
ACCAAGTGCGCCACCGAGTGCGTGCCCATCTTGTGCATAACCCGGGAACGGTGAATCTCCACCGTGCGCTGGCTAATCTCGAGCTCGATGGCAATGACCTTGTTGGCCTGACCGGCAATCATGCGATCCATAATCTCATGTTCCCTGGGAGTCAGGCTCTTGATTCTGCGGATAATCTCTTTCTTCTCACCCAGGGATTTGCGCTGCTCCAGATCCTGGGCCAGGGCGGCCTCGATCTTCTCCAGCAGGGCTTCCTCACGGTAGGGCTTCTGGATAAAGTCCACCGCACCCTCTTTCATGGCGTCCACCGCCATGGGCACATCGCCGTGGCCGGTTACAAAAATAATGGGCAGAATGGAATGCTTTTCATTCAGTTTCTTCTGCAGCTCCATGCCGTCCATGCCGGGCATACGGATATCCAGCACAATACAGCCGGCCATCTGGTCGGAATAGTCCTTGAGAAAGGCGGTGGCGCTCTCGTAGGTTTTTACCGGTTTGCCGTCAGATTTGAGCAGCAATTCCAGTGAATCACGAACCGCTTCGTCATCCTCTACTACGTATACAGTCTGCTGGATATCAGTCATGAACCTGTTCTCTCCTGTCCGCTACTCATTATGGCGTCCGGTCAGTGAATTGATGGATCCTTGGGTTCTTCCCGGGCATGTTCCTGGCGTTCGTGTTCCCGCATTTTCTCAAGCCGCTGCTGGATAATGCCAAAAACCGAGTGTTTCGGGTAGCGGCCATTATCATCCGGCTTGCCGGCAGGCTTGCCTAGCAGCAGGGTGACAGCCTCTTCCATACGGCTCACCGCATAGACAGAAAACAGTCCTTCACGTACAGCTTTTACCACTTCGCTGTCCAGCATCAGGTTCTGGACATTGGTGGAGGGAACAATAACCCCCTGGGTTCCGGTAAGGCCGCCCTTGAGCTGACAGGTGGCGAAGAAGCCTTCCACCTTCTCATTGACGCCACCGATGGGCTGCACCTCACCAAACTGGTTAACCGAACCGGTGATGGCCAGATCCTGGCGCACCGGCACCCCTGACAGAGAGGAAATCAGTGCGCAAAGTTCTGCAAGCGACGCGCTGTCTCCATCCACTTCACCGTAATTCTGCTCGAAGGTGATACTTGCGGACAGATGCATGGGGTCCATCACCGAGAAATGGGCAGCCAGCCAGGAACTCAGGATCATCACCCCCTTGGAGTGGATGTTGCCGCCCAGTTTAACATCGCGCTCGATATCCATCACCGCACCATCACCATAGTAGCAGGAGGCAGTGACACGGTTGGACAGGCCGAACTCAAATCCGCCGGCGGACAATACCGACAGGGCATTCACCTGGCCAACACAGGTACCGGTGGTGCTCACCAGAGTGGTGCCGTCCCGGATGGAATCGTAGAACTGGTCGCGGATACGGCAGCTGCGGTACTTGGCGCTTTCCAGTGCCCTCTCCACATGGGTGTCCTGAATCAGCCGGGCACCGGCCTGGCGGGCCCAGAAGTCCGACTCCCGCAGCAGATTGGCAATATCCGCTGCCTGCAGGGACAGGCGATTCTGGTGCTCAGCCATCCGGGCACTGTGCTCAATCACCCGGGCCACAGCCTTGTTGGAACAGTGCAGCAGTTCTTTCTCACTGACCAGGCTGGCAATGAACTTGGCATACAGCAGCTGGCTGTCATCGGTCCGGTACATCTCGTTCTCGAAGTCCGCCGTTACCCGGAACAGCTCCGCAAACTCGGAATCGTATTCCTGCAGCAGCATCCAGGTTTCATGGTCGCCGAACAGGACAATCTTCACATCCAGAGGCACCGCCTCCGGCTCAATGGAGATGGTACCGGACAGGGTCAGTTCCCGCTCCAGAGAGTTGATCTGGATGGTTTTGGAGCGCAGTGCACGTTTCAGCCCGTCCCATACAAACGGCTGTTCCAGCACCTTGACGGCGTCCATCAGTAGATAACCACCATTGGCCCGATGCAGGCTGCCCGGACGAATCAGGGAGAAATCGGTAAACACCGTGCCCTTGTAGGTGACGTTTTCCACATAACCGAACAGGTTGTGGTAGGTGGGATTGTCTTCCACGATCACCGGAAC
The DNA here is from genome assembly GCA_041591245.1 of Marinobacter sp. GTDB lineage: Bacteria > Pseudomonadota > Gammaproteobacteria > Pseudomonadales > Oleiphilaceae > Marinobacter. The sequence continues at coordinate 2,093 of JBFHSI010000242.1, forward strand.
TTCGTTGTTTTTCTGGTGTACCAGCAGGTTCACCAGATATCTGCGGGGCATTTTCTTGTCCAGGGAGGCATAGGCAATGGCCACCTGCTCTTCACCATCCTCCAGGAAAATGTCCAGATTCTCTGCCATATCCCCCCGTACCGCCTCAAAAAAGGCGACCACATCCGGCAGATCCTTGTACTTTTCCACCAGCTCGTCGATCTGGTGTCCGGATACACTCTCCAGGGTTTCCTTGTTCAGCTCCTGCTGCTTCTCCGCGTATTCCTGTTCCCAGTCCGCCAGCTTGCGCAGGACCTGACGGAGCTTTTTCTCAAGCTTGTTGATCACTTCCTCAAACTTGTCACGCTGTTCCTGGGTCAGCGCCTGAAAGGATTCCGCCGTATGGGGCTCATCTCCGTTCATGGCCACCAGGCGATAGCCACCGGGTGTGGTCACCGTCAGGCTGACTTTCTTACGCCGTGCCTGGGCCGCCACCTTTTCCAGCTCGTCTTCCTGCTTTTTCACGTATTCGTTCTTGAGCTGCTCTGCGCGCTCAAGAAAACTGTCACTGTCGAAGGTCTGGGGGATCACTTTCACCAGACGAGCCATCAGCTTTTCCATGTCCTGCTTGAGCTCGCCGCCCCGCTCCGCCGGCAACTTCAGTAACCTGGGCACCCTCGGATCTTCAAAATTGGCCACATAGCACCAGTCATGACTCTGCTGCTTGGTATCCACGTGATGCTCCAGATAGCGCAGCATCATCGTGCGCTTACCCAGACCATTCCGGCCAACGGCATACACGTTGTAACCACTGTGGGGCATCGCCAGGGCAAAACGCACAGCTTCCTGGGCACGGTTCTGGCCGACAATCTCGGCCAGAGGCTCCAGTTGTCTGGTGGTTTTGAATGGCAGATCTTTCAGAACACAGGCTTTATACAGCTGTTGCGGAGACAGTGACTTCAATGTTTGGTCCTGTAACGGTTAATCGATGGCCGCCATTGTAGATACTGCGGCCTGTTATGTCGCCTGTGAGGTGAAGATTTTCGGAGGCGCTGTGCTGCCGTTCAGATCAGTCCGGCATCCAGACTGGCAGCCACATACATGCCAAGCTCCCGGCACTGGTCCGCGAATTCTGACCGATAATCACCACGACACACCAAAGGCGGCTGCACCAGCTTCCAGCGCAATCCGGTGGTAATGGATTCAATCGCCCTTCGGGTACCGGTACCATCGTGACCCGCACGGATATAGAAAGCAAAGGGCAGGCCCTGGGTCTGTTCCAGGCACGGATAGTAACTGCGGTCGAAAAAGTCTTTCAGGGCCCCGCTCATATAGCCGAGGTTTTCAGTGGTGCCAAGGATTATGGCATCACAGGCGAGAACATCATCGAGCCCCGCTTCCAGCGGAGCCCTGACAATTACATCAACATGCTCAATATCGTCATGTCTGGCCCCCTGCTCCACCGCTTCCCGCAGCAGGAGAGTATTCGGGGACGGAGCATGGGCAACAATCAGAAGTCTCTTGGTGTCGGCCATACCCCCTCCCTGCTATCAGTTAAAGCAACTCACCATTGGTTTCAGCCGGTACTTCTTCGGCTTCTTTCCTGGCTTCCGGCTTGGGCATCAGCTTGTCACGGACCTTGGCTTCGATCTCGTTGGCTATGTCCATATTCTCTTCCAGGAACTTGCAGGCATTGGCCTTGCCCTGGCCGATCTTGTCACCATTGTAGGCATACCAGGCACCGGACTTGTCAACAAAACCTTCCTTCACACCCATGTCCAGAACCTCGGCCATGTGGTAGATGCCCTTGCCATACATGATCTGGAACTCGGCCTGACGGAACGGAGGCGATACCTTGTTCTTCACCACCTTGACCCGGGTTTCGTTACCCACCACTTCATCACCGTCTTTCACCGCGCCAATGCGGCGAATATCCAGACGTACGGATGAGTAGAACTTCAGAGCGTTACCACCGGTGGTGGTTTCAGGGCTGCCAAACATGACTCCGATCTTCATACGGATCTGGTTGATAAAGACCATCAGGCAGTTGGCATTCTTCACATTACCGGTCAGCTTGCGCAGGGCCTGGGACATCAGACGGGCCTGCAGGCCTACGTGGCTATCGCCCATCTCGCCTTCGATTTCTGCTTTCGGAGTCAGTGCTGCCACCGAGTCCACAACAATCACATCCACCGCATTGGAACGCACCAGCATGTCGGCAATTTCCAGGGCCTGCTCACCGGTGTCCGGCTGGGAGACCAGCAGGTCGTCCACATTCACGCCCAGTTTTTCGGCGTAAATGGGGTCCAGAGCGTGCTCGGCATCCACGAAGGCACAGGTTTTACCCTGTTTCTGGGCCTGGGCAATCACCTGCAGGGTCAGAGTGGTTTTACCGGAACTCTCCGGACCGTAGATTTCAACAATCCGGCCATAAGGCAGACCACCAATGCCCAGGGCAACGTCCAGCCCGAGGGAGCCGGTGGAAACCGCCGGAATGGCCTCGCGCCTTCAGGACCGGCTGCCGGTTCCACTGCTGGAGCCAATTGGGTGCGGCGTTCTGCAGGCCGAATTACTGGTGCGTCTTCGACTGCTGCGCCCCG
>JBFHSI010000243.1:0-4666 GCA_041591245.1 Marinobacter sp.
CCAAATGAAACGCCGTGTGCTTTTTGTCTGCACTGCCAACAGTGCCCGTTCGCTGATGGCTGAAGCTGTGCTCCGGGAAGTGGCCGGAGAGCACTTTGACGTGGCCAGTGCGGGCACGGATCCCGAATCTCCCCATCCGCTGGCGTTACAGGTGCTTTCCGACGCGGGCATTCCTGTGGCCGGGCTCAGGAGCAAGTCTCTGGAGGAAGTGGCCGGGGAGCACTGGGACTATGTGATCATGCTGTGCGACAAGGCAGCCCGGGAATGCGCGGGTTTCCATCCCCGGGCCCAGCACATTGCCTGGGATTTTGCCGATCCGGTGCCGAAAAACCGCCGAGCTGCTTTCGCCCATACCCTCAGGGAACTGCGGGAACGGATCGGGCTGTTTGTGCTGGTGCACCAGAAGCAGGTGGGCCAGGGCGACATCAGTTACGACCCGGTGACCGTGTTCCGGGCACTGGGGGATGAAAACCGCCTGGCCATGGTATTGCTGATCCGGGCCCGGGAAGAACTGTGTGTGTGCGAGATTACTAGGGCTCTGGACCTGCCCCAGCCCAAGGCCAGCCGCCATCTGGCGGTATTGCGGGATGCGGGCCTGCTGGAGGGAGATCGCCGGGGGCAATGGATTCATTACCGGTTACACCTGCAATTGCCCCAGTGGATCGTGAGGATTGTGGAAGAAACCGCCGTAGCCAATGAACAGATGATCAGGGCCGCGCTGGAGCGGCTGACGGACACAGGAGCTGAAGCATGAGCAGAATCAGGGTTGGTATTAACGGATTTGGCCGTATCGGTCGTCTGGCCTTGCGGGCCGCATGGGACTGGCCGGATGTGGAGTTTGTGGCCATCAATGACCCGGGTGCGGATACCGCCTGCCTGGCCCATCTGCTGATGTTCGACAGTGTGCACGGGCGCTGGAACCATGAGGTTGAGTCGGATGATTCTGGCCTGCTGATTCAGGGCCGGCGCATTGCTGTCAGCCACAACCGCACCATTGCCGAGACCGACTGGTCCGGCTGTGATGTGGTTATCGAGGCCAGTGGCAAGATGAAGAAAACGGAACTGCTGCAGGCCTATCTGGATCAGGGCGTAGGGCGAGTGGTGGTCACGGCCCCGGTGAAGGAAGCCGGTGTGAAGAATCTGGTGGTCGGGGTGAACGATCACCTGTTCGACCCCGCCACGGACCGGATAGTGACGGCAGCGTCCTGCACCACCAATTGCCTGGCTCCGGTGGTGAAGGTGATCCATGAAAAACTGGGCATCCGCCACGGCTCTATCACCACCATCCATAGCCTGACCAATACCCAGACCATCATCGATGCCCCCCACAAGGACCTGCGCCGGGCCCGGGCTTGCGGCAGTTCCCTGATTCCCACCAGTACCGGTTCCGCCACCGCCATTATCGAGATTTTCCCCGAGTTGAAAGGGCGGCTGGATGGTCTGGCGGTGCGGGTGCCGCTGACCAATGCTTCCCTTACTGACTGTGTGTTCGAGGTGGAATCGGCAACCGACCGGGACCAGGTCAATGCCCTGCTCCGGGAGGCAGCGGAAGGTGAACTCAAGGGAATTCTCGGTTATGAGGAGCGGCCCCTGGTCTCCATTGATTACCGGACCGATCCCCGGTCGTCCATTGTTGATGCCCTGTCTACACGGGTAATCAACGGCACCCAGGTGAAAATCTACGCCTGGTATGACAACGAGTGGGGCTACGCCAACCGCACTGCGGAACTGGTGGTGAAGGTGGGTCGTCACTGATATGAAAGCGGCCGTTCAGCAGTACCTGGTGATTACCGGCAATTACTGGGCCTTCACCCTGACCGATGGCGCCCTGCGCATGCTGGTGGTACTGCACTTCCACCAGCTGGGTTATTCCCCCCTGGACATAGCCCTGCTGTTCGTCTTCTACGAGTTCTTCGGGGTGGTTACCAATCTGGTGGGCGGCTATCTGGGAGCCCGCCTGGGGCTGAACCGCACCATGAACCTGGGGCTGTTTCTGCAGATTGCCGCACTGGCCATGCTGGCGGTGCCTTCGGGTCTGCTGACGGTGCCCTGGGTCATGGTGGCTCAGGCCATCTCCGGGATAGCCAAGGACCTGAACAAGATGTCCGCCAAAAGCGGCATCAAGCTTCTGGTGCCCGACTCCAGTCAGGGCAAGCTGTACAAGTGGGTGGCCCTGCTGACCGGCTCCAAGAACACCCTCAAGGGTGTGGGTTTCTTCCTAGGTGGAGTGCTGCTGATGCTGGCGGGTTTCCGGGGCGCAGTGGTAATTATGGCATCGGCTTTGCTGCTGGTATGGCTGGCCAGCCTGTTTCTGCTGCGCCAGGAGCTGGGCAAGAGCAAGGCCAAACCAAAGTTCCGGGATATCCTGTCCAAGAGTCGGGCCATCAATGTACTGTCGGCCGCCCGCCTGTTCCTGTTCGGTGCCCGTGATGTGTGGTTTGTGGTGGCCCTTCCGGTCTACCTGCACACGGTGTTTGCCTGGGATTTCTGGAAAGTGGGGGGCTTTATGGCCCTGTGGGTGATTGGCTATGGCGTGGTCCAGACTCAGGCACCCAGATTCACCGGCCACAGTCACAGCCGGGCCGCTACAGTACGCTGGGCCAGTGTGCTGGCACTGACTCCTGCGCTGATTGCCCTGGGACTGGTGGCAGGACTGTCTCCACAGCTGGTGGTCGTTGGTGGACTGCTGCTGTTCGGGGTGCTGTTTGCCATCAACTCCTCCCTGCACAGCTACCTGATTGTCAGCTACGCCCGCAATGACGGTGTCTCGCTGGATGTGGGTTTCTATTACATGTCCAATGCCGCCGGCCGGCTGCTGGGTACTGTGCTGTCGGGCTGGCTGTATCAGCTGTACGGACTGGAGGTGTGCCTGTGGGTTTCCGCTGCTCTGGTGGCCGTTACCGCAGTGATATCCATGCTTCTGCCTGCAAGCCGGGGATAACCGTCCCCCGGCCGCTCCGGAAATAGCCCTGGTCAAACCCCCGTGCTCAGGGCCTGACCACAGATAACCTTCCGCTGACCATTTCTAACCCCCCAAGGTCAAATTACAACCCCAGGTTGGCCATAACTAACCCGTTTTATTGTGCCTGAATTCATATTATGGAGGCTCGAAATATAAAAAAGAATTTCTGCACTGGTGAGCATATGACAAATGAAAATGGTGTTAGTGGCCGGTCTGGTGAAACTTCGGATAAACCTGCAAATGGCATGGTTATCCGCAAAATGCCCTTTCAGTTTCCGGATGATATTTCCCCCCACTGGAACAGTGAAAAGCCGGAATGGAGTCATATGGTCAATGGTGCCTCTGTGGCCATGCCGTATCTGGAGCCCTACCTGATCCGGACCATGCGCAAGGCCCTGAATGTTATCGAATCAGAAGACCTGAAGAAGGAAGTGAAGCTCTATATGGGGCAGGAGGGGCAGCACTTCCAGCAGCACCGAAAGTTCAACGACATTCTCATTGCCAACGGCTACACAGAACTGGTCGATATCGAAAAGGAAATGGCGAAGGATTTTGAGCGTTATGACAGAACCCGCACGCTCAAGTTCAACCTGTCCTACGCGGCCGGTTTTGAAACCATGGCGCTGGGCATAGGCCACTGGCTGATCCGGGAACGGGACTATCTGTTCGGTGGCTCGGACTCCCGGGTAGCCTCACTGATTCTCTGGCATTTTGTGGAAGAAATAGAACACAAGAGCGTCGCCATTGATGCCTACAACGCGGTTTACGGCAACTATCTGTACCGGATTTACGGGATGCTGTTTGCCACTCTGCATGTGGTCAAATACAGCCGGAAATCCTACCAGGCCATGCTCAAGAAAGACGGCCTCTGGGGCAATCTGAAATCCCGGTGGCGTCTGCTGAAAATGATTACTCGTTTTTTCAAGGCCATGGTTCCCCCGTTTCTTGATGCCTGCAAGCCCAGTCATCACCCCACCAAGATCAAAGATCCGGAATGGTGTAACGAGTGGCTGGATGCCTATCCGGAAGAATCCAATGAACTGGCGCTTCTGAATACCGCCAATCTCGAGCGCGGCTTTTCCTGAGTATCCGGAGGCTCCCGGGCCGGCTTCAGGGTTCTGAACCGGCTGGGATGACATCGCCCTGCACGTGTTTATCTCTATAAAAATAAACAGTATTACATGAGAGGTTTTTGACAATGACAATAACCACAAAGGCCGCAGTTGCCTATTCCGGCGACGCCCCGTTCAGCTACGAAGATGTTTCGATCGAGCCGCCAAGGCCGGATGAGATTCTGGTGAAAATCGCCGGTGTGGGCATCTGTCATACCGATCTTGTGGCCAAATCCGAAGCCGTTCCCTATCCGCTCCCCGCCGTTCTGGGCCATGAAGGTTCCGGTGTGGTTGAGCAGGTGGGCAGTGGTGTCACAAAGTTCCAGCCTGGTGACCGGGTGCTGATCAGTTTCCGTTCCTGTGGTGAATGTGACCGCTGCCAGGCCGGGGAGCCTTCCTATTGCCGGACCATGGCGCAACTGAATTTCTCCGGTAGCCGTCCGGATCAGACCTCCTCCCTGTCAAATGCAGCGGGCAGTGTGGCTTCCAACTTCTTCGGGCAGTCATCGTTTGCCGCCCATGCCATAACCTATGAACGCAACCTGGTCCGGGTGGATGACACTGTCCCCCTGGAAATCATGGGACCGCTGGG
>JBFHSI010000244.1:0-4633 GCA_041591245.1 Marinobacter sp.
ATGCATATCCGGGCAACCTATACCACGACAGGTCGTCCAGTCCCCCCAGCGGGAATAGCCATGGGTAGTGTTGTATTGGGCAAGCCAGGCTTCTGCACCCGAAAATCCATCGTATAAAGCCCCCCCATGTTGGCTCACAATATATTGTTCATAATCCGATACGTTGGGACTTCCAATGTTGTGCAAATAGGCAAGCCGTGCAGTGATATAGCCTGCCACACCGTTTTCATAAGTCGTTCCACCCAATACATAAGTGCCACGAACCAGATCTTCGTCTACGGCATAGGTATAGAAATGTCGCTGTGCATTATTGAGCTGATCGTAGGGACTCGAAGTGGGATCACGAAGGAACGGAATTTCCATAATGAAATTCCCGTCCTGGTTGGGAACGGCATCCAGTGTCAGTTTTCCGAACATAGCTTATTCCTCACTCATGGCGGTATTGGCAGAGCCAGTGTCTGAAGCCGGGAGGTCAGTGTGACTGTCCCGTCCGCTGTCACTGGCCTGCATTGGCACCATGTGATGCATGGAGCCCGCGGACATGTCCGCCATGTGGTGCATGGCATCATCCGGCATCACCAGCGGTGTGCGCCCATGGTGTTGCATGTATTTCATGAGAATCCGGTCGAACAACCCCGGTGCCACACTGGCGTAATGGTGTACCGGTTCGTTTTCACTGGGCTCGGCGAGGGCCCGGTAGCCGGCATCATCCAGGGTCTCGTCGGACCGCTTCACCTTGTCGACCCAGTCGTCGAAGTCCTGCCGGGTCGCCGTAGCATGGGTATCGAAGTGCATGCCGGTAAAGCCGGCGCCGCTGTAGTTGGCGGAGATGCCCTGGTAGTTACCCGGTTCATCAGCTATCAGATGCAGCTGGGTGGCCATGGCCGCCATAGTGTAGATCTGGCTGCCCAGCTGCGGGATGAAGAAGGAGTTCATGGTGGATTCCGAGGTCAGCCGGAAGGACACAGGCACACCGCTGGGAATCACCAGCTCATTGACTGTGGCAATGCCCTGCTCCGGATAGATGAACAGCCACTTCCAGTTCAGTGAAACCACCTCCACCTCAAGGGGCGGCTCATCGGACTCCAGCGCTTTGTAGGGGTCAAGCCGGTGGGTGGACACCCAGGTGATGGAACCCAGAATGACGATAATGATGCAGGGGATCAGCCAGACCACCAGTTCCAGCCGGGTCGAATGCGCCCACTTCGGCGTGTATCTGGCGCTGGTATTACTGGCCCGATATTTCCAGGCAAAGTACAGGGTCATGAAGATGACCGGTATCACTACGACCAGCATCAGAGCCGTCGCAATCAGGATCAGGTTTTTCTCATCAACGCCGATCTGTCCCTTGGGGTCGAGGACACCGCCCTCACACCCCGAAAGCAGCAGAACAGCCGCAACCGAGAGTCCTCCCGTGAGCCGGGAGACCTTTTTCTGTTTCATTTTTGAGCCTTAAGCAGAGATGACAACAGCCGGCAGACCGCATGGGCGGTACGCCTGGTCGGGGATTGTCCCCGCTCTGCCTGTATCGCCCGTGGCTCAGGGATACAGGTCAGATGATGGCACGATGCATGCGACAGGCAGCCGAAAACCTCCCACAGAGGGGCCGTTTTTCAGGACTTCAGGTCAACATGATTTTTCAGCGGTAACGGGGAGGGGCGCGGGAACCGTGGTCGAACAGAAGCTGCCTGCCCTGGCGCAGCAGTATACGGGGCAGAGTGAGCCGCAAGCGGCTGCAAAGGAGTTCGGAGATCAGGCTGATCAGGCAGGCCAGCAGGACAAACATTGCCAGGTCCAGGGCTGTCAGCAGAGCCATGTTCTCGTCGAATGCAGGCAGATCGAGGGTCGACAGCAAACCGGGATCAAGCCCATCCGCATTCACGAGCACGCCCGTCAATACCGAGAGGATGATCATCAGTAAACTGAAGAAGGCCAGCAATCGAATGGATAGGGTGTACTTCAAATCCTGATCCGCTCTTGAAGATGGTCCGGCATATTTCGATCAGATCATTCACAAATGACCTGTATCAACACATGTCTGGAGCTAAAGTGGTAGGCGATTCTATCACAACCTCCAGCGGCTACCAGCAGAAAATATCCCCACCTTATCAACGGGTCGGCCGTTGTTTCGTTCCCTGCTGAGGGGCTGCGGTGAAGGGGTCTTCGGGCCAGGGGTGCTTGGGATAACGGCCACGCATTTCCTTGCGCACCTGGGGATAGGCGTTGGCCCAGAAGCTGGCCAGATCCGAGGTGACCGCCAGTGGCCGCTGAGCCGGAGACAGCAGATGGATCACCACCGGAACCCGGCCTCCCGCCACGGTGGGGGTCTCGGTCCAGCCAAACAGGGCCTGCAGCTTGGCCGCCAGCACCGGCCCCTGATCGGCGCTATAGTCCAGGTTCACCCGCTGACCGGTAGGGATGGTCAGGGCCGCCGGTGCCAGGGTATCCAGTTGCTGTTGCTGGCGGTACTCCAGCAGACTGTTCAGGGCCGGAAGCAGGTCCAGCTTTGCCAGCTCGCTCCAGCGTTTCAGGCCTGCCAGAAACGGCCCCAGCCACAGATCCACAGTTTCCAGCAAGGCACCGTCGCTCACATCCGGCCAGTCGCCGGGAAAGGTGCGGGCCAGCAGCTGCACCCGGGCCCGCCACTGCAGCGCCGACCGGGACCAGCACAGTGCAGCCAGCCCTTTCTTGCGTACCGCATTGAGCAGCCCCTGCTGGATCAGTTCCGGGTCCGGGTTCTGCACCGGTTTCTGTTCCAGCACCAGTTGCCCCAGCTTCCGCCCCTGCCACACAACCACCGTGCCCCGGGCATCATCCCATGAAGCGTCCCGGAAGGGTTGGATATGGTCTCCCAGATCCTGTTCCAGATCCGCCAGTTCCACCGGAGCCGCCAGATAGATCAGGGACTCCCGGGACTGGCCATCCAGATCTGCCGCCACCAGCCATTCATTGCGCTCCAGGCCATCCCCGTCCCGTAGCCGGGCACCCTTGCCATTGCTGAGCCGGTATCTGGGCTCCTGCCCCGGACGCCGGTGACCCACCCGGTCCGGATAGGCCAGAGCCAGCAAACGGCCCACCTCCGTCCCGGTGGCCAATTCCGGGGCAATGGCAGAACCGGAATACAGCCGCTTTACCGCCTGGCGTATAGCCTTCAGTCGGGCCCGGTCCACAGCCGGGCCGGAATCCGGCCGGCGCAGCAGGTTCACCCGCTCCAGCATATCGGCACCGGTTCCTGGCCCGCACAGATCCCTTTCCCCCAGCAGGGCTGCCAGTTCTGCCGCCAGCAGGCCCTGGCCCAGTTCCCGGCCCCGTATCACCATATGGGCCAGACGGGGATGAATACCCAGTTCCCGGGCAGCCTTGCCGTGACCGGTGATGGCTCCGTCCCCATCCAGCATGTCCAGCCATTGCAGCAGCTCCCGGGCCTGCTGCCAGTGAGCCTCCGGAGGCCTATCGATCCAGGCCACCTGATCCGGGGTGCGGGCTCCCCACTGGGCAAGTTCCAGCACCAGTGCCGCCAGATCCGCCTCCCGGATTTCCGGCGCTGTGTAATCCGGCAGTCCGAACTGTTCAGACTCGCTCCACAGGCGGTAACACACCCCAGGTTCCAGACGCCCGGCCCGGCCCCGGCGCTGTTCGGCGGAGGCTTTCGACAGTCTTGAGGTTGCCAGCCGGGTCATGCCGCTGTTGGCGTCGAATACCGGACGCCGCTGCAGGCCGCTGTCGATCACCACCCGCACGCCATCGATGGTCAGACTGGTCTCGGCAATGGCAGTGGCCAGCACCAGTTTCCGTTGCCCCGGAGGGGCGGGAGCTATGGCCAGGTCCTGATCTGCAGATTTCAGGTTGCCGTACAGGGGTGCCAGAATCACATCATCCGCTACCCGGCCCCGTAACTGCTGCTCCACCCGCCGGATTTCCCCGGCACCGGGCAGAAATACCAGGACCGAACCACTCTGCTGCGCCAGAGCTTCCTGTATCACCGCCACCACCTGGTCCAGAATGCGGCCGCCGCGCGCCGGCGCTGGCCGGTAACGGATTTCCACCGGATAAGCCCGGCCCTCGCTGGTCAGTACCGGCACATCCCCCAGCACCCTGGCAATAGGCCCGGTGTCCAGGGTCGCGGACATCACCAGCACCCTCAGGTCTTCCCGAAGGGCCTGCTGGGTTTCCCGTACCAGCGCCAGTCCCAGGTCCGCCTGCAGGGAGCGCTCGTGGAATTCATCAAACAGCACCGCCGCGTAGTCTTCCAGCATGGGATCCTTCTGGATCAGCCGGGTGAGGATGCCTTCGGTCACCACCTCAACCCGGGTCGAGGCCGATACTCTGGTATCCAGGCGGGTCCGGTAACCCACAGTCTGGCCAGCTGTCTCACCCAGCTGCCGGGCCATGAACTGGGCGGCAGACCGGGCTGCCAGACGCCTTGGCTCCAGCATCAGAATCCGCCGGTCATCCCGCCAGGGGGCATCCAGCAGGGTCAGGGGCACACGGGTGGTTTTGCCGGCGCCGGGAGGCGCCTGCAGCAGGGCGGTAGTGGTCTTCTCCAGGGTCCGGGACAGTTCCGGCAATATCTGGTCGATGGGTAGCAAGGTCAGTATCCGTTTACCGGGAGGTCCCGGCATGAACAGTCTCA
>JBFHSI010000245.1:0-4604 GCA_041591245.1 Marinobacter sp.
ATCTGGAACCGAAAAACCCAGGACTTCCGGCCGGTCTTGCTGACCTGCAAAATTAGCCCCTGACCGTCACTGTACCGGCCCGGTTCTAGTTTCCCTTTTACTTGGCTTGCAAGTAGCTTGCTCATGCTTAACCCCACATCTGACCCCACAAAAATACGTTTCACAGTGTATCATTGGCCATCACTCCTGATAACTGTTTATTGTGTGGCTGAACATAAGACACTGAAATAAAGGCTTTTTAGTGATGCGTGGTTATTTTAGCTTATTCGTATCGGTCAGACTCCCTCTCCGCCAAATTAAAAACCCTGGTTCTCATTGAGGATCAGGGTTTTTTCGTTATGGGGCAGGGAAAAGGCAGGGATGCGGCCTGTTCGCCCAACCTCAGTGCCCGAACCCGCCTGGAACTGAGCCGCTAGCTGTTACCCCCGGTTACCTGTTCCCTGCAGCAAGCCCGCCTGAACTACATTTTTCGGTGCGAATTTAAGGAAATAGAGCGCGCGCGCTCCTTCAGTTGGTCATCATGCTGGTGAAAATGAGACTGCTTCGTTATTTTCTGCTGATTTTGCAGGTTCTTTGACAGTACTGGGTTGGTGGTTCGTTGTTTTTTCGTTAAATTGGTGAATACGTCCTTTGGGAAAGGTGTGATTTTGATGCGGGCCAATAGAGGTCTCGGAATCAGAGGTTACGACGGATGTTGTCAGCCCTATTGCCAAGAACGAGCTGTTAAGAATGAAAGACTTGCCAAAACTTTTGAAGGATACATTTATATTCTTTTTCCAAAATATATATGGAATATGGAATGTTATTTTTCCTTTAATTGTCCCATTGTCAATTCTCGGGTTTGTATTGCCGCAGTATGTACCTCCAGAAAACACTCTTTACTGGGTTCCGCTGGGTGCTGACGTAATTTTTTATCCGATTATTCAAGGTGCAGTGATTTTCTATATATCTTCGGTAATTTCCGGTAAGGCTTATTCCAGAACTGACTGCTATCATCTTGCCCTGAAGTTCTGGCTGCCCATGTTTGGGGTATACACCATCGGATCCATGGCGGTAGTTGTCGGGGTAATTTTACTGGTTATTCCTGGGTTTATAGTATATGCGAGGTTGATGTTTTCAGAGTTTTTCTGCTTGCTTGATGAGCAAGACTCTGTGGGCGCCATAAAATCCAGCTGGGAGCAGACGAAGGATTATCAGTTTCAGTTGCTGGTCGGGTTTGTCCTGATCTTTATATTCATCGGTATGCCATTATGGATATTGGAAAAAACAGTTGAACCAACCAGCGTACTAATATCTATTTTCATGATTGCTCTGAATATAGCTAAATATCTTTTAGGTTGCCTGGTCACTATATTTGCCTATCGGATATTTTGGTCGCATCGCGATAACCTCAATAATTCAGACTAGCTCCATGCTCTCAGCCCTTAGCTGAGGCTCGGAAACGACCAGGTGACCTGCGGTCAGGACGACACAGCTAGCGTTACTGAAGCAGATTCGTTGCCTGGGGCGCGCCGGACTGTGAGTATGTGATTTTGCCTTTGCTTCCTTTTTTGAAGTCCGGGATTCGGCTACCGGGGCACTGGTGTTGATCAGCGGAAATGGCAAGTGGCGGCAGTTGGTTACTTCATCCGGTAGGGCATGGCCTTCGAGTTCAGGAGTGGAATCCACGGCATCCGGATAAATTTTTTCGGAATGTATGTCTGGAGTCTTGTGGTATCAGTTCCCGCTATCTTGCTGCTTGTCTGGGCGTTTCACCTCCTACCTTGTCCCGGTTGCTCAAGGGAAAAGTTGTATTGGCCCTGATATGGCTCTGCGGCTATCCAGAGTTCTCGGCCGAACTCCTGCGAACGGGCTGGCGATGCAAGATAAGTATGGTCTATGGAGAGCCCGCAGCACGGTCAATCTGGATGATATTCACCCCCTGGACTTCGCGGCAGCTTAACTGGTTTGGGCTGAGCGGGGAGGGCCATGCCTGCCAATCAGCCTGCCACCGCTATATATTTGATTTAGATATATATTAATCGCTCATTAACATTTTTGGTTCTTAAAATCTTTTGGTAGATTGCAGCTTTCTTCACTAGCAGAGGATGGCTCGCATCATGAAAAAACTCTTCCAGGGCTTCGCACTGGCCGCTCTTGTGTCCATACAGCCAGCCTGGGCGGCGGACCGCGAGCTGCTTAACTCATCCTACGACATCGCCCGTGAACTCTTTGCTGCCTATAACGAGCAGTTCCAGGCCTACTGGCAGGAGAAAAACGGCGAGTCGGTTAACATCAAGCAGTCCCACGCCGGTTCCTCCAAGCAGGCCCAGGCCATTATCCAGGGGCTGAAGGCGGATGTGGTTACCTTTAACCAGGTGACCGATATCGACATCCTTTACTCCCGGGGCAAACTGATTCCCGAGAACTGGGCCGATCGTCTGCCCAACAACAGTTCTCCCTATTACTCCACCATGGCGTTTCTGGTACGCAAGGATAATCCCAAGCACATCGAAAACTGGGACGATCTGCTGCAGGACGGTGTAGAGCTGGTCATGCCCAACCCGAAAACTTCCGGTAACGGCCGCTACACCTATCTGGCTGCACTGGGTTACGCCCAGGACCGCTTTGGTGATGACCAGGAAGCCATCGATGGTTTCATGGCCAAACTGCTGGGCCACGTGAAAGTGTTCGACAGCGGCGGTCGCGGTGCCACTACTACCTTCGTTGAGCGTGGTATCGGGGATGCTCTGCTGACCTTCGAATCTGAAGTGCTGAACCTGGCAGACCGTTTCGGTGATGAATACCAGGTGATTACTCCGAAGGTGAGCTTCCTGGCCGAGTTCCCGGTGACCTGGATCGATGAGTACGTGCGCCAGAATGGTACCGAAGATCTGGCCAGGGCCTACCTTGAACACCTGTACAGCGAAGATGCCCAGCGCCTGCTGGCAGGCTTCAACTACCGGGTTCATAACGAAACCGTCAAGGCCGAGAACAGCGACCGCTTCCCTGAGGTCAAGCTGCTGTCCATCGAGGAGATTACCGGTGGCTGGGAAAACGCCATGAAGACCCACTTTGCCAGTGGTGGCAAGCTGGATCAGCTGCAGCGCCGGCGCTGAGGCAGGATCGTGTCACAGTCTGCCAGCACTGCTTCCGTGCGGTCCTTCGGGGGCCGCAGCAAGCGGGTATTGCCGGGGTTCGGTCTGAGCCTCGGCATTTCCCTGTTATTCGTGAGTCTTGTTCTGCTGCTGCCGGTGACCGGCCTGGTGGTGGAAACCTCGGGCATGTCCTGGGATCAGTTCTGGTTTGTGATTACCGATCCCCGGGTGGTGGAGTCCTATAAGGTCACCCTCTGGACCGCGTTGCTGGCCTCCCTGTTCAACGGCTTTTTTGGGCTGCTTCTGGCCTGGGTGCTGGTGCGTTATGATTTTCCGGGCAAGCGGCTGGTGGATGCGGTGGTGGATCTGCCATTTGCCCTGCCTACCGCTGTAGCCGGCATTACCCTGGCCACTCTGTTTTCCGCAAACGGCTGGTATGGCCAGCTGCTGGCTCATGCAGGAATTGAAGTCGCCTTCACGCCGCTGGGCATTGTGGTGGCCATGGCCTTTACCAGTATTCCTTTCGTGGTGCGCACGGTGCAGCCGGTGCTGGAGGAAATTGCCCCGGCGGATGAAGAAGCTGCCATGAGTCTTGGTGCCAGCGACGCCCGGGTGTTCCGCAAGGTTCTGTTCCCGGCGCTGTGGCCGGCTATTGTGACCGGCGTGGCCCTGTCCTTTACCCGCAGCCAGGGCGAGTTCGGTGCCATTATCTTTATTGCCGGCAATACCCCCTATGTCAGTGAAGTCACCAGCCTGATGATCTTCGTGCGTCTGCAGGAATACGATTACGCCGCCGCCAGTGCCATTGCCTCGGTGGTATTGCTGACATCCCTGACGCTGCTGTTCCTGATCAACCTCTGGCAGGGGCGTTATCTGCGCCGCCTGGAAGGGAGACGCTGAGATGCAGGTGGAGAGCAGAAACCGGGTCGCCAGTGGTCCCTGGATTCGCCGCACCCTGATTGGCCTGGCGCTGCTGGGCACACTGGTAATGCTGGTGATTCCGCTGGTGCTGATCTTCGTTCAGGCGCTCAGTACCGGCTGGCAGGCGTACATAGGTAACCTGGCCGATGAGTACACTCTGGATGCCATTGCCCTGACTCTGTTTGTGGCACTGCTGACGGTGCCCATCAATCTGGTGTTCGGAACGGCACTGGCCTGGTCGGTAACCCGGTTCCGGTTTCCGGGGCGCAAGCTGCTGATTACGCTGATCGATATTCCCTTCGCCGTGTCACCGGTGGTGGCCGGCCTGCTGTACCTGCTGCTGTATGGCCGCAACGGCTGGGTAGGGAGCTGGCTGGGTGAATACGATATCCAGCTGATGTTTTCCTGGCCCGGCATCCTGATGGTTACCGTATTTGTTACCTGTCCCTTTGTGGCCCGGGAGCTGATTCCTCTGATGCAGCAGCAGGGCAGTGAAGAGGAAGAAGCCGCTGTGGTGCTGGGAGCATCCGGCTGGCGTGTTTTCCGGCGGGTGACCCTGCCCAATATCAAGTGGGCACTGATTTATGGTGTGGTGCTGACCAATGC
>JBFHSI010000246.1:0-4586 GCA_041591245.1 Marinobacter sp.
AATTCGCAACGAAAAATGTAGTTCAGGCGGGCTTGCTGCAGGGAACAGGTAACCGGGGGTAACAGCTAGCGGCTCAGTTCCAGGCGGGTTCGGGCACTGAGGTTGGGCGAACAGGCCGCATCCCTGCCCCATAACGAAAAAACCCTGATTCTCCATGAGAACCAGGGTTTTTAATTTGGCGGAGAGGGAGGGATTCGAACCCTCGATACGCTATGAACGTATACACACTTTCCAGGCGTGCTCCTTCAGCCACTCGGACACCTCTCCAATAAACCTTTTCAAATCAGTGATCTCGTCACTCATTTGAGGGCGCAAACTTTAATGGTTTTTCCTCCGCTTGGCAACTCCATTTGGAAAATTCCTTGAATTTTTTTCGCACCGGCAGTTTTCGTTACCGATTCAGGAGGTTGAGGACGATGGTCAGCAGCAGGCTGACCAGGATCATGGAGGTGAACGGAATGAAAACCCGGCTGTTTTCCGAGCGGATGTCGATGTCCCCGGGCAGCTTTCCGAACCAGGACAGCAGCCAGGGTGCGAAATGCATGATAGTTCCGACTATGATCAGTATGATGCCGGCAACCACAAGCCAACGGGCCACAGAACCTCCTCACTGACGGGCAGCTACTCATTCACAAGGAGAATACCAATGCTGATGAAAGCCGAGCAATCCACTCTGGTCCTGATTGACCTTCAGGGCAAGCTGATGCCCGCCATCAGCCACGGGCTGGAAATTGTTGAGCAGTGCCAGACCTTGGCCACCATCGCCGCCCTTGTGGGTGTTCCCGTGGTGGGTACTGAACAGCTTCCGGAGAAACTCGGTCAGAATATGGAAGGTGTGCGGGAACTGTGCGACCAGACCCTGTCCAAATACCATTTCGATGCCTGCTCCGATGGCCTGATCGAAAATCTGCCGGAAGGCCGCCAGCAAATCGTTATCGCCGGCTGCGAGGCCCATGTGTGCATGATGCAGACAGCCCTGAGTCTGCTGGACGCCGGTTTCAAGGTGTGGGTGGTGGCTGATGCCTGTGGCTCCCGTAACGAGTTCGACCGGGACCTGGCACTGGACCGGCTGCATCAGAGCGGCGCCATGATTGTCACCCTGGAAATGGTGGCCTTTGAGTGGATGCGCCACTGCAAGCACCCCCACTTCCGGGATATACAGAAACTGATCAAGTAATCCGGGGCCAGGCCCTCGTTCATTCGCCCTGCCATCACCAACCGAGGTCACACATGCTGAACATGGATTTCTCCCAGCGCCTGGTCATTGAAACCTCCGAACAGGAATGGCTGCCCAGCCCTTCCGGAGGCGTTCTGCGCAAGCCCCTGGCCCGGGAAGAAGCGGAACGGGGCCATGCCACCAGCGTGGTGCGTTACCTGCCCGGAGCGTCTTTCAGTCGCCACGAGCACCCGCTGGGTGAGGAAATTCTGGTTCTGGACGGGGTCTTCTCCGACGAAACCGGTGACTACCCGGCCGGTACCTATCTGCGCAACCCTCCGGGCAGCGGGCACACGCCGTTCAGCAAGGAAGGCTGTACCCTGCTGGTGAAGCTGCATCAGTTTGATCTGGAGGATCTGAATGTGGTCCGGGTGGATACCCGCAATGCCACCTGGCAGCCGGGGGAAGACGGGCTGGAGGTGATCCGGCTCCATGAATTCGGCAGCGAGCAGGTGTCCCTGCTGAAATGGCCTGCTAACTCCCCTGCCCGGCAGTTCCAGCATGCCGGCGGTGAAGAGCTTTTCGTGTTATCCGGTGAGCTCTTTGATGAAGACGGTCGCTACGGCCCGGGCACCTGGGTCCGGAATCCGCCGGGCAGCCTGCATCACCTGGGCGCGGATCGGGAAAGCCTGGTCTGGTTCAAGAGCGGCCATCTTCCCCTCAGTTAGTAGCAGCGTCCCCAGCCGGTGTCCGGGTCAGCCAGATGACCATCAGGGCACCGTGCAACACCAGGAAAGGCACCGCCACAAACAGCAGACCGGACCAGCCCAGCCAGCTGAGTACGGCTCCAGCAGACAGGGCCGCCGTTGCCTGGGTACCGAAAACCATCACATCGTTCAGGCCCTGCACCCGGAAACGCTCGGAATCCTTGTAAACACTGGGCAGCAATGAGGTTCCGCCCACAAACAGAAAGTTCCAGCCCACGCCCAGCAGCAACAGAGCTCCCAGATAGTGGTGGAAGCTGATGCCACTGGCCGCCAGCCCGATACAGCCCAGATAGGCCAGCAGCCCGACCGTCATCATCAGGGGTATGCCCACAACCCGCACCAGCCAGCCACTGATCAGGGACGGCAGATACATGGCCATAATGTGCAGCTGGATCACCCGTTTGGCGTCACCCAGATCATGGCCGGCCATTTCAGTCATGCTCAGGGGTGTTGCTGTCATAATGAAACTCATCACCGCATAGCCCACAGCTGCACCGCTGATGGCTACCCAGGCCACGGGATTGCGCAGAATTTCCTTCAGGGGGCGGCCGCCGTCGGTATCCGCTGTCCGGGCACGTTCGGCCCCGGCCCGGTAGCCCACCGCCAGCAGTACCAGCGCAGCTACCTGAACCCCGGCCAGAGCAATCCAGCTCAGCAGAAACGGATAGGCGCTGTTGTCACTGCCGCTACCAAGGGCCGCCACTTCCGGGCCAATCCAGGCTGCGCCAAGGCCACCAAGCAATACCCTGGCGGCTGCGGAGCCGGCCATATTGGCAGGTACGGATTCCATGGCGGCAAACCGGTACTGATGAACAACCGCCAGCCCGGAACCCCCAATCACTGCGGCCAGGCACAATAGAGCAAATAGTCCCTGCCAGGAGGCAGCCGCCCCGATCAGTGCGGCACAGGTTCCCAGAAGGGTACCCAGCAACATCACCCGTTTGCGCCCCAGCCGCTCCATCAGCCAGGTTGCCGGCTTGATGGAGAGCACGGTTCCCACCACCACCAGCCCTACCGGCAAGGTGGCGTATTCCGGAGCCGGTGCCAGCATTCGGCCCTGAATACTGCCGATAAAAACGATAAACGGCGCTGTGCACATGGCCAGGGCCTGTGCGGCCACCAGCACCCATACGTTCATTGGCATGGAATTATTTTTTCCTGTAGATGATGCCCGGGTGACACTGAACCATCTCGTACAGTTCAGGCAGCCCGTTGAGGGATTCGGAAGCGCCCAGGATCAGGTAGCCACCGGGGTTCAGGGTGTCGTGGATGCGGGTAAGGATGTCTTTTTTGTGTTCAGCGGAAAAGTAGATCAGCACGTTCCGGCACATCACGATATCGAATTTGCCCAGCATGTACCGGTCCAGCAGGTTCAGTTCCCGGAACTCAACCATGGCCTTCAGTTGCGGACGGATCTGCCAGCCACCATCGGGCGACGGGGTAAAAAACTGTTTCTGGCGCTCGGGAGAAAGCCCCCGGCCAATGGCGAGCATTTCATACTCACCCCGGCGGGCGACATCCAGCACGCTTTTGGAAATATCCGTTGCGGTGATTTTCACATTGCGCAGCTTGCCCGGGTGCAGACGACGGAACTCTTCCGTAATCATCGCCACCGAATAGGGTTCCTGCCCCGTAGAGCAGGCGGCCGACCAGATGCGCACGGACTGATTGGGGCGGCTTTCTGCCAGTTCCGGCAGCAGTTTTTCCTGGAGGATACGGAACGGGTGATTGTCCCTGAACCACAAAGTCTCATTGGTGGTCATGGCGTCGATGACCAGCTCCCGAAGACGGGCGCCGGCAGGACGCTTCATCTCCGCCAGCAGGTCAGCCAGGGACTCAAATCCCCTGTCCTCAAGGATGCGGCGAAGACGACTCCTGACCAGATACTGTTTGTTATCCCCAAGCAATATGCCACACGCATCCTGCAGGAACGTTTTGAAATCTTCATATTCCTGTGAACTGAATTCCGCTTTCATCGAATCTCTGTGTCAAATAAAACGGGCGTATTGAATCAGCCCTGATCAATGATATCCATTACCCGTTCGGCCAGTTCGTCGGGACTGAACTTGGCCATAAAATCGTCGGCACCCACTTTCTGCACCATCGCCTTGTTGAATACACCGCTCAGGGACGTATGCAGCATGATGAACAGGCCGCCCAGTGCGGGGTCTTCCTTGCACCGGGTGACCAGTGTGTAGCCGTCCATTTCCGGCATTTCCACATCGGAAATAACCAGGGACAGGTGATCCTGGGCCTTGGAACCATCCGCTGTGATTTCTTTCAGATACTCAAAGGCTTCCTGGCCGTCGTTGCGGGTCACCACTTCCATCCCGATTGCAGCAAGGCAGCGGGAAATCTGACGCCGGGCAACGGAGGAGTCGTCCACCACAAGTACCGGCAAATGGGTTTTGATACGCTCGGCACTGCGGCTCCGGATATCCTCATTCACTTCTTCGCGAAGCGGAGAAACCTCCGAAAGAACCTTCTCTACATCTATAATTTCAACCAGTTTATCATCGATTCGGGTTACTGCCGTCAGATAAACATCCTTGCCGGTCCCCTTGGGCGGCGGCAGTATGTCCTCCCAGTTCATGTTCATGATCCTTTCAACACCCGTGACCAGGAACCCCTGGGTCTTGCGGTTGTATTCGGTGATGATCACA
>JBFHSI010000247.1:0-4578 GCA_041591245.1 Marinobacter sp.
AGATCAAGCAGCAGAAGATCAGCCTGTTTGCCGACCTCCAGCGAGCCGATACGGTCGTCCAGGCCGAGGGCCCGGGCGCCATTGATAGTGGCCATGCGCAGGATCTGTTCCGCCGGCAGAACGGTGGCATCGAGCCGGGTTGCTTTCTGGACCAACGAGGCGAACTTCATTTCCTCGAACATGTTCAGGTTGTTGTTGCACACAGGCCCATCGGTGCCCAGGCCAAGGGTAATGCCGGCAGCAAGCATCTCCGGAACCCGAGCAACGCCACTGGCCAGCTTGGCGTTGCTGATCGGACAATGGGCAATGCTGGTGTCAGTATCTGCGATGCGGCGGATTTCATCGTCGTTCAGCCAGACACAATGGGCGAGCAAAGTGCGCTCACCAAGAATGCCGTAATGGTCCAGCTGGGCGATTGAGCGCCGTCCGAAGTGGGCGCTGACCGCATCGTCCTCTTCCTTCTGCTCGCAGGCATGGGTGTGGATGCCGACGCCGTATTCGGCCTGGCATTCGAGAGCTTCACGGTAGGCGTCAGCGGTGCAGTAGAACAGGTGTTCCAGGCCCATCCAGACCTGAATACGGCCGTTCTGGCTACCGTGATGGCTATGGATCAGGGCACGGTTTTCGGCGCGAGTGGCGAAGAAATCCTTGCCCGGTTCATCGGCCACATAGGGAGCCAGATTGACCCGCAGGCCGACCTCTTCGGCTGCGTCGGCGCAACGGTGCATGAAGCGGTACATGTCCATCACGCAGGTGGTTCCGCTTTTCAGTGCTTCCAGATAGCACAGGCGGGCCGAGTGATAGGCGTAGTCCTCGGTCAGTGCACGGTGTTCCAGCTGATACTGGGGAAGCCAGTCCATCAGTTGCATGTTCTCGGTCACCCCACGCATCAGGCTGGAGTGGGAGTGAGTGTCAACCAGGCCGGGCAACAGGGCATGGCCGCATGCATTCATGGTCGGAATGCCCGGCGGGATGACCAGCTGGTCACTGGGCCCGACGGCACTGATGCGGCCATCCTCGACGATCAGTGTGCCCCGGGGAATAACTTGATTATCGGGATCAATGGTGAAAATGGCTGCATCACACAGCGCAAACTGATTCATCGGCACCTCGTCGGACTCACTGGTTATCAAGGCAGATTAAACTGACCATTCATTCAGCATTTGTCCTGACAGCAACAACCCTGCCAACTTGCAAAAACTGGCTACACTGAAAAATACACATAACCAATTGGTCAGTTTTTTGCAGAGACAGGTCAGGAGACGGTTGGCAGCAGGCGTCAGAACCTGACTGCAACCCTTACAGACCAATGGCAAACCGGTATCAATGGAGACTTGAGTGATTCAATTCCTGCTGAACGGGCAACTCCATAAACTTGACCAGATCGACCCAAATCTGAGCATTCTGGAGTGGCTGCGCACCAATATGCGGCTCACGGCCACCAAAGAGGGCTGTGCTTCCGGCGATTGCGGTGCCTGTACGGTTATCATCGGAACGCCTGAGCAGTCGGGCAAGGTTCATTACCAGGCCATCAACAGCTGCATAGGACTGGTTGGCAGTCTCCATGGCAGCCACCTGATTACCCTGGATGCCTTCCAGTCGTCGCCGGACCATCCGGTACAGCAGGAAATGGACCATCAGCATGCCTCCCAGTGCGGCTTCTGCACCCCCGGTATCGTTATGTCCCTGATGGCCCTGCACGCCCGCACTCCAGGCCAGGCAGTAGACCGCAAGGCACTGCTGGAGGCTCTGTCCGGCAACCTGTGCCGCTGCACCGGCTACCGGCCGATCGTGGCTGCGGGGGAGCAGGCCATGGTTCAGCAATGGCAGCCAGCCAGCCCGGATCACCCGGCCCGAGGATTTGCCGCCCCTGACACAGACCCGATTCTGGCCCTGGAGTACACCGGCCCCGCCAGTCTGGCGCTGGCTGAAGAGGCCCGCTTTGATGCCCCTGCCAGCCTGCAGGAACTGATCAAACTGCGCCGGCAGTTTCCCGAATCCCGACTGGTGGCCGGAGGCACTGACCTGGTTCTAGACATCACCCAGCGCCTGGAACGGTTCAGCCATCTGGTCAGCCTGAACCGGGTACCCGAACTGAACGGTTGCCGTATCGAAGGCAACGAACTGGTGATTGGTGCCGCCACCACCTTTACCGTGCTGCGAGCCCCCTTGTGCCAGCACTGGCCGGCGTTTGAAGGCCTGCTGGAGCGGCTGGGTTCCCTGCAGATCCGCAACCGGGGCACCATCGGCGGCAATATCGCCAATGCCTCCCCCATCGGCGACATGCCGCCGGCACTGATTGCGCTGGATGCCACCCTGGTCCTGACCGGCCCGGAGGGAGAACGGAGCCTGCCCCTGGAGTCCTTCTTTACCGGCTACCGGAAAACCGTCCTGCGCCCCGGCGAGCTGGTGCACTCCGTTCGCATCCCCCTGCCCCAGCCGGATACCCGCCTGTTCATCTACAAGGTGTCAAAACGGCTGGATGATGACATTTCCGCCGTTCTCTGTGCCCTGCGCCTGACCCTGACCGGAGACCGGATCACCGGATGCCGGCTGGCCTATGGCGGAATGGCCGCAACACCGGCCCGGGCAAGCCACACAGAAGCCGCCCTGCTGGGCCAGAGCTGGAATGAACAGACGGTGGCTACCGCAGTGACGGCCCTGGCCCGGGACTTCTCCCCTCTCAGCGATGTACGGGCCTCCGCCGATTACCGGATGAACCTGGCGGGCAACCTGCTCAGACGTGCCCTGTTGGTTTCCGGGCAGGACTCCGGCAATGAACCCACGATGGTGACCGACTATGCGTAAACTTCCCCTGAATACCCCCACCCCGGCCCATTCCGCACGGGGCGTCGCAGGCTCAGGCAGCTACCATGACAGCGCCTGGAAACACGTCACGGGGCAGGCCCGCTATATCGACGACCTGCCCATGCCCGAAGGCATGCTGCATGCAGCCGTCGGCCACAGTGACCAGGCCCATGCCCGCATTCTGTCCATGGACCTGTCCGCGGTCGCCGCCTACCCGGGGGTGGTCGCCGTTGTTACCGCCGAGGATATCCCCGGACATCAGGACATAGGCCCGGTATTCCCCGGCGACCCTCTGCTGGCACAGGACTGTGTCGACTATATTGGCCAGCCCCTGTTCGCTGTTGCCGCCACCAGTCATGACGCCGCGCGCAAGGCGGCCCGACTGGCAAAGGTGGAATACCAGCCTCTGGAGGCGGTGGTTACGGCAGAACAGGCCCTGGAACGACAGCTGTTCGTGCGCCCGAGCCAGACCCAGCTGCGGGGCATGCCAGACCAGGCTCTGGCCACAGCACCACACCGCATTCGAGGTGAGCAAAGAGTGGGAGGCCAGGAGCATTTTTATCTGGAGACCCAGGCCTGCCTGGCCGAGCCCACGGAAGACGGCGGCATCTTCGTGCACACGTCCAGTCAGCACCCGTCAGAGGTCCAGAAGCTGGTGGCGGAAGTTCTGGGTCTGCCCATCAATGCGGTACAGGCAGAAGTCCGGCGTATGGGCGGTGGCTTCGGCGGCAAGGAAACCCAGGCCGCCCCTGTGGCCTGTACCGCAGCCCTGCTGGCCCATGTTACTGGCCGGCCGGTGAAATACCGCCTGTCCCGGTCCGATGACATGATCCAGACCGGCAAGCGCCACGATTTCTACAACACCTACCATATCGGTTTTGACGACGATGGCCGGATTCTGGGAGCCGACATCATGGTGGCCGGGCGTTGCGGCTATTCCCCGGATCTGTCCGATGCCATTGTCGACCGGGCCATGTTCCATGCCGATAACGCCTACTATCTCGATAACGCCCGGGTTACCGGGCACCGCTGCAAGACCCACACCGTATCCAATACCGCCTTCCGGGGCTTTGGTGGTCCCCAGGGCATGATGGTGATCGAACAGGCCATTGAGGATATTGCCCGCCACCTGGGCAAGGACCCGCTGGAGGTGCGCCAGCTCAACTGTTACGGTCCAGGGAGGGATACCACCCATTACGGCCAGACCGTCGAGCAGCATGTACTGCCGGACCTGATACGAGAGCTGTCGGAATCCTCGGACTACTGGCAGCGCCGGCAACAGATCCGCGCATTCAACCATTCCAGCCCGGTACTGAAACGGGGCCTGGCGCTGACTCCGGTGAAATTCGGCATCTCCTTTACCGCCAAACACCTGAACCAGGCCGGGGCACTGGTGCATATCTATACCGATGGCAGCATCCATGTGAACCACGGCGGCACAGAAATGGGCCAGGGCCTTTACACCAAGGTGGCCCAGGTGGTGGCCACTGCCTTCCAGGTAGATCTGGAATGGATCAGTGTCTCTGCCACCCGCACCGACAAGGTGCCCAACACCTCCCCCACCGCAGCTTCCTCCGGCTCTGATCTGAACGGAATGGCGGCGCTGGATGCCTGCAGCAAGATCCGGGAGCGGCTGACACAGTTTGCGGCCAGCCACTGGTGTATACCGGAAGAGCAGATCCTGTTCCATGACAACCAGATCCGGGTGGGAGACAGGGACATTCCGTGGAACGAGCTGATCCAGGCGGCCTATATGAACCGGATATCCCT
>JBFHSI010000248.1:0-4559 GCA_041591245.1 Marinobacter sp.
AGAACATCCAGCAGTACCAGCGGGACTTTCCCAACGCCCGCCTGGTGCGGCTGGAGCAGAACTACCGCTCCACCAGAACCATCCTGAAGGCCGCCAACTCGGTGATTGCCAATAACCAGGGACGACTGGGCAAGGAACTCTGGAGCGATGGCCCGGAAGGGGAACCCATCAGCCTGTACGCGGCCTTCAACGAGCAGGATGAGGCCAACTACATCGCCGACAGCATCAGTGACTGGGTGAAGGAAGGCAACCTGCGCAGTGAGGCTGCCATTCTTTATCGTTCCAACGCCCAGTCCCGGGTGCTGGAAGAAGCTCTGATGCGCCAGGGTATTCCCTACCGGGTCTATGGTGGTCTCAGGTTCTACGACCGTCAGGAGATCCGCAATGCCCTGGCCTATCTGCGTCTGGTGAAGTATCAGCGGGATGACGCCGCCTTCGAGCGGGTGGTGAATGTGCCCACCCGGGGCATAGGCGCCAAGACCCTGGCAGAAATCCGTGCCTACGCCAGTGAACAGAGCATTTCCCTGTGGGAAGCTTCCGAGCGCCTGTTGGCGGCCGGACAGGTTAAAGGTCGTGCAAGAACCGGCCTGCAGTCATTTATGGATATCATCAGCGAACTGGCCGCCATGGCGGAAGACGCTTCCCTGCAGGGGCTGATGAGCCAGGCCATAGAGAACAGTGGCCTGAAGGATTACCACGCCAGTGAAAAGGGTGAGAAGGGTCAGGCCCGGGTGGAAAACCTGGAAGAACTGGTCAATGCCATGTCCGGGTTCGAGGTGGAAGAAGGGCTGGATCCGCTGTCGGAATTCCTGGCCCAGGCGGCGCTGGATGCCGGTGAAGCCCAGGCTGACGAGCATGAAGACAGTGTTCAGCTGATGACCCTGCACTCCGCCAAGGGGCTGGAATTTCCCCTGGTATTTCTGACCGGCATGGAAGAAGGTCTGTTCCCCCATGGCATGTCCCTGGAGGAACCGGGACGTATGGAAGAAGAGCGGCGTCTGGCCTATGTGGGGATTACCCGGGCCATGAAAAAGCTGGTGCTTACTTACGCGGAATCCCGCCGCCTCTACGGCCAGGAAAAATTCCATGCCCTGTCCCGGTTTGTCCGGGAAATACCCGGCGACTGCCTGCAGGAAGTACGCCTGCGCAACACCGTGACCCGCCCGGCCATGGTAGAACACTCAGATTCCGGGTTGTTCAGCCAGGCTTCCGCGCAGGAAGCTGGTTTCAGCCTGGGGCAGAGGGTGCGCCATCCCAAGTTTGGTGAAGGCATAGTGATGAACTGCGAAGGCAGTGGCCACCATACCCGGGTACAGGTGAACTTCGAAGACGGCGCCAAATGGCTGGTGCTGGCCTATGCACCGCTGGAGGCCTGCTAGATTGCCGGGCAGTCCCGGTTTTCTGTGAAGTGGGCCCTGCCCAAAAAACTCCATATTTCCTTCAAATTTTCAGTGGACTGAAGCGCGATACTTCCTGCCTAGAGATCAGATCGAAGCAGGAGGTAAAGATGCCATTCAATCGGAACAGATCCCGAAGCAGAGACTTTCCGGCACCCCTGGGTGTACCCGGAATGCCGGTCTGGCTCGCTGCCATTCCCATTGCCCTGCTGGCCGGATGCGCAACTCCCCGTGCCAGCACCCCCACCATTCCCCCGGCGGCAGACACCGCCGAAGTAGTTGCCTATCCATTGCACCGCCAGAGCGAGCGCCAGATCCGCCAGGATCGCTATGAGTGTTATCTGTGGGCTGTGCGCCAGAGTGGCTACGACCCGGCGACACAAACCGGGGCTGTCGAGACAGGCGCTGTGGTTGTGTCCGGGCCGCCGGAAGGTTCTGCAACCCTTGCCGGCACAGTGACGGGGGCTGCCGTTGGCGCACTGGTGTCCGGGCCGCGCCGTGGCGGTGCCGGTGCTGCTGTCGGTGCGATTGTGGGGGCGCTGGCCGGTGCCAGTGTGGATGCGGAGAACTGGGCCCGGGCTGATGAGGCCCAGGCCAGTTACGAGGCCGCCGTTGTCGAGGAACAGAATCGCCAGATCAGGGCCTATCGCCGTGCCCTGTCGGCCTGTCTGGATGCACGCGGCTACAGCGTGCGCTGAACTGGAGGTGAACATGAAACAGCTGATTGGACTAAAAGCCATTGGGGCTGCCCTTATGATAAGCAGCCTGTTGATCGTGCCGGTTCAGGCGGCGCCGGGCCGGGGACCTGATGGCGACACCCACGAGGCATACCGGTACCCATCCCGTGGTGCCGTGGTAGACCGCTTGCCACGGGAGCACCGGGTGGTGAACTATCGGGGGCACCCCTACCACTTTCACAAAGGTATCTGGTACCGGCCCGTTGGCAGCCGGTTCATGGTGGTAACACCGCCTCCGGGGCTGCGGGTGCCGGTATTGCCTGCAGCAGCCGTGGTGGTGACTATCGGCGGTGTGCCCTATTACCAGTATGGGGGTGCCTATTACGTGAAAGAGCCTCAAGGCTACCGTGTGGTGGAACGTCCGGCAGAAGCGCCACAGGTGGCTGACCCGGTATCAGACGACCTGTTCGTCTACCCGCGACAGGGACAAAGTGCAGAACTGCAGGCCAGCGACCGCTTCGAATGCCACGAGTGGGCGGCTGACCAGACTGGCTACGACCCCACACTCACTGGTGGCGGGGTAAGCGGGAACAACCGCGACAGGACCCGCAGCGATTACCTGCGGGCCATGACCGCCTGCATGGAAGCGCGGGGGTATAGCGTGCGCTGAAGGGGTGGTTTCTTCGCCCTGCCTTGCCTGAGGGTGGGGTAGGGCGAGCTGCCAGCAGAGTTAAGGTTTTGCCTCAATCATAAGCGATCTGCTCTGGTCTTCCCACTTCACCTGTACCTCATCCGGGCTGAACTGATAGAGGTAACCGGGGATGTCTCGGCCTTCAAACTGCCGCTGGACAAAGTCGTATACCTGAGGCTCCACAATGGGACCGGGATAGAGGTAGCCCTGGGGTTCTCCCTGTTTAACGAAGAGTACAGAGTTGGGTGTGGCTTCGACATGGAGTTCGATGGGCAGCTCGGGGGAGGGTGTCTGTGGGTTCAGGGTAAAAAAGGCCCAGTTGTCGCCGGCTGAAGCAGCAAAGTCGTTGAGGTAGTAGGCGAAGTCGCCGTAGGACTCATCGGTGTTGTCGGGGCTGGTATTGAGGGTAACCACGATGGCCTTGCCTGAGGCCCAGGCTTCCGGCATGGACTGGCTGGAGGTGTTGGCTGACGCGCAGGCGGATATTAAAAGCGCGAGGCCCAGAGCAATTGTTGAGCGAAGCAGTTTTATGGTCATTTCAGGCTCTTTAGCGGGATCGGCAGGTTGTTGGAGATGGTTCGCTGGTTGAAGAAAAACTTGAATTCATAAGCCAGTCCGTAAGGATCAAGCCGTTTGTCAAAGTGGGGCGTATCCGGATTGGAAAAATCACCGCCCCAGCGAAAGCCAGCGGCTTTCATATCGCTGATGAAATTGGTGGCCCCTTCGCTCTGGCGACCGGCGGCAAAGGTGCGGCTGCTGTTCCAGTTGTCCCCGTCGATTATGTTGCAGTCGATAGCGTGGCCAATCAGGTGTTGTGAGCGGGTTGCAGGAGGAACCACTGATCCTGAAACCGGGGCACCACTGACCCGGAAGGCCTGATTCAGTAAGATTTTCACCGAGCGTTCTCCGGCCTTCTTGTTGGCAGTGGTAAGCAGGTCGACAGCGGCTGCTGCTATGACTACATCGTCGTCACGAACCGAGGCGTGGCTCAATACCCGGAAGCCGTCGCCCACTTCGATGTGGTTGAGTTGCTTGCTGTCCAGCCGTACAAGGTCGCCGGTGCTGGCATAACCCTGTTCGATCCAGCGGCTGAGTTCTCTGGATGTCTGGGTATCCAGTCGTCCGTTCAGCGCCTGAGTGACTTTGTGGGTGTCAGTAACCAGAGACTGGTTTGACCGTCGGTAGGGGTGGCTGGTCAGACACCACTGGAACATTTTGACCGCACGTTCAGTGGCCGGGCCAAACACCCCATCCACAAGGGTCAAGGGGATGTCCAGCGCCTGCAGAGCTTTCTGCAATGAGGCTATATAGTTCGCGACGTTCGGGCGCTTGTAGCCACCCCAGATCTGTTTCCGGTCGCTGTCACCATTTTTGAGCTCAAATGGGCCGAAGGGTGAAGGTGTTGCCATTGGATATCCTTATCGTCAAATCAGCAGAGACCTGGTCCATGGAATCTCTGTGCAAGCCTGCAGACTGACCAGCCGGTAAATGGCAGGCTGGTGAAATCACTCCATGTGATCGGGCAGGCACCTGTGATGGACGATAAGCGGCAGTCCTGAGGCTGTCAATGTAGCCGGTGGCGGCTGATTTACTCATTTGGGCAGGCTGCAGCGAGTGCTGAAGGGCGATTTTTCGCCGGGCCTCACTTACTGGAAACCCTGCCAGTATTCCTCGATTTTCCATAACCCCTGGTTGCTTGGAATTACCTGCTTAACTGCGGAGATAACGTGTTCATATTCTTTTGAGGAAAGCTTTGACCATCTCACTTTCCTGGCTTTCTGCCACTCAGATTTC
>JBFHSI010000249.1:0-4556 GCA_041591245.1 Marinobacter sp.
AGGTACCAGCCACGGCGCCTACAAGTTCACCCGTCCGCCTACCGGCGATATCCTGGCCATCGACCAGATCAAGGCCATCCATGCCCGGATTCCGGACACCCACCTGGTTATGCACGGCTCCAGCTCTGTACCCCAGGAATGGCTGAAAATCATCAACGAATACGGTGGTGAGATTCCGGAAACCTACGGTGTGCCGGTTGAGGAAATTGTGGAAGGCATCAAGCACGGTGTGCGCAAGGTCAATATCGATACCGACCTGCGTCTGGCCAGCACCGGTGCTGTCCGTCGCTTCCTGGCAGAGCACCCGTCAGAATTCGATCCGCGCAAATTCCTGACCGAAACCATGAAGGCCATGACCGATATCTGTGTGGCCCGTTATGAAGCCTTCGGCACCGCAGGCAATGCCAGCAAGATCAAACCGATCAACCTGGAAGCCATGTTCGAGCGTTACGCCTCCGGCGAACTGGATCCGAAAGTCCAGTAACCGCCACCGACCTCCGGCACCTGTTGCCGGAGGTTATTTTTCCCTCCGTTTCATCCGCTTATCCTGACCTGCCTCAAGTAAGTATCAGTTCAGCCTTGTAATTCTGCTGTGCTCATCAAATATAGAGAGAGGTGAGCCGGACGTTGTGCCCGGCATTATTAATTTGTGGTGAGGACCAGAATGGACTTCAAGGACTATTACGCCGTACTTGGTGTGAGTGAGTCTGCCTCCCCCGAGGAGATCAAAAAGGCCTACCGGAAACTGGCCCGGAAATTCCATCCGGATGTCAGCAAGGAGGACAATGCCACCGAAAAGTTCAAGGATGTGGGTGAGGCCTACGAGGTGCTCAAGGACCCGGAAAAACGGGCCGAGTACGATCAGTTGCGCAAATATGGTGCCCGGGAGGATGGCTCCTTTGAACCACCTCCTGGCTGGCAGAGTGCGTCCGGATTCAGTGGCGGTGGCTATACCGAAGCCGATGCCAGCCGGTTCAGTGACTTTTTCGAGCAGATCTTCGGTGCGGGCGGTCACGGTAGCCAGGGATTTTCCGGAGCCGGTGGCGGTTTCCGCCAGAGTGCCCGGATGCGCGGGGAGGATGTTCACGCCCGCCTGCCCCTGTTCCTGGAAGAGGCATTTGCCGGCTGTGAGAAACAGGTATCGTTCACCGTTCACGAGGTGGACAGTCATGGCCGCCTGATTCCCCGTCAGAAAACCCTGAAAGTGAAAATCCCGGCAGGCATGCAGGAAGGCCAGCATCTGCGCCTGAAAGGGCAGGGCTCCCCCGGTGTTGGCGGTGGCAGTGCCGGTGACCTGCTGCTGGAAATCGAACTGGCCCCCCATCCGCTGTTCGCGGTGGAAGGCCGGGATGTGGTGGTGACCGTACCCATTGCACCCTGGGAAGCCGCTCTGGGGGCGAGCATTATCGTGCCGACCGTAGGTTCCAAGGTGAATCTCAAGGTTCCGAAAGGGTCCAATACAGGTCGCAGGCTGCGTCTCAAAGGCAAGGGTTTTCCCGGCAAGCATCCCGGGGATCAGATCATTATTCTTCAGGTTGTCATGCCGGAGCAGCATTCTCCGGAAGCGGAGAAACTGTATGAACAACTGGCCAGTATCGAGAGTAACTTCAACCCGCGCAGCAAACTGCATGTGTGAACAGGGAGTGGCAGCATGAGCAGAAATGACCAGGTGTTGACCGTTGAGGTGAGCAGCTCCCGGACCCGCTACAGTCTCCGGGAGGTTTGTGAGCGGGGTGGCTGTCACGCCGAGCTGGTACTGAAAATGGTGAGCTATGGCATCATCGAGCCGGTGTCGGAACCGGCCCGGGATGATGGAAGCTGGGAGTTTGACCTGCCGGCACTGGTGCGCCTGCACAAGGCCATGCGTCTGCAGCGGGATCTGAAAATGGATCTGCCCGGGCTGGCCATGTCCATGGACCTGCTGGATGAGGTGGACAGCATGCGCCGGGAAATTGTCCAGTTGCGCCAGCGCCTGCAGCAACTGGCTCCGGATCAGGATTTCGACTGACCGGGAGTCGCTGTTTCATAGGATCTCAGGCCTGCGGGTGGGCTTCCGGACGATCGGATATGCCCACCGCTGGCCCCCGTCTTTACTGCCTGCAACAAAACACTACATAAAAATTCCGATTCAGCCTCTGCAGTTTGCTAAAAATATCAGGAAATCAGCGACATCTTGACGATGTGGGGAAAACTCCCGCCACGGATGCTGAAGTGTACCTGTACCACGGAGCTCCTATGAATCCTCGTTTTTTTTCCCAATTGGCCCTGAGTCGGCTGTTCCGGCCGGTTTTTGTGATTCTGGTGATTGCCGGCCTCGCCCAGGTGCTGCTCAGCCAGTGGCTGATCTCCAGCCAGGTGGACAGCCTGGTGGAAACCGCAGGCACTGAGCTTGAAGCCAGCAGCCAGCAGGTCAGTGACTCCTTCGCCGAGACCCGGGAAGACGTCCGCAGCCGCCTGCAGACCATGCGGGAGAAAACCATCGATGAACTGACCGCCGAACTGACCCGGCAGCAAACAGAACAGCAGCAGCGGGTTGCCAGCAATGTGCGGGCAGCGGTCATGGCAGAAGCCCAGGGCCTGGCGGATGTGCTGGCGGCGGTGGCGGCACCGCTGATCTGGGATCGGGATATTCCCCGGCTGACGGATCTGGTGGAACTGGCGGATGCCCGGGAGTCGGTGCTGTTTGCCATCTATTACGACCAGTACGGTGAGCGCCTGACCCGCTATGTGGACCGCACCGATGACCGGGTCCGGGTCCTGATGGAAGCCGGAGAAGGCCGCGGGGCTGCCAGCCGGGTTCTGGATGCCGCCAGCAAGGACCCGAATGTGGTGATTATTAGCGCGGATATCAAGCCCCAGGGATCCGCCATCGGCCAGCTGAAACTGGGCCTGTCTCTGGAAGGTATCAACCGGGATCTGGCGGAGCTGGAGCAGGAATTCAAGGCCACCATCAGTGGCAGCGTCAATGCCTCCCGGGAGACTCTGGCGGCGGAGACAGAGCAGGTGAACCAGCGTCTGCAGGCGCAGCTGGCGAGTATGGATGAAGTCACCCGGGCGCGTATCCGGAGCACTGTGGAGGCACTGGATGATGAAGCTTCCGGGCTGGCTACCAGCCTGTCGGTGCTCACGGTGGGCGCCATACTGGTGCTGATTATCCTGGTGGCGGCAGTACTTGGTGGCAGCGTGATGCCCCGGGTGCAGCGGCTCAGTTCCGCCATCTGGGGCATTGCCGATGGGGAAGCGGACCTGAGCCGCCGGGTATCCCTCAAGGGGCAGGATGAGCTGACGGAAATGGCCAGGGGCATGAACCAGTTTATAGCCCGTATCCAGGGACTGGTGGCGGAAGTGAAGGCTTCGGCGGAGGCTGCAGCGGTTCAGGCCCGGGATCAGGGCGAGGTGAGCCAGGGCGCCGTATCCGCGGTAAATCATCAGCAGCAGGAAGTGGCTGAGGTTTCCCGGACCATGTCCGACATGTCCCGCAGCATTGCCGAAGTGGCCGAAAATGTTCAGGAGGTGGCCGGTTCACTGCAGAACGTCAGCTCAGAAAGTGAGGCCACCGCTGCTATCTCCCGGGATGTGCGCCAGCGTCTGGATCAGGTGGTCAGCCAGGTGCAGGAGGCGGAGACCGCAGTCCGGGAACTGGACGACCAGAGTACGGAAATCAATTCGGTGCTGTCGGTAATTGGTGACATTGCCGGGCAAACCAACCTGCTGGCCCTGAATGCGGCCATTGAAGCGGCCCGGGCGGGGGAATACGGGCGCGGCTTTGCGGTAGTGGCGGATGAAGTGCGGACCCTGGCCAGCCGCACCCAGAAGTCCACCACTGAAATCCAGGAAATTATCGAACGGCTGCAGCAGGGCAGTCGTCAGGTGGTTTCGGTTATCGGCCAGGTGTCCGACCAGGTGGCGGATTCTTCAGCGGAGTTCCGCAAGGCCGATGAGCATTTCGAGCAGATCAATCAGATCCTCAGCCAGTTGCAGGAGCGGGCTCTGGAAATTTCTTCCGTAGCCGGAACCGAGAGCCGTAACGCCGACAAGGTGAGCGTCAGCGTTGAGGATATTGCCCGGGCGTCGGAAACCACAGTGGAAGCCATCCGCCGTTCCGACGCGGCCAGCCAGGAGATAGGTCAGCTGCTGACAGAACTGCAGGCCCAGGCATCCCAGTTCCGGGTCTGAGGGGCTCAGGAAAACAACTGCCCGCCTAGCGACACAGCCGCTGGCGGGCCTGTTCGTACTCCCGGGTCAGGCGCTCGACAAGTTCTCGGACACTGACCACATCATCAATCTGGCTGACGCCCTGTCCGGCAGACCACACGGTTTTCCAGGCCGCAGCCTCGTCATCCGCCGGTTTCAGCTTCTCCCCGTAGTTGATCTGGCCGGGCTGTCCCAGCTTGTCCAGGGGGTAGCCGGCAGCTTCCAGACTCTGGCGCATAAAGCTGGCAGGAACACCGGACACGGCGGGGGTATGAATGATATCGCCGGATACCGCTTCGATAATCATGGCCCGGTAGGCTTCGTCGGCACTGGACTCCCGGGTATTGATAAAGCGGGTGCCC
>JBFHSI010000250.1:0-4553 GCA_041591245.1 Marinobacter sp.
CGGGCCTTGCCTTCCTGGGGGCTGCTGCCCACCAGACGCATACCCTCGAAATACTGGCGGACACAGGCCAGGTCGGTGTCCACCGAGTCGCTGGCGGGGCGGATGTCCAGATGAAAGGCGGCGATCACCGTACCTGCCAGTTGTTCCAGCCAGCCTTCAGGCAGCGGCGAGATACCGGTTTCGGAAAAGGGTTCTGCCGAGCTCTCCGCCAGGTTGATAAAGGTGTAGGAGGCAAACTCCATGTGCATTTCCCGGCGTACCCGGAGGTTTCCGAAAGTGTGCTCATAGCACCCGGTGGCCTGTTCCGGTTCCGGATAGCCCAGTTGCCGGTGCAGTTCCTGGAGATGGGTGAACTGCTGTTGCTGCTGTTCCGGTGTGGTCAGTACCGATATGTGGGTGACCCGGGCAGGGGTAGGCAGTACCTGAAACGGACGTGAATGCAGTTCGTCGTAGAGACCGTTCCGTAACGGATGAATAGCGAGGGTTTCCAGTCGTGCGCTCACGGGCGTTCCTGTGTTCAGGTATGGGTTGTGGGGATAATAACCCGGAAACAGACACCGTCAATGGCACCTTGGACCCCATTGTGGGCTTCCACCCGGGCTCCATGGTAGTCGGCGATCAGGCGTACGATCAGCAGCCCCTGGCCCAGATGGCCGGCTTCCTGACCGTCGCGCAGGGATATGAAGGGGCCGAAAATATCCGTGCTCCGGTCACCGGGGAGGCTTGAACCTTCGTTGAATACCGTCAGGCTCAGGTGGTCAGGGCCTGGCTCAAGGCTGACCTGAATACGGCCGTTTGCAGGGGTAAAATCCCGGGCATTGTCCACCAGCTTGTCCAGCAGTTGCACCATCAGTTCCGGGGATCCGGTCATGGTGCAGCCCTGTGGCGGACCCTGGTAGTCGATACGGTGATCCGGGTCCAGGGTCTGGTAGGCGGCAGTGGCCTGGCCTGCCACCTCGGCCAGATCAAACTCTTCCTTGTCGGCGTGATCGAAACTCTGCTCCAGTCTGGCGGCCTCGCTCATGCCGTTGAGAATCTGACTCAGGCGTTCGGTGGCAGCGGCGGCCCTGTCGGTGTATTGCCGGCGGTCATCATCGGACTGGCACTGGTTCAGGTTTTCCAGGGATGAACGCACCACCGCCACCGGGGTTTTCAGTTCGTGGGACAGACGCCGGGAGAAGCTTTCCAGGTAGTGGTTGTAGCCCTGCAGCCGGTGCACCATCTGGCTGAAATGGCGCTGCAACTGCCCCAGTTCATCCCGGGCGGAGGATTCCGGCAGGGTTCCGACAATGCGGCCATCTTCATCGATACTGCTGCTGACCGCACGCTGCAGGCGGGTAATACGCCAGGACAACCAGCTGGCATAGCCCAGAAGTACCAGAGTCAGGCCGAGGATAAACAGGGTGCTACGGGCAATGACCGACCCAAGGGTGGAGCCGGAAAGTGCCAGCAACTGCTCCAGAGACTGTTCCAGAATCAGGGTGCGGTCCCCGAAAACCGGAGTTGTCGTTGCCAGCCAGACGCTGCCATCCGGGTGCCGGGCCAGTCCCTGCAGGGGCGTGGACGGCAGTTCCCCGCGATGACCATCCAGTGCCAGGGGCACCGGATCGGGTTGATAGAAGCGGACCAGGGCGCGCAGGGCATTGAGGCTGATCTGCTCCAGCACCTGCAGGGAGATCAGGGAATCGAATTCGGCCTGGGGTGGCGTGGCTGGCGTCTGCTGCCGGGCGATCACCCAGCCCGCAGGCTCCAGTATCCGGACCTGCTGCCCCCGGTTTAGCAGGGGGGCCAGTTTCAGTTCCAGCTGCCGGTTCCGGCTGACCAGCCGGGGCAGTGGTGTGCTGGCGGTGCCCAGCGTCCGGGGCTGACCGGCTTCGCTCCAGCGTGCGCTAAAGCCGAGCCGGCTGCCGGCCTCGGGGGCAGGCAGCTGCAATTCCAGTTGCCAGCCTTTGCTGGTGGTGCGCCAGCTGCCGGTTACCCGGTAGTCAGGCTGCCTGGCCTGAGGACCGGTGAGGCCATAGACACTGCCGGGAGCAGGCGTCCGGATCAGCCAGGACTGTTCTGAAAGGGCAGCACCCAGATCCTGCTCCGGTGGCTGTATACGCAGTTCCAGATGGTCGTAGGGCCGCTCCGGAGCACCCGGATCGTACATCACCGGCTGACGGTTGCGGATGCGGATCAGCAGATACAGGTACTTGCCATCGGAGGCCGCCTGCCAGTCCAGGGCC
This sequence comes from Marinobacter sp., assembly GCA_041591245.1. Lineage (GTDB taxonomy): Bacteria > Pseudomonadota > Gammaproteobacteria > Pseudomonadales > Oleiphilaceae > Marinobacter. The sequence continues at coordinate 2,229 of JBFHSI010000250.1, forward strand.
GGCTGCCCGGGCTCAGGTACGGGGCCTGTGGACTGCCAGGAGCGGAAACCTTCATCTTCCTCATACCCGGGCCAGTCCCCCGGATAGCCGTCAGCTTCCAGCCGGTGGCTGATGGCGTCCACATAGATGGCCGGTGTTGTGGCGGTGACCGGTGCCTGCCCGATGAGGCCGTCACCGGCTGCTTCCGACATTCTCTGGGCCTGTTCATGGAGCTGGGTCAGTGCCTGCTGACGCAGGGCATCGTCCAGGTCCAGAACAAACTGCAGTCCCGCCCAGGGAATCAACAGCATCAGCAGGCTGGCGACCAGCAGCTGGCGTTTCAGGGTCAAGGTTCAGACCTCATGGGGATTCCAGCGATAGCCCATGCCGTAGGCGGTCTGAATACTGTCAAAGCCGGCGTCCACTTCGGTGAATTTCCTGCGGATACGTTTGATGTGGGAGGTAATCGTATTGTTGTCCAGAACCGTACTGGCAGCTTCCATCAGCTGGTCCCGGTTGCGCACATGCCCGGGATGCTGAACCAGGGAATGCAGCATCCAGAATTCGGTGACGGTCAGATCCACGGGTTTTTCTTCCCAGGCCACGGTCATCCTGTCCACATTCAGGGTCAGCCGGCCCCGGTTCAGTACCTCATCCGGTTTTTTCAGGGCTTCCGCCCAGGCTTCGGCACGGCGTAGCAGGGCAGTAACCCGGGCCAGCAGATGCTCCATGCTCATGTCTTTGGTGACGTAATCGTCCGCACCCAGGCGTAATCCGTAGACCGAGTCTATATCGCTGTCCCGGGCCGTCAGAAAAATGATGGGCAGGGTTGCCGACAGCTTTCTGAGGTCATCACACAGGGTAAAGCCACCGTCCGGTTCGCTGCCCAGCCCCACATCGATGATGGTCAGGTCTGGCAGCTCCTGGCGCAGCACCTTCCAGGCGGAAGGCCGGTCGCCAAAGGTGGACACCCGGTAGCCCCGGCGTTCGAAGGCGTCCCGGTAGTTGTCGCGGATGCCTGGCTCATCTTCGATCAGAACAATGTGTTTCTTCATGGTGGCGCCGGTTTACAGGTTCAGTGAGCCCCTATTTAACCACGGCAGCGGGTGAGTACAAGGATACAGATCGCCCCTGCCACAATTGATCATTTTTTGCGGCCGGAATGCCAGCTTCTGCCATCACTGACACCGGAGGACTTGCTGAAATGGAGCCATAACGCCAGATCATGCTGCCAAGAGGATTGCATAATGATGATTTCCACCGGCCTTCTGAGGCTTCCCCCACTGAGAACCCTGTCCCCAGGCCACCGCCTCCGGCGCTTTGCTGAAGCTGTCAGCCTGTGGCTGGCGGTGCTGTTGATGCTGTTTGTACACCCGCTTTATGCGGATGCAGCCCAATGGGAGGACAGACAGGCGGGAGAACTGCATTTCCTGGACAGCAATGGCAACCGCCTGGGCAGGGCCCTGATTCTGGACAGTGCATTTGATATACGGGTCACCGGCATGATGGCCGACAGCCACCTGTCCAGAAGTTTCCGGAATCAGAGCGATCAGTGGCGGGAAGGGGTGTTTGTGTTCCCGCTGCCGGAAACCGCCAGTGTGTACGGGCTGGTCATGACGGTGGGTGACAGAACCATCGTGGGTCAGATACAGCCTAAGGCTGAGGCCCGCAAAACCTATGAGAAAGCCAAAGCGGCGGGTCACCATGCCGCCAATGTGGAGCAGCAGCGCCCGAACCTGTTTACCGCCCGGGTGGCCAATATTCCCCCGGGGGAAACCATAACGGTGGATCTGCGCTACCAGCAGGTGGTGGATTACCGGTCCGGGGTTTTTGAACTGCGCCTGCCGACCACCCTGACACCCCGCTACATGCCCGGCATGCCTGTGCCACAGGAGTCCGGGCAGTGGCAGGGCGGCTGGTCTGTTCCCACCACGGAAGTGCCCGATGCGGGGGCCATCAGTCCGTTTACGGTGCGGGCGGAAGATGTGCCGCCGGACAGTCACCTGGCCTCGGTACATGTGGTCATTGATGCCGGCCTGCCCCTGGCCCGTATTCTGAGCCCCTCGCACCCTCTGGAAACCCGGATGGACGGGCAGGTGGCGGACATCCGGCCCGCAGGCGGCCGTGTGCCCATGGACCGGGATTTTGTTGTGCGCTGGCAGCCCCTGGCGGGCAGTGAGCCGTCAGCTGCGGTATTCCATCAGCGCTGGCAGGAGCAGGATTATCTGCTGGCCATGGTGGTTCCGGGGGTGGCAAGCACGGAGGTGCTGCCACGGGAACTGGTGTTTGTGATCGACACGTCCGGTTCCATGGCCGGAACCTCTATCCGGCAGGCGAAATCCGCGC
>JBFHSI010000251.1:0-4533 GCA_041591245.1 Marinobacter sp.
CGCCAGGTCCGGCGCATGACCGCCGCCGTCGGCTTTCCCACACTGCGTCTTATCCGCTACCGTATCGGTAACTGGACCCTGGACGGACTGAGTCCGGGCCGTCACCGCCGCATAACCGTTCACGTTCCGGCAACGGCAGGTCGTAACAGGAAGCCCTCCCGGGCTCCGTCCCAAAAGCCACCCAGGAGACCCCGAAAGCCATGACCTGGACACCCCATGCTACCGTAGCCGCCATCGTTGAAGACCATGAAGGCCGCTTCCTGCTGGTTGAAGAACGCAGCGCCGGCCGGATTGTATTCAACCAGCCCGCCGGTCATATTGAGGAAGATGAATCTCCCCTTGATGCCCTCAGAAGGGAGACTCTGGAAGAAACCGGCTGGCAGGTGGAACCGCAGCATTTTCTCGGCGTCTACACCTACAAGGCGCCCGCCAACGGGGTTACCTATTTCCGTTTCTGTTATGCCGCCAGAGCTGTCCGCCGCGTTACCGACCAGCTGGATACCGGCATTATCGCGGCGCACTGGCTGCCTCTGGAGGAAATCCGGAAGCTGGGGGACCGCCTGCGTAGCCCGCTGGTCCTGGAATGCATAGAAGATTACCGAAATGGCCGCCGTTATCCGCTGGATGTGGTGGTGGCCGCGAAGACGTAATCTCCCGGAAATGGTAAACTCGGCGGCTTTTCACCGGCACTGAACTATTCATGAAAAACGCACCCGCTACACCCTCCCCGGAAAACACCCGGGTGATCGTCGGCATGTCCGGCGGTGTCGACTCCTCGGTCGCAGCCTGGCTGCTGAAAGATCAGGGCTATCAGGTCGAAGGCCTGTTCATGAAGAACTGGGACGAGGATGATGGTACCGAGTACTGTACCGCCATGACCGACCTGGCCGATGCCCAGGCGGTTGCCGACAGCATTGGCATCAAACTGCATACTGCCAGCTTTGCTGCCGAGTACTGGGACCGGGTGTTCGAGCATTTCCTGTCCGAGTACAGTGCCGGACGCACCCCCAATCCGGATATCCTGTGCAACAAGGAAGTGAAGTTCCGGGCATTTCTGGACTACGCCGTCACCCTGGGCGCCGACTACATAGCCACCGGCCATTACACCCGAAGTCGCCCCCTTGCGGATGGCTCTGGCCGGGCCCAGCTGCTCAAAGGTCTCGATCCCAACAAGGACCAGAGCTATTTCCTGCACGCTGTTTCCGGCGACCGCATTGCCCGCACCCTGTTCCCTGTCGGCGAACTGGAGAAGCCCAGGGTCCGGGAAATCGCCGAACAGCAGGGGCTGGTCACCTATAACAAGAAGGACTCAACAGGAATCTGTTTTATCGGTGAACGCAAGTTCAGCGACTTCCTGAAACAGTACCTTCCGGCCCAGCCCGGCAATATAGAAACCCCCGACGGCAAGGTTATCGGTCGCCATCAGGGCCTGATGTACCACACCATCGGACAGCGCCAGGGTCTGGGTATTGGCGGCCTCAGCGAATTCGGGGATGAGCCCTGGTATGTGGCCGAAAAGGATCTGGGCAGAAATGTCCTGATTGCAGTTCAGGGCAAGCAGCATCCCCTGCTGTTTTCCCGAGGCCTGGTATCCGGACCTGTAGACTGGGTTGCCGGCAAAGCGCCCTCGGCCCATTTCCGCTGCAAAGCCAAGACCCGCTATCGTCAGCCGGATCAGGACTGCGAGGTATGGCTAACCGGAGCCGGTGTCAAAGTTGTGTTTGATGATGCCCAGCGGGCCGTCACCCCCGGCCAGTCCGTAGTGTTCTATGACGGTGAAGTGTGCCTGGGCGGAGGCGTGATTGAAGCCACCTGGCGTGATGGCGAAGCCCCCCTTCCCGCCACAGCCCCTGAACAGGAAAGTGACGCATGAGCCGGTCCCTGCACGATCAGACCCTGGCCCTGGCCGGCATGTTTCAGGCCGCCCGGCTGGTCCAGCAGATTGCCCATAACGGCCAGTGTTCGGAGGACAGCCTGCGCACTTCCATCAAGGCCCTGTTCGCCACCAACCCGGAATCCACCCTTGAGGTATTCGGAGGCGATCTGGCCAATATCCGGGAAGGCCTGGAAACCCTGTCCAGCGTCCTGACTCAGCAAACCCGGCAACAGGATGCAGAAGTCCTGCGCTATGCCCTCAACCTGATGCATCTGGAATCCAGGCTGAACAAACGAGCGGACATGCTCGACATCATCGGCAGCCGCATCGAACAGGCCCGGCATACCGCCAGCCACTTCGGCTATACCCACCCCAACCTGATCAGCAACCTGGCCTCTGTTTACACAGACACCATCAGCACCTTCCGCCTGCGCATACAGGTGACCGGTAATCCGACCGAGCTCCAGAAGGACGAAAATGCCGCCCGGGTGCGCGCACTGCTGCTCTCCGGCATTCGCTGTGCCGTGCTCTGGCGCCAGACCGGAGGGCGCAGGTGGCAACTGATTTTTTCCCGAAAGAAGGTCACAGACTACGCCCGCCAGCTCGCTGAGCAGGCAAATCGTTCCGTTTAGCACTGATTCAGCGGTAACGGTCGTGTATTATGAACGCCCTTAACTATTGACCCGTTTCTTTGATCATTTGAGAGGTTTTCGATGGAACTCACCGCCCTCACCGCCATTTCCCCGGTGGATGGACGCTATGGCAGCAAAGTCAGCGTTTTCCGTGATATTTTCAGTGAATATGGCCTGATCAGGAACCGGGTAACCGTCGAAATCCGCTGGCTCCAGAAACTGGCGGCACACCCCGGCATCACCGAAGTTCCCGCATTCAGCAGCGAAGCCAACGCGGCTCTGGACCAGCTGGTCAGCGAATTCAGCCTGCAGGATGCCCAGCGCATCAAAGACATCGAGCGCACCACCAACCACGACGTCAAAGCGGTCGAGTATTTCATCAAGGAAAAGATTGCCGGCGTTCCGGAGCTGCACGCGGTCACCGAATTCGTGCACTTTGCCTGCACCTCGGAAGACATCAACAACCTGTCCCATGCACTGATGCTGCGGGAAGGCCTGGACAAGGGCCTGCTGCCGGCCATGGAACGGATCATTGCCAAACTGGCCGAACTGGCGCAGGAACACGCCGACCAGCCCATGCTGGCCCGTACCCACGGGCAGACGGCCTCCCCCACCACTGTCGGCAAAGAGCTGGCCAATGTGGTGCACCGTCTGCGCCGCCAACTCACCCAGATCCAGGCCACCGAACTGCTGGGCAAGATCAATGGCGCCGTTGGCAACTACAATGCCCACCTGTCTGCCTACCCGGACATCGACTGGGCAGCCAATGCCAAAGAGTTTATCGAAAGCCTGGGCCTGAGCTGGAACCCCTACACCACCCAGATCGAGCCCCACGACTACATTGCCGAACTCTACGATGCCATCTCCCGTTTCAACACCATCCTGATCGATCTGGACCGGGATCTCTGGGGTTACATTTCCCTGGGCTATTTCAAGCAGAAAACCGTGGAAGGGGAAGTGGGATCATCCACCATGCCCCACAAGGTCAATCCCATCGATTTCGAGAACTCCGAAGGCAACCTGGGCATTGCCAATGCCCTGTTCGGTCACCTGTCCTCGAAACTGCCCATTTCCCGCTGGCAGCGGGATCTGACCGACTCCACTGTACTGCGCAACCTGGGTGTGGGTTTTGCCCACAGCCTGATCGCCTATGAGTCCACCATGAAGGGCCTGGGCAAACTGGAAATCAACCCGGTTCGGCTGAACGAAGACCTGGATCATGCCTGGGAAGTACTGGCGGAACCGATTCAGACCGTAATGCGCCGCTACAACATCGAAAAGCCCTACGAGAAACTCAAGGCTTTGACCCGGGGCAAGGCAATGACCGCCGAAGTCATCAAGAATTTCGTGGATACGCTGGATATTCCTGCCGAGGCCAAAGCCGAGCTCATGGCCCTGACCCCTGGCAGCTATATCGGAAATGCCGTTGCACAGGCACGAAATATCTGACACCGGGAGTGATGACATGGAAATGCTGGGCGGATTGACCCCATCCGAGTTTTTGCGGGACTACTGGCAGAAAAAACCGCTGGTTATCCGCCAGGCATTTCCGGGCTTCCAGTGTCCGGTCAGCGCCGATGAACTGGCGGGGCTGGCCTGCGAAGAAGGTGTCGAGTCCAGGATTGTCATGGAGAACGACAACGGCAAGCCCTGGCAGCTGCGTAATGGCCCCTTCAGCCCGGAGCTGTTCAGCAAACTGCCGGAACAGGACTGGACCCTGCTGGTTCAGGGACTGGACCACTGGGTACCGGAAATTGCCGACCTTCTGGAGCACTTCCGCTTCATTCCCAACTGGCGCCTGGATGACATCATGGCCAGCTATGCCCCGAAAGGCGGCAGTGTTGGCCCCCACTATGACCAGTATGACGTTTTCCTGCTGCAGGCACAGGGGCACAGGCGCTGGACCTTTGGCGGCCAGTGCGACCAGAACTCGCCCCGCCTTGCCGGCACACCTCTGCGCATCCTCAGTGACTGGGACGGTGAAGAAACCGTTGTTCTCGAGCCCGGCGACATGCTTTATCTGCC
>JBFHSI010000252.1:0-4519 GCA_041591245.1 Marinobacter sp.
CCGTCCCGGATTTGCTCCGGGTGATGGCAGAAAGGTTCATCCGGATTGAGCATACGCACCCACTGCTCCAGTACCGGAACCATGCGCGCCAGTTCCAGCATCCGGGCCAGTATCCGGGTATGCACAGATCCGCCCCCGGCGGAAACCAGTTCCGTCATCAGCGGCTGGCCTGCCACCAGAGCCCGTGCCAGTGCCCCGGTCTCCACCACCTGGCCACCCAGCCTGGGCGCCTTGCACCAGCTATAGGCGCCGTCTTTTTCGGCAACCGGTTCGGTTTTCCCCTGCACGGGATGCAGGGACGGCGCCGGCTGCATCCAGGCATGGCTGACATCCTCCCGGATCAGCTCCGGGTTCAGTCCGGAAACCTGACCTGCCTGCCAGACACCCCTGGGCACCTGCAGTTCTCCGGTTATGCCCGGATAGTTGCCGAAGCTCATGAATCTGTCACTGGCTCTTCCCAGGCTGTCCAGCCCCAGCTGTTCCGAGATATGCAGGAAGGTGCGCAGGTCATCATGTTGCCAGGGGTGTTCGCTGCGCCAGCTTTCCAGCTGTTCCCGGGTTTCCAGGGCGGCGATCCTGTCCAGGTCGTCCCCGAAGGTGGTGCGTTCCAGAAACCGGCGGAAGCCGTTAACTATGGCCAGCAGGCGCAGGCGTTCCTGGCGCTGAACCGGGCGGGTACTGCCGCCAGGCTGGATGCTCAGGGTGTGGGGCCACTTGCCTGCCAGCAGGCCCATCAGATGCAGAAATTCCGCCCGGGCCGGCAGCACATCCCGGGTAGCCGAACCTTTGACCGCCTGAAAGCGGGACAGAACATGGGGATACCAGGGCTGCCCGGCGTAGACCTCACGGGCGAAATCCGGCATGAAAAACAGGTAGAAGTGGGTCAGTATGTCGGTCAGGCTTTCATTGGCCAGCAACAGGTTCTGACACAATTGCCCGTTGGCAGCCTGGGTCACCCCCAGTGCCTGAGCCAGGGCGTTGGCGCAGGCCACCGACTGGCTGACGGAACAGATACCGCAGATACGGGGTGTATAGACCAGGGCATCCAGTGCCGGCTTGCCCACCAGCATGGATTCAAATCCCCGGTACAGGGTGGAATTCACCCGGGCACTGGCAATCCTTCCCTGTTCCACTTCCAGTGCAATATCCAGATCCCCCTCAACACGGTTGAAGGGGCCAACAACCAGTCGGCTCATGCGTTCTTTCTCTTGTGCAGGGTCGGCGGGTAAATCAGCTGCTCGGAGCGGGCATTTTCTTTCAGGCGCTCCGGTGTTGCTGCTTTTGACAGGGAAGCCAGGGCCACAAACCAGGCTTTGGGCATATCCGTGGGCAGCCCAACGGGAATACCGGCAATTTTCGGGGTTTCCATAAAGGCATGGCGGGGTTCCTCGAACTCCGGTGCCGTGCAGTTGATACAGGCGTAGCCGCCCCGGGTGCAGGAGCCATCCCCGTTCCAGGTGCGGGTATTGCAGTCACCATGGGCCTGGGTGCCGAGACACCCCAGGTGCTCCATCATGCAGCCCTGCTCCCCCGGGTGTTCCGCACTGGCCTTGTATTCATAGTATTCATTGCGGGTACAGCCGTGGTGTACCAGCTGGTCCGCATACAGCCGCGGCCGGGAAAAGGTGTCCAGACGTTCCGGTGCGCCCTCCCCCAGGGCCAGTTCGATCAGGGTTTCCGTCACCCAGTTCGGGTGCACCGGGCAACCAGCCACATTGACCACCGGAAGGTCGGCGCCGGAGCGGTAATCGCTGCCCAGCAGACCGCCCCGAAGTTCCCCCTCAAACTGCAGACCGGTGGCTTCGCCCTTATTGTCCCCGGCGCTGGTAATTCCGCCAAAGGCAGCACAGGAACCTATGGCCAGAGTGTAACGGGCGCGCCGGGCCAGTTTTTCCACCCACTGAATCATGGGAATGCCGGTGCCACCAAGCAGATGGAAGCGCCCTGTGCCATTGGGACCGCACATCATGGAGCCTTCCACGCACAGCATGTCCAGTTCGGTTTCACCATCGACAATGCTCTGCAAAAGCGCCCGAACCTCGGAGCCGCTGCGCTCGCTCAAAGACGGATGCCAGAGCAGATCAATACCTGCAGTTTCCAGGGTTGCCAGCAGATCCGGGCCTTCGGCCCCCAGCAGTGACATGGAGCAGCCACCGCAGCCGCCGGACTGCAGCCAGAGCAGATTAGCCATGCCCTTCCTCCTGGGTACTGGGCAGAGTCAGGCGCGCGCGGGCACCGCCTTCCGGCCGGTTTTCTATCATCAGGGTGCCTCCATGTTCGTTGACAATACCGTAACTGATGGACAACCCCAGCCCGGTCCCCTGACCGGCCGGTTTGGTGGTGAAAAACGGATCAAACAGCTGGGCCAGATGCTCATCCGGAACCCCCGTGCCATTATCCGCAATCTCCATCCAGATAAACCCTTGCTCACTGCCAGCGGTCAGCTCCAGAGCCGGCGCGGGCTGAGTGGCCACGGCATCCGCCGCGTTCTGAATCAGATTCACCAGCACCTGATGAATCTGCCCCGAGTGTCCGGATGCGGGCAGGTGTTCCGGCAGCTGGTCATCCACCTGAATGGCCACCTTGCTTTCCTTGACGATCCAGTGAAGCGCAGAACGGGCCACATGGACAAGGTCGAAGGGGGCCTTTTCGCTGCTCTGGGTGGAGGAAAACTGGCGCAGGTCGTGAACGATTTCCCGGACCCGGTCCGCCCCCTCCATGGTGCCCTCCACCAGGGAGTCCAGATCCGCAATCACCTTGTCCAGGCGCAGGCGCTCCCGCAGCTCCCGCAACTCCTCCCGACTGGCCCCGGACTGGACCAGATCAAAATATTCCACCAGCCGCCGGGTATAGCGCTGCAGAGCGTGCATATTGCCGTACACAAAACTGATGGGGTTATTCAGTTCATGGGCTACACCCGCCACCAGACGGCCCAGTGAAGCCATCTTTTCCGCCTGGATCAGCTGTTCCTGGGCACGCTTGAGTTCCGCATGGGTCTGGTTCAGTTCATTGAACGCCCGCTGCAGTTCACCAAGGGGACGGCCCGCCACCACAATGCCCACCAGACGGCCCCGGTGATTGAACCTGGGGGAGCAGTTCAGTGCCAGGGGAACCGGCCCGTCAATTCCGTCGATGCTGATTTCTTTATCCCGAACCGGCTCGGTACGTACCCGGTGCAGACAATCCAGCAGCTGTTTTCTGCTTTCACCACTGCACAGGCTTTCCATGGGCTGCCCCAGCAAAGACTCCTGGGTACGGCCACTGAGTTCCTCAAAGGCACGGTTGACCTGCTGGATGCGACCTTCGTGGTCACAGGCGATAAGCACATCGCTCATGGCCGCCTGGACACTGTCGAAAAAGTTATGGGCTTCTTCCAGCGCGGCGTTCTGTTCTTCCACCTGAACCTGATAACGGACCAGGTCTGCGTAAGCCTCATCCATTTTCCGGATAACGCTGACCCAGGCCTCGTCGGTCGCCAGGCCTTCCACCTGGCCTTTGGGTGTCTGTTGTTCTGACATCGTCATGCACTCTGCCCTGAAGGTTTAAGCCTAACGATCCCCGGCCCTCAGGCCAAGCCGTGAAGCAACTTTCCAGTTTACGACCCGGCTGCAAAGCAACTTGCCGTCCTGAGGCGCCGAAAGCGACTGCTGCAAACCAACACGCATCGACCGTGCCGAAGTGACCGGCGGCATCCCGGATTTCTCCACCCCTGTGGCACTGCTTTTGCTTTATAACCGTTATGGTTACCGCGCTGCAAAGGGATGTAGCGCCATTTACCGATCCCAAGTATCACTACAACAGTCGAACAGGATGCTGATATGAAACGACATGTCCTTGCATTGACCACCCTCGGAATCCTGGGCATCAGCCCCGGAATTGCCCTTGCACACCCGCTGACGGGCACCGGCCTCGGTGCCGGACTGGTACACCCGATGCTGGGGGCAGATCACCTGCTGGCCATGGTTGCCATAGGTATCTGGGCGGGCATGCAGAAAGGTCGTATGCAACTGGCATTGCCCGGCGTTTTCCTGGTCGCCTTGTTGGGCGGTTTCGGCCTGGCCCAGACCGGCTTCCAGCTGCCGCTGGTTGAAGGCGGTATCGCCCTGTCCGTTCTGCTTCTGGGTATTGTGATCACCACCGCTGCCCGTATGCCGGCTTCTGTGGCCATGGCTCTCAGTGCCGGCTTCGCCCTGTTTCATGGCTTTGCCCATGGCGCCGAAGCCAGTGGAGCCCTGATGGCCTTTGCCGCCGGCTTCATGGCTACCAGCGCAGGCCTGCACATTGGCGGGGCCCTGCTGGCACAGAAACTGAGCCGCCTCCCGCTGCTGGTCCGCAGCGCCGGTGCTGCCATTGCCGCCAGTGGACTCTGGATGATGAGCTGAGTAAACCCCGCTTTTTACCCCACTCTGCCGGGCCTCATGCCCGGTTTTTTTGTGGCTGAAAAAAATCCGGCCCTTCCGCCGGAGGCTCCGGGCCAGCCCCCGACCGGCCCGATTCCTGTTATCAGCAGATCCGGGGA
>JBFHSI010000253.1:0-4503 GCA_041591245.1 Marinobacter sp.
CATGCTCCGAAGAAGACTTCCTGGTTTGAGGGAGTGAAAAAATTCTTCGACGAGATGAAATTCTGAGTACCGGGCGATAAAAGGTAGAAGGGCATGAGGGTAGCGATCATTGGCGCCGCCGGGCGCATGGGTAAGGTTCTGATCGAGGCGGTTGATGGCACCGAAGGGCTGGAGCTGGGGGCGGCTGTTGTCGAACCCGGCAGCAGTCTGATTGGTGCCGATGCCGGTGAATTGTCGGGTATCGGCAAAACCGGCGTTGCGCTGGCCGGTAGCCTGGCCGATGTGAAAGATGACTTCGATGTGCTGGTGGATTTCACCTTTCCGGACCTGACTCTGGAGAATGCAGAGTTCTGTAAGGCCAACGGCAAAATGCTGGTTATCGGAACCACCGGAATGTCCGATGAGGAAAAACAGCAGCTGGCGCTGGCGGCAGAGGCCACGCCGATTGTCTTTGCACCGAATATGAGCGTGGGCGTGAATGTGGTTCTGAATCTTCTGCGAACCGCTGCGGCAACCCTTGGTGATGATTACGATATTGAAATCATCGAGGCCCATCACCGGCACAAGAAGGATGCGCCTTCCGGAACTGCCCTGCGCATGGGGGAAGAGGTTGCCGCTGCCCTGGGGCGGGATCTGAAAGAATGTGCCGTGTATGGCCGTGAGGGTTTTACCGGTGAACGCACCCGCAAGGAAATCGGCTTTGAAACCATTCGGGCCGGTGATGTGGTGGGGGATCATACCGTGCTTTTCGCAACGGAAGGCGAGCGGGTGGAAATTACCCACAAGGCCAGCAGCCGGATGACTTTCGCCAAGGGAGCCATGCGTGCAGCGCTCTGGCTCCGGGACAAGCCGGCCGGCCTGTACGATATGCAGGATGTGCTGTCGCTGAAGAAATAGCGGGGCTGTGGTCCATGAGTCTCCGGCCCCCGGGGCGGAGATGTAATTTGGATGGACATAAAGCCGCTTATTTCTTACAATAGGGCGGTTTAACTGCACCAAGCGTAGCTTTGACAGCGCCCAGGGAACAAAGCCCGTTCCCGGACAAATAAAGCGGGACGGAGTTTTTACTCCCTCTCGCTTTTTTGCGACCTGAATTTGCGCTTGCGTTCCTGTTCGTGACGAACCGATACGCCACTCGATGAGGATACAAGCCTTGAGTACACCCGCAATCCTTGCACTCGCAGATGGAAGCCTGTTCTACGGCACCGCCATTGGCGCTGATGGAGAAACCAGTGGCGAAGTGGTGTTCAATACCGCTATGACTGGTTATCAGGAAATCCTGACAGACCCGTCCTACTCCCGCCAGCTCGTGACCCTGACCTATCCCCATATCGGGAATACCGGGGTTAATGAGGAAGACGTTGAATCAGACCGGATTCAGGCTGCTGGTCTGATCATCCGCGACCTGCCTCTGGTGGCCAGTAACTGGCGCAGCCAGGGTTCTCTGGAAGACTATCTGCGCGACAGCAATGTGGTCGGGATCGCTGATATAGATACCCGCAGGCTGACACGGATTCTGCGTGACAAGGGCTCCCAGAATGGCGCTATTGTTGCCGGCGCCGATGCCTCCGCCGAACGGGCGCTGGAACTGGCTAAGGCATTTCCTGGCCTGAAGGGTATGGATCTGGCGAAGGAAGTGACCTGCGACAAGCCCTGGGAGTGGCGTCAGGGTGAATGGACCCTGGGGCAGGGCTATGATGAGCCTGCAGAGTCCCGGTTCCGGGTGGTGGCCTGGGATTATGGCGTCAAGTTCAACATCCTGCGCATGCTGGCTTCCCGCGGGTGTGAGGTGACCGTGGTGCCGGCACAGACTCCGGCCAGTGAAGTGCTGGCCATGAATCCGGACGGCGTGTTTCTGTCCAACGGCCCGGGGGATCCCGAGCCCTGCGACTACGCCATTCAGGCAATCCGGGAGGTTCTGGAAACAGACATTCCGGTATTCGGCATCTGCCTGGGGCATCAGTTGCTGGCCCTGGCCAGTGGCGCCAGGACCGTAAAAATGGGTCATGGCCATCACGGCGCCAACCACCCTGTGCAGGACCTGGCAAACGGTACCGTGATGATTACCAGTCAGAACCACGGCTTTGCGGTCGATGAAACCTCACTGCCCGATTCTCTGGAGGCAACCCACAAGTCGCTGTTTGACGGAACCCTTCAGGGTATCCGCCGTACCGACAAGCCGGCTTTCAGCTTTCAGGGACACCCCGAGGCCAGCCCAGGTCCCCATGACGTGGCCCCTCTGTTCGATGAGTTTATACGGTTGATGGAAGTCCGCACTGCCTGAGTGCGGTTTCCCGGACGGAGTGCCCGGGACACACAGGCGCCGCATATTGCGCTGCAAGAATTCTAAAGTTGCTGACAGGTTTACCAAGACATGCCAAAGCGTACCGATATTCAAAGTATTCTGATCCTGGGGGCTGGCCCCATCGTGATCGGACAGGCGTGCGAGTTTGACTACTCCGGAGCCCAGGCGTGCAAGGCTCTGCGGGAAGAGGGTTACCGGGTTATTCTGGTCAACTCCAACCCGGCGACCATCATGACGGACCCGGCTATGGCCGATGCCACCTACATCGAGCCCATCACCTGGAAAACCGTTGCCAAGATCATCGAGAAAGAAAAGCCGGATGCCCTGCTGCCCACCATGGGTGGTCAGACTGCACTCAACTGTGCGCTGGATCTGGAAAAATACGGCGTACTGGAAGAGCACGGGGTGGAAATGATCGGCGCCAATGCCGACACCATCGACAAGGCGGAAGACCGGAACCGTTTCGACCAGGCCATGAAGGCCATAGGTCTGGAATGCCCCAGGTCTGCCATCGCCCATTCCATGGAAGAAGCCTGGAAGGTGGCCGAAGATATCGGCTTCCCGTGCATTATCCGGCCATCCTTCACCATGGGTGGCTCCGGTGGCGGCATTGCCTACAACCCGGATGAGTTCGAAGAAATCTGTACCCGGGGCCTGGACCTGTCGCCCACCAAAGAGCTGCTGATCGATGAGTCCCTGATCGGCTGGAAGGAATACGAGATGGAAGTGGTCCGCGACAAGGCGGATAACTGCATCATCGTCTGTTCCATTGAAAACTTCGACGCCATGGGTGTGCACACCGGTGATTCCATCACTGAGGCTCCGGCCCAGACCCTCACCGACAAGGAATACCAGCTGATGCGGAATGCATCTCTGGCGGTGCTGCGGGAGATTGGTGTCGAAACCGGTGGTTCCAACGTGCAGTTCGGTATCAATCCGGATACCGGCCGTATGGTGGTCATTGAAATGAATCCCCGGGTGTCCCGGTCATCGGCGCTGGCCTCGAAAGCCACCGGTTTCCCGATTGCCAAGGTGGCCGCCAAGCTGGCGGTGGGTTATACCCTGGACGAGCTGCGCAACGAGATCACCGGTGGAATTACCCCGGCTTCGTTCGAGCCCAGCATCGACTATGTGGTTACCAAGATTCCCCGGTTCACCTTTGAAAAATTCCCCCAGGCCGATGCCCGCCTGACCACCCAGATGAAGTCTGTGGGTGAGGTTATGGCCATTGGCCGGACGTTCCAGGAGTCCCTGCAGAAAGCGCTGCGGGGCCTGGAAGTGGGTGCCGATGGTTTCAATGAGCAGCTGGAAGATCTGGATTCCGAGAATTCCCGGGAAACCCTGACCCGGGAGCTGAATGTGCCCGGCGCCGAGCGTATCTGGTTTATTGGTGACGCCTTCCGCGCCGGCATGACTGTGGATGATGTGTTCCAGCACACCAGGGTGGACCCCTGGTACCTGGTGCAGATCGAGGATCTGATCCGGGAAGAAGAAGCTCTGCGCTCTGCCGGCAAGGCGGATATTGACCGGGCGACCCTGTTCCGGCTCAAGCGCAAGGGCTTCTCCGATACCCGCCTGGCCCACCTCCTGGGTATTTCCGAGGTGAGCCTGCGCAAGCTGCGCCATGATCTGGATGTGCGCCCGGTGTACAAGCGGGTGGATACCTGTGCTGCGGAATTTGCATCGGATACGGCTTATATGTACTCCACCTACGAGGAAGAGTGCGAAGCCGAGCCCACTGACCGGGAAAAGATTGTGGTCATCGGCGGTGGTCCGAACCGTATCGGTCAGGGTATTGAATTCGATTACTGTTGCGTACATGCGGCTCTGGCCATGCGTGAGGATGGTTATGAAACCATCATGATCAACTGTAACCCGGAAACCGTATCCACCGACTTTGATACCTCCGACCGCCTGTATTTCGAGCCCATTACCCTGGAAGACGTGCTGGAAATCGTCGCCGTGGAGAAACCCAAAGGGGTGATTGTCCAGTACGGTGGCCAGACGCCTCTGAAGCTGGCCCGGGGCCTGGAAGCTGCCGGAGTGCCCATTATCGGCACCAGTCCGGATGCCATTGACCGGGCTGAAGACCGGGAGCGGTTCCAGCAGATGATTGTGCGCCTGGGTCTGAAACAGCCCCAGAACGCCACCGTGCGCAGCCACGAGGAAGGTATTCTGGCGGCCCGGGAAATCGGCTA
>JBFHSI010000254.1:0-4385 GCA_041591245.1 Marinobacter sp.
GTCGGATGCTGGTCGAAGTACTCATCGCCGATGTTGCGGCCGCCGGCAATGCCCACAAGTCCATCCACCACAAAGGTCTTGTTGTGCATGCGCCGGTTGATCCGGTCGAAGTCGGTGATAAACGACAGCCACTGGCCAAAGCCTTCCCGGGCACTGACGGGGTTGAAGATACGAACATGAATATTGGGATGGGCATCCAGCTGCGCGAACAGGGATTCCTTGCCGGTAATATTGATGTCATCCAGCAGCAGACGGACCACAACACCGCGTTCCG
Source organism: Marinobacter sp. (assembly GCA_041591245.1). Classification (GTDB taxonomy): domain Bacteria; phylum Pseudomonadota; class Gammaproteobacteria; order Pseudomonadales; family Oleiphilaceae; genus Marinobacter. The sequence continues at coordinate 275 of JBFHSI010000254.1, forward strand.
CCGCCGCCAGCAGTCGGCTGGCAAGATAGCGGCCAGAAGTATCGTCATTCCAGATATAGTACTGGGCATCAATTCGCTGATTGGCGGTTTCAATCAGTGCCGCCCGGGTCAGTAGGGCCTTCTGCCCGGTATTTAACAGGGTTACCCGCGGCAACCCGGTCGCCGCCCAGGCCTGGCTCTGGCCCTGCAGAAAGTCATCCGGCTCGGCCACCACGGGGATGGCTGGCCCGTGAGACACGGGCTGAACACTCCCTGCACAACCGGCCAGTGCAACGGAAAGGATCAGGGCGCACAGCGCCCGCAACAGCATTCTTTCCAGCCAGACCGGTCTATGCAAAGCCTGAATCCTATCGAAGAATAACCAGAGGCCGCTCGGCGGTTTCCAGCATGGTGGTTGTGGTGCTGCCCACCAGGAACTGGCGGATGCGGGAATGGCCATAGGCTCCCATGACCAGAATATCGATGTCGTGCTCATCCTGATAGGCGTGCAGGGCATCCTCCACTTCCCCTGCACGGATGGCCAGGGTAATTTCCGCCCCCATGGGCGCCAGCATTTTCTCTGCAGTTTTCAGCTGTTCCCAGCGGTCGCCCGTGTCCGCGCCCACCATCACCAGATGCAGGGGCATGCCCTTGAGCACCGGGCTGCCCGCCAGCAGTTCCACGCCCTTGAATGCGGTGGCGCTGCCATCGAACGCGAGCATGGCGCTGCGGGGTGTGCGGAACTCATCGGGAACCAGAAGAATAGGCCGGTGCATACTGCGGATCACGGTTTCCAGCTGGCTGCCAATGCGGGATTCGCCTTCAGAGCTGGCTTCACCATGCAGCCCCATGACCAGCAGTCGGGTCTGGGCTTCCAGGGACAGCAGGGATTCGGTCAGGTCGCCATGGCGCTGGCGCCGGAGTACATCGGTAACGCCGGCTTCGCGGACCCGCCGCTCTGCCTCCTGCAGCATGTTGTGACCATGTTCCAGGGCCAGTTTGGCCCGTCTGCGATCCAGTTCCGCCAGTTCGTCCAGCAGCTGTTCCCGGCTGCCCAGACCGATACTGCCGTCCAGGTCCGGTTCTGCCGGGTAGCGTTCCTCGTCCAGAACGTGCAGCAATGTCATGGGTGTTTCCATGTGCAGGCTGGCCCAGGCTGCGTAGTCACACACAGCGGGAGCCGCCCGGGAAGCATCGATACAGGCCACTACTCGCAACATCTCAACCTCACTTGACGGATTATTGTGTTTGTTATTCTGACCGTTATCGTTTCCGGTTTCCCTGGTCTGAGTCATGTCAGTGCCCCATCAGCTGGTCAACGGCTTCCGGCTTGTCATGAACCCCAAAGCGGTCAACGATTGTCGCGCTGGCCTCGTTCAGGCCAATCACATTCACATCCGCCCCTTCCCGGCGGAACTTGATTACCGCCTTGTCCAGGGCACCCACCGCAGTAATATCCCAGAAGTGGGCTCGGCTCAGGTCAATGACCACATTATCCACTGCTTCGCGGAAATCAAAGGACTGCAGCAGTTTTTCCGAAGAGCTGAAGAACACCTGGCCCACCACAGTATAGGTACGGGTATTGCTCTGCTCGTCCAGTTCCGAAGTCACCAGCATATAATGGCCCACCTTGTTGGCAAAGAAGAGCGCTGCCAGCAGCACCCCGGCAAACACACCCAGAGCCAGGTTGTGGGTGGCCACAACCACAATCACAGTCACCAGCATGACGATGTTGGTGGACAGCGGATATTCCTTGAGGTTGCGGATGGACTCCCAGGAGAAGGTACCAATGGAGACCATGATCATCACCGCCACCAGGGCCGCCATGGGAATCCGCACCAGTACGCTGTCCAGAACCAGCACCATGATCAGCAGGAACACACCTGCCGTCAGGGTGGACAGGCGAGTCCGGCCACCGGACTTCACGTTGATAATGGACTGACCAATCATGGCGCAGCCCGCCATGCCACCAATCAGGCCGGAACCGATATTGGCAATGCCCTGCCCTTTACACTCCCGGTTGCGGTCACTGTCGGTATCGGTGAGGTCATCAACAATGGTGGCGGTCATCATGGATTCCAGCAGGCCCACTACAGCCATGGGCAGGGAATAAGGCAGGATGATCATCAGGGTTTCCAGGTTCAAGGGGACTTCCGGCCACAGGAATACCGGCAGGGTATCCGGCAGTTCACCCATATCTCCCACAGTACGGATATCCAGGCCCAGCACCACGGCAACCACTGTCAACACCACAATGCACACCAGCGGGGACGGCAGCAGCTTGCCCACTACCGGCACCAGAGGGAACAGGTAGATAATGCCCAGACCGGCAGCGGTCATGGCATACACATGCCAGGTGACATTGGTCAGTTCCGGCAACTGGGCCATAAAGATAAGAATAGCCAGGGCATTGACAAACCCGGTGACCACCGAACGGGACACAAAGCGCATCAGGCTGCCCAGCTTGAGGTAGCCGGCAATGACCTGAAACACCCCGGTGAGAATAGTGGCCGCCAGCAGATACTGCAGGCCGTGCTCTTTTACCAGAGTCACCATCAGTACCGCCATGGCGGCGGTTGCTGCGGAAATCATTCCCGGCCGGCCACCCACAAAGGCGATAATCACGGCGATACAGAAGGACGCGTACAACCCGACTTTCGGGTCAACCCCGGCAATGATCGAGAAGGCGATGGCCTCTGGAATCAGCGCCAGCGCCACCACGATACCGGCGAGCAGATCCCCCCGGACATTGGATAACCATTGGTTTTTCAGGGTATTAACCATGTAGAATTCCATCATTGATAAAACACGAGCAAAGCTGCCGGAAACCACAGCGGACCTGACAGGAAAACAGGAACAAATACCAGACAGGACGGGCCTTCACGGAATTCCGGCGAGCATTGATCAAAAGGGCTTGCAAACAGGGCCGCGAAGCTTACCAGATTCCCCTCCGGCAAGTAAGGAAAGGATGATCCCCGTATACCCTGACATCCTGATGACAGGCTACAATTCAGCAGACAAGTCCCGCCACCGTCGGAAGTTTCCGTTTTCATGAACAATGTCGCCGCCGAATTTGTAATTACCAACCAGACCACCCTCCGGCTTGCGGTGGCCCTGCTGCTGGGTGCCATCATCGGCCTGGAACGTGGCTGGGATGCCCGGGACCAGAAATCCGGCGAACGCATTGCCGGCATCCGCACCTTTTCCCTGGTGGGATTGCTAGGGGGTATTTCTGCGGTTCTTGCCGACACCATTACCCCCTGGGCCTTTCCGGTGCTCCTGGCCAGTGTGGTGGTGATGGGCGTGGTGTCCTTCAACGAGCGCCTGGAACACATCCGCAACTTCAGCATCACCGGCATGATCGGCCTGATCCTCACCTTCTGCTTCGGCGCCGTCGCCGTGGCCGTGGACCCGGTGGTCGCTACCACCTCTGCCGTTGTGACCGCCATCATTCTGGACAACAAGGAAGAAATTCACGGCTGGATCTACCGGCTCAAGGAACACGAACTGGATGCAGCCCTGAAACTGCTGCTGATTTCCGTGGTCATGCTGCCCCTGCTGCCAAACGAGAAAATGGGCCCCGGCGGCGTGCTCAATCCCCGGGAAATCTGGTGGATGGTGGTGATGATTGCCTCCATTTCCTTCGTCGGCTACTTTGCCATCCGGGTTGCCGGCACCCGTCGCGGCATTCTTTTCACCAGCCTGTTTGCCGGGCTCAGCTCCTCCACCGCCCTGACCCTGCATTTTGCCCGGCAGTCCGCCCAGAACCCGCAACTCAGCCCCCAGTTCGCCACCGGCATACTCATAGCCTGCGGCACCATGTTCCCCCGCATACTGGTGTACTGCTTTATCATTAACCGGGATCTGCTGGGCAGCCTGCTGTGGCCGGTCATCACCATGACCATCATGCTCTATGTGCCCGCCATTTTTATCTGGAAACACCACACCCACCAGCCCCAGGTAAGCCAGCCCAGTCTCAGCCAGAACCCCCTGGATCTGTCCTCAGCCCTGGTGTTCGGTGCCCTGCTTACCGCTATCCTGCTGCTGGGGGAATTCCTCAGAAACTGGCTCGGGGATACCGGCGTCTACATGCTTGCTGCCAGTTCAGGTATTGCCGATGTGGATGCCATCA
>JBFHSI010000255.1:0-4310 GCA_041591245.1 Marinobacter sp.
CTGGTTGATGAACTGAATGGCGCCGCCGGTCCAGGGTGCGTAGCCAATGCCGAAAATACTGCCCACGTTGGCATCCGCCACTGTACGCAGAACTCCTTCCTCCAGACAACGCACGGTTTCTAGGGCCTGGATGAACAGGATGCGGTCTTTCAGGTCCTGCAGCGGGACATTCCGGGCCTGCTCCCTGTTGACATACAGCTGCTCCAGCCCTGGCCACAGGTGTTTCTTGCCTTTGCCCGGGTACTCGTAGAAGCCTGCGCCAGCCGCCTTGCCCTTGCGTCCGTGCTCATTGACCATCTGGTCGATAATGGCTTCTGCCGGGTGGGGAACCCAGGTGCCGCCGGCAGCTTCAGTATCCTTTTTGCTCTGATCCCGGATGTGCTGCATCAGGGTCATGCTGACTTCATCCGAGATGGCCAGTGGTCCTACCGGCATACCGGAAAGCAGCCCGGCGTTTTCGATACTGGAGGGATGTATGCCCTCTGCCAGCATGCAGATACCTTCATTGACGAAAGTGCCGAATACCCGCGAGGTGAAGAATCCCCGGCTGTCATTGACCACAATGGGGATCTTGCCAATCTGCTGCACGTAGTCGAAGGATCTGGCCAGGGTTTCATCCGAGGTCTGTTCGCCCACAATGATTTCCACCAGTTGCATCTTGTCCACGGGGGAGAAGAAGTGCAAACCGATGAAGTTGCCTGGCCGGCCGGAAGCCCTGGCCAGCTGGGTAATGGGGATGGTTGAGGTGTTGGAGGCAAAGATGCCGTTACTGGCAAGCCTGGGTTCGGATTCCTGGGTGACCCGGGCTTTCAGATCACTGTCCTCGAACACGGCTTCGATGATCAGGTCGCAGTCCTGAAGCTCTGCGGCGGAATCGGTTGCGGTTATCCGTTCAAGGATGGCATCCCTGTCAGACTCGGACATGCGCCCACGGCGCACTTTCTTGTCCAGCAGACTGCGGGAGTAGTCCTTGCCTTTGTCTGCGTTTTCCGTGGACACATCCTTGAGTACCACCTCGATACCGCGGGTGGCGGTGGCATAGGCGATACCGGCTCCCATCATGCCTGCACCCAGCACACCCACTTTGCTGAAGGTTTCCCTGGGGACGCCCTCGGGGCGGCTGCCTCCAGCCTTGATGGCATTGAGGTGGAACCAGAAAGTGCCGGTCATGTTCTTGGCTACCTGACCGGTGACCAGTTCTGCGAAATAGCGGGTTTCAATCAGGCTGCCGTTGTCAAAGTCCACCTGGGCGCCTTCCACCGCCGCAGCCAGGATCCGTTCCGGTGCGGGGTAGCAGCCACGGGTTTTCTGGCGCAGCATGGCCGGGGCTATGGCCAGCTTCTGGGCCATGGCAGGATGCTGGGGACTGCCGCCGGGGAAGCGGAAGCCTTTCTGGTCCCAGGGCTGGCGGCAGGCAGGGTTGGCGGCAATAAAGGCTCTGGCCCGGGTCATCATGTCTTCTGCCGAATCCGCCAGTTCATCGATGATACCGGCTTTCAATGCGGCCGCCGGGCCCACCTTGCGTCCCTCCATCAGATAGGGGAAGGCCGCTTCCAGGCCGATCATTCTTGGCAATCTCTGGGTTCCGCCACCACCGGGCAGCAGACCGAGGGTCACTTCAGGCAGCCCGAAGCGCAGGCTGTCGTCATTGAGGGCAATCCGGTGATGGCAGGCCAGGGCAATTTCCAGGCCGCCCCCCAGGGCTGTGCCGTTAATGGCGGCAACTAACGGTTTGCCGGTGGTTTCCAGAAAGCGCATGTCGGCTTTCAGAGCGTTGACCATGGCTTCGAAGGTGTCGGCGTCCTCGCGGGTTACCCGGTGCAGTTCATTCAGATCGCCCCCGGCGAAAAACGTCTTCTTGGCGGAGGTGATGATAATGCCCTGAAGGCCGTCCAGATCCTCGCGGATGCGGGCAACTGTCGCGCTCAGGGATTCCCGGAAGTCGGCATTCATGGTGTTGGCGGACTGGCCGGGCATGTCAATGGTCAGGGTCAGAATCCGGTCTGGCCCCAGGTCATAGCGAATGGCACTCATAAAGGTTCTCCTTGCAGAAAAAGTGGGGGTCAGACCCGTTCGATAATGGTGGCAATACCCATGCCGCCGCCGACACACAGGGTGGCCAGACCGTAACGCAAGTCACGGCGTTCCAGCTCGTCCATAAGCGTGCCGAGAATCATGGCACCGGTGGCACCCAGAGGGTGGCCCATGGCGATAGCACCGCCGTTCACGTTCACTTTTTCGTCAGGTACCGACAGTTCCCTCTGGAAGCGCATCACCACCGAGGCGAAGGCTTCGTTGACCTCAAACAGGTCAATCTGGTCCGCACTCAGGCCGGCTTTTTCCAGGGCCTTGCGGGCGGCCGGGCCTGGGCCTGTCAGCATGATGGTGGGATCTGTGCCAATAACCGCCGTGGCGACAATGCGGGCGCGGGGTTTCAGCCCCAGAGCCAGCCCTTTGGCTTTGCTGCCAACCAGCACGGCGGTGGCGCCGTCGACAATGCCAGAGGAGTTGCCGGCATGGTGTACATGGTTGATGGTCTCTACATAGTGGTATTTTTCCCGGGCCACGCCATCAAAACCCATTTCTCCCATCATCTGGAAGGAGGGTTTGAGGGCGGACAGGGAGGCAAGGCTGGTGTCTTCGCGAATATGCTCGTCACGGTCCAGAATGACCACGCCGTTCTGGTCGGTGACCGGCACTATGGACCGGGAAAAATAGCCGTTCTTCCAGGCATTGGCGGCTTTCTGCTGGGAGCGGACGGCAAAAGCGTCCACATCTTCCCGACTGAAGCCTTCCAGGGTTGCGATCAGGTCGGCGCCGATCCCCTGGGGCATGAAGCCGGTATGCATATTGGTTTCAGGGTCTGTGGCCCAGGCACCGCCGTCAGACCCCATGGGAATCCGGGACATGCTTTCCACACCTCCGGCCACCACCAGGTCTTCCCAGCCGGAGCGTACCTTCATGGCCGCCAGATTGACCGCTTCCAGTCCGGAGGCGCAGAACCGGTTCAGGGTGACCCCGGCCACACTGTCGTTCCAGTCCGCCGCCAGGGCTGCGGTTTTTGCAATGTCTGCGCCCTGGTCGCCCACGGCTGTGACACAGCCCATGACAATGTCATCAACCTGGGCCGTATCCAGCTGGTTTCTTTCCTGCAGTGCCCGGAGCACGGTGGTCAGCAGTGTGATGGGTTTTACACTGTGCAGGGCGCCGTCCTTTTTTCCGCGCCCTCTGGGGGTGCGTACGGCGTCGAAGATATAGGCCTCATTGGTCATTGCTTGTCCTCTGGTCATTTCTGTTCATTGTTGTTGAGGGTAACTGGCTCCATGGCTCTAACCATAGCTGGCGGCAGGACCTTCAGGTAATGACGAGGGCTGCCAATCGTATTGGCGAAATAGCTCAGGAGGCAGAATGCGCGTCCGTAATGACCGGGGCAAAGCCTTGGTGGGGGCGGTAATGGTTTGATGGGTGCCCGTGAGGCCGAAAAAAAAATCCCTGGCAGTTGCGTCAACTGTCAGGGATTTTCCGGGTGGGATGACCGGTTATGCCGGAGCGACTGCACCCAGTACCTGGGTCAGGCGTTCCGCCAGTGCCTTGTCCAGGGCCTCGTTCGGGCTCTTCAGGCACCAGTGAGCCACCAGTTTCTCCAGCTCGCTTAGGCGGTCGCCGGTCTTTTCCTGGGCGCCCATGCCCTGGGCCAGGCGCTGCACCTGAATTTCCATCCGGCGCTGCCGATCCGATTCCGGGGATTCGACTTCCCCCAGGATCTCTGCCCGGATGACCAGTTCCTGGGGGTCCGCAAGCTGCAGGTCTGCAACCAGCTTCGGCCAGTGTTCGGGCAGCTCATCCGGAGATACCGGGTTTTCAGCCCGGGCCATGACCAGCGATTGCCAGGAGCTGATGTTCTGTTGCAGGCGCTGGCTGTCCAGAGCCTTGCGCAGCCGTTGAATATCGCTCTGAATTTCCTGCTTTCTGGCGGCAGACAGGGCGCCGGTATCCAGTGCCTGCAGGCGGGCAACGGCTTCTGTCAGGGCATCCGCTGCCGAATCGGAACCCAGTGCAGCAGTTTCCTGCAGAATTGCGCCGGCTTGCGCATCGGCTGCGCGGGTAGCCTCTTGCTGTTCATTGCGCTGGCTGTCGCGGCGGGCAAAAATCTCATCGCAGGCTTTGCGGAAGGCCTGCCAGAGTTTGCGGTCTTCCCGGTGGCGGGTAATACCGATGGCTTTCCATTCCGCCTGCAGATTTTTGGCCAGGTTCATGGCTTCCTGCAGGGGTTCGTGATCGATCAGGGCGTTGGCCCGGTCCACAATTTC
>JBFHSI010000256.1:0-4274 GCA_041591245.1 Marinobacter sp.
CTCGTTGCGCGACGGCGGCTGCGGGATGCGGGCCGCCAGTTCGTCCGGCGTCGGGCTGATCAGCGTCGCCGCCGACCGGGCCAGGCTGGCCACCTGACCGGCGCCGCCGTTCAGGATCGACAGCCGCGCGGGATCCGGCACGACCGTGGCTGGGTCGAAGGCGCCATACAGGCGCAGCTTTACGGTCAGTATCCGCTCCACCGCGCTGTCGACGCGTTCGGCGAAAGACGAGTCGAGCCGATACTGTTCGGCGAAATACTGTAACGTGTCGATCACGTTGGGCATGTGATCGGCGCGCGGGTTGAGCCCGAAGTTTGAAAGATAGAGCAGATCGTTGCCGGCGGCGAAGGCCTGCAGGGCGATGGATCGATTGTTGAAGGTGCGCTCGGCCGGGTCGAAAAAGCGTTTGAGCGACCGGGCGCCCAGCGAGTCGCTCATGGTCAGGCCGCCCTGCGTTCGCCAGTCCGCCAGACCGGGCAGCGACAGCAGCTGTTCCAGGGCCGGAATACCGGTTTTCTGTGGCCACAGGGACGCCTTGCCCCGGGCATCCATATCCGCAAGCTGCTGGGTGGTGTGGCTGCCTACGGTGCCCTTGTGATCGGTGGTGCGGTTTACTGTCAGGTCGTGGACCAGTACCGGGATACCATCACTGGAAAGTACCAGGTCCAGTTCGAAATGACGTACACCGTGGCGATAGGCGTGGGCAAAGCCGGGCAGGGTGTTTTCCGGAGCTTCGCCCTTGGCACCCCGGTGTCCGTATACGATCATTAGTTGGTTTCGCTGTCAGGATGTTGATAGAGAGACTGACGCTTTTTCCAGAGCTCGTGGCATAGGCGGATATCTTCCAGATAGGCCGGAAGTTCCTCCATCAGCAGGGCCTGAGGGCCGTCCACCAGGGCTTTTTCCGGTTTCGGGTGGAAGTCCACCAGAACCATGTTGGCACCTGCGACAACCCCCTGGGCGGTGGCGTGGGCCACATCCAGAATGCCGTCTGGAGCTTTTTCCCGGCTACCCACAGAGTGGGAGGGGTCAATGCATACCGGCATACGGGTCAGGCGTTTCACCACGGGTACATGGGCAAAATCCACCATGTTCCTGTGGGGCTGGCCGGCTTCGGTTTTCATGCCCCGCAGGCAGAAAATGACATTGGCATTGCCTTCGCTGGCCAGGTATTCTGCCGCGTTCAGGGATTCATTCAGAGTGATGCCGAAGCCCCGTTTCAGCAGTGCCGGATAGGTACCCTGGCGACCGATGGCTTTCAGCAGCTCGAAATTCTGGGTGTTGCGGGTGCCTATCTGCAGCATCACCCCGGTCGGACGCCCGAGTTTTTCCAGGCAGGTATCGATTTCCTCGATATGGCTTTCATGGGTGATCTCCATGGCAATCACCTTGATGCCGTGCTTGCCGGCCTTTTCGAACACCCAGGGCAGGCAGCCCTTGCCGTGGCCCTGGAATGAATAGGGGTTGGTACGGGGCTTGTAGGCGCCCATACGGGTGCACACCTGGCCATGCTCTTCCAGAGCCCGCAGCATGATTTCCACATGTTCCGGAACATCCACGGCACACAGTCCGGCAAACACATTCAGATTGGACTGGCTGAACTCCACCCCGTTGTAGTGAAACCCGGCCTGCCGGTGACTGTCCTTGTGCCGGCCCAGAATCCGGTAGTCTTCCGATATGCGCACAGTGCGGTCTACCGCCGGCAGGGAGTCGATGGCCTCCCGGTCCAGGGCTTTGGTGTCCCCGAGCAGATAGATTTCCGTCAGGCGCTGACTGGCACCCTGGATTTCGTGTACCTGCAGGGACACTCCCGGAAGATTCTCAAGGTAGTGCATGGTCTGGCGATAGGCTTCGCTGTCCATCGGCGTGTTGGGATGAAGTATGGCTAGCATGCGATCTCCTTGTATCAGGCTGCGGTTTCGGCCCGGTGGCGTGCCTGCACGTATTCCCGGTGGTTAAGATGCAGCAGGTCCGCCATGCGGCGAATAAGGTGTTCTTCGTACTTGTCGATACGTCCGTCAGCGAAGGCGACCCGCCAGATGGATTCCAGCAGCTGCTGCTTGGCATCCTGGTCCAGATTGTCGTTCAGAATGCCGGTAAATTCGTACAGTGACGTCGCGCCGTCGGCGTGATCAAGGGCATTCTGAAGAATGGCCTCGGCCTCTTCCCGGGAAACCTGCTGGCTCTTCACCGCACACTCGACAATGGTCTTCAGTTCCCGTTCATCTTCATCCTGGTCAACCCGGGACAGTTGCACCATCAGGGCGGTGGCGGCCACGGCCAGATCGTGGGTGTCAGGGCTGGCGTTCGGGGACTCCTGAACGCCAAACAGCTTCTTCAGATGCTCAATCATGGTCGGATAACAAGGCTCCTTTGTGTTCAGGCGGCACTGGCCCGGGCCAGTTCCCGGACGCGTTTTTCCAGTTCAATCTGGTCCGCAGCAAAGCGGCGGATACCATCAGCAAGCTTTTCTGTCGCCATGGCATCTTCATTGGACTGCCAGCGGAACAACTTTTCATCCACAGTTTCCAGATGGTCGGATGAATGGGCGGTATCCGGGGACAGCTGTCTGGCCAGAACGCCCTGATCATCCTGCAGCTCCTGCAGCAGTGCCGGGCTGATGGTAAGCCGGTCACAGCCGGCCAGCATTTCAATTTCACCGGTGTTGCGGAAGCTGGCGCCCATAACCACTGTATCGAAGCCGTTGGACTTGTAGTAATTATAGATTCGGGCCACGGAAATCACGCCCGGATCCTGTTCTGGCGGAAAGCTGGTGTGCTCGGTATTGGCAATATACCAGTCCAGAATCCGCCCGACGAAGGGGGAAATCAGGAAAGCACCGGCCTGGGCGCAGGCAACCGCCTGAATGAAGGAAAACAGCAGGGTCATGTTGCAGCGAATGCCTTCCTTTTCCAGCTGCTCGGCGGCCTTGATGCCTTCCCAGGTGGAGGCGATCTTGATCAGAACCCTGCTGGTATCCACACCCTGGCGATCGTAGAGATCAATCAGCCGGTGCGCCCGCTTCAGGGTGGCTTCGGTATCGAAGGACAGACGGGCATCCACTTCGGTAGATACCACGCCGGGTACCAGGTTCAGGATTTCCTGTCCGGCCAGTACCGCCAGAGTATCTGTGGCCAGGGCCAGTTGCTCGGCATCGGAGCCACCCTGACGATGGGCTTCAGCCACAGCCTTTTCCAGCATGGGACGGTAGGCCTCGGAGGCAGCAGCTTTCAGCAGCAGGGAAGGGTTGGTTGTGGCATCTTCCGGTCGCCACTGGGCAATGGCGTCAATGTCACCGGTATCGGCGACCACGGTGGTCATGGTTTTCAGTTGCTCAAGCTTGCTGGTCATTCGTCCTGTCATCCCGGTTTAACTGTTATAGGTGCATCCGGTCCCGGATGTTTCTGGGGTTGTAGGCTTACAATAACGGGCTGCCCTGACAGGAACAAGACAGCAATAGGGATGAGGCCAATTAAGCTTTGGCAATGGCGGGGGCGGGTTCCTCCCGGACTTTTTCCAGAGCCGTGTGGATTACCTCAAGACCGGCACCCGGTTTGTGGGCATTTTCGCTGATATGACGGCGGAATTGCCGGCCTCCGGGAATGCCGTGGAAGAGTCCCAGCAGGTGGCGGGAAATGTGGCCCAGGTAAACGCCCCGGTCCAGTTCACTCTGGATGAACGGGAGCATGGCCTGCAGAGCTTCCTGGCGGCTGTTTACCGGGGGCTCCTCGCCGAACAGTTCCCGGTCCACCGAGGCCAGCAGCCAGGGGTTGTGATAGGCCTCCCGGCCAACCATCACGCCATCGGTGAACTGCAGGTGTTCCTGGCACTGGGCCAGGGTCTGGATGCCGCCATTGATGATGATCTCAAGCTCCGGGTAGGTGGCCTTGAGACGGTAGACCCAGTCGTATTTCAGCGGCGGTATGTCCCGGTTTTCCTTGGGGCTCAGGCCTTCCAGAATGGCGATCCGGGCGTGCACGATAAAGGTCCGGCAGCCGGCTGCGGCCACTTTCTCGACAAATTCACACAGCTGATCCCAGGTTTCCCGGCCGTTGATACCGATCCGGTGTTTGACGGTGACCGGCAGGCTGGTGGCATCGGTCATGGCCCGGACACAGTCCGCTACGGTATCCGGATAGCCCATCAGGCAGGCGCCAATCATGTTGTTCTGTACCCGGTCACTGGGGCAGCCCACGTTCAGATTGACCTCATTGAAACCATATTGCTCTGCCAGCCTGGCGCAATGGCCCAGTTCTTCGGGCTTTCCGCCCCCC
>JBFHSI010000257.1:0-4247 GCA_041591245.1 Marinobacter sp.
AACAGTCCAGCTTTATGGTCCATGCCCTGATCGCCAAGCACTACCTGTACGGGGGCTTTTACCCGGTGGGCGGGGCCTCGGAGATTGCCAACACCATACTTCCGGTGATCCGGGAGTCCGGAGGCGAGGTGTTCACCTACGCCGATGTCACAGAAATACTGATCGAGAAAGGCCGGGCCACCGGCGTACGCATGGCCGATGGCGAGGAAATCCGGGCACCCCTGGTGATCAGCAACGCCGGGGTTATCAACACCTTCGAGAAGCTGCTGCCTGCGGAGGTTGCGGAAAAAACCGGCTATCCCGGCCGGCGTGAACATATCCAGCAGTCCATGCCCCATATCGGGCTGTACATCGGACTGAAAGGCACCCCCGCAGAGCACGGCCTGCCCAGAACCAACTTCTGGGTGTATCCCGGTCCGGACCATGACGCCAACGTACAGAATTTCCTGAAAGATCCGGAGCACAGCCCCCTGCCTGTGGTCTACATTTCCTTCCCCGCCGCCAAGGATCCGGATTACCAGAATCGCTGGCCGGGCACGTCCACCATCGAGGTAGTGGCCCCCACCACCTGGGAGCAGTTCGAGCCCTGGAAAGACAGCATCTGGGGCAAGCGGGGGGAAGACTATGAAGCCTTCAAGGCCCGGCTCACCGACCGGATTCTGGAAGTGGTGTACGAAAAGCTGCCCCAGTTACGGGGCAAGATCGACTATGTGGAAACCTCCACCCCCCTGTCCACCGCCTGGTTCTGCCGCTACGGCCGCGGCGAGCTGTATGGACTGGACCACACCCCGGAGCGTTTCCGGCAGGACTGGCTCAGACCGAAAACCGATATCCCGGGGCTCTATCTGACCGGTCAGGACATACTCACCTGCGGCGTGGTGGGGGCCATGATCGGTGGCCTGGTGACCACCCTGGCAATCCAGGGCTGGCGCGGTGCCGGGCTGGCCAGAAAGATCTTTGCAGGCTGACAATACCCCGGTGCCGGGACCCGGTCCCGGCCGTTTTATCCACAGACAATGAGACAGAGGAAACGCCCGATGGCGCTGTTCAGCGAGAAAGACGCGGAGAAGCAACTGAAAACCGGATCAGAGAAGGTACACCCCGCCGATCTGGAGAATCTGCTGGAGCGCCAGCGCGCAATTGAGGCCAAAGTGAAGAAGAGCGGAAAGCTGAAACGTTTCGGTGCTGACATACATCTGATGTTCTCCATGATCAGGGATTACCTGAAAGGCAACTACCGCAGCGTTCCCTGGAAAAGCATCGCCGCTATCGCCGGAGCCTTGCTGTACGTGCTTAACCCGCTGGATGTGATTCCGGATTTCATCCTCGCCTTCGGATTTCTGGACGACGCCGGGGTGGTGGCCCTGTGTCTGAAAATGGTGGAATCCGATCTGCACCGATACGCGGCCTGGCAGGATCTGACACAAGAGCAGCAAAAGGAAACATAATGGAATTGATTGCCCGCTAATCTGCGGGTAACCTCGGTCCAACCATTCCCATTGCCGCACCTTTCGGAGAACACGTGGATTTTGCCACCCTGATCGGCCTCCTCGGGGCCCTCGCACTGATCGCCTCAGCCGTTATCCTGGGTGTGTCACCAGATGTCTTTATCAACGGCCCCTCACTGCTGATCGTACTGGGGGGCAGTGTGCTGGTGGTGCTGTCGAAATTCAGTTTTGCCCAGTTTTTCGGAGCCTTTGGCGCCGCCATCCGGGTGTTCAAGTTCAAGCTTCCGGAAACCCGTGCCAGCATCGAGGAACTGGTGGAAGTCGCCCAGATTGCCCGCAAGGAAGGTGTACTCGGCATCGAAGGCCGGGAAGTCAGTTCACCCTTCCTGGCCCAGGGTATCCAGATGCTGGTGGATGGCCAGAATGCCGAAACCATCAAGCAGCTGCTCAACAAGGAGCGGGTGATGACCCTGGACTATAACCGCTCCGGAGCCAAGGTTTTCAGTGCACTGGCGGATGTGGGACCGGCCATGGGCATGATCGGCACCCTGATCGGCCTGGTACAGATGCTGTCCAACATGGAAGACCCGAAATCCATAGGTCCGGCCATGGCCGTGGCCCTGCTCACCACCCTTTATGGTGCCATGATGGCCACCATGATCGCCTCCCCCATTGCCGACAAGCTGTCCCTGCGCATGACCGAGGAAGCCCGGATGCAGTCCCTCTATATCGACGCCCTCGTCGCTATTCAGGAAGGTACCAACCCCCGGGTTATCGAACAGCTGCTGTCCAGCTACCTGACGCCCAAGGAGCGCAGCAAGGCCGGGGAAGCGGAAGCGGTGGGCGAATAGGTCATGGACGAGCTGCCGGAAGAGGAAAAACCGGGAATTCCCGCCTGGGTGGTGACATTTGCCGATCTGATGTCCCTGCTCATGTGCTTTTTCGTGCTGCTGCTGTCCTTCTCCGAAATAGACGCCCAGAAGTTCAAACAGATTGCCGGAGAACTGTCCAAGGCCTTCGGCGTGCAGCGGGATGTGCCGGTACTGGAAGTTCCCCAGGGCACCAGCCCCATCTTTGACAGTTTCTCCCCCGCGCCTCCGGAACCCACCGTTCTGGAAGAAGTACGCCAGACCACCAGTGACCAGCAACCGGAACTGCAGACCCTGAAAAGCCCCACGGAACAGGCCGCAGAAACCGCCATGCAGGAAACCCTGGAGGCCACCACCGAGGACATCCGGGAAATCCTCAAGGATGCCATCGAGGACGGGCGCATTGATGTGGCCAAGGACCAGGATCAGCACCGCATCGTAATCCGCATTGAAGAGAAGGGCTCCTTCCCCTCCGGCTCGGCGGAACTCACCTGGGAATTTGAAAGTCTGCTGCTGGAAATGGCCAGAGTGCTGGGTACGGTTCCCGGCAAACTGACCATTGAGGGCCATACCGACGATGTTCCCATCCGTACCGCCCGTTTCTACAGCAACTGGGATCTGTCCGCCGCCCGGGCCGCAGCCGTGGCCAATGTGCTGCTGGCCACCGGTGATGTGGAACCCACCCGGCTCGCAGTCAAGGGCCTGGCAGATACCGCGCCCCGGATCACCAATGACTCCCCGGAAAACCGGGCCAAAAACCGCCGGGTGGAAATCATTGTGGATCTGTCCGGCCCCATGGAAGAACACGACCTGCGCCTGAAGGAACTGATCGACTCCCAGCCCCGGGACGACACTACGGTGATTGATGTGCGCTCCGGTACCGCCCCGGACGAAAACATCAGTTGGTAAGCGCCCGCCTGGCCAATCCGGTGCATGAGCATGAAATATGCACCTGTCAGGTGCAATAATTCCCTCGTAATCCGATCCCAGCCCCCGCCCTTTCTCCCCAAATCCCTGCCACACATAAAATTGCATCGCTTTGGAACATATATTGCTTTGCATGCACTTCATTAATGCATCAACGACCCGCAGAGGTCGCCCCAATCAGGAGCCAACAACCCGTGGACATCACGAGTGCAGTACAAACCCTGACCGAAAGTGCCAATACCCTGTTCCTTCTGCTCGGCGCCATCATGGTGCTGGCCATGCATGCGGGCTTTGCCTTTCTGGAGGTGGGTACGGTCAGACACAAGAACCAGGTCAATGCCCTGGTCAAGATCATGACCGATTTCGGCGTATCCGCCGTGGCCTATTTCTTTGTCGGCTATTACATTGCCTACGACAGCCACTTCATGGCCAGTGCCGCCGAACTGACCGCCAACAGCGGTTACCAGCTGGTGAAATTTTTCTTCCTGATGACCTTCGCCGCCGCCATACCCGCCATTGTCTCTGGCGGTATTGCCGAGCGTGCCAGGTTCTACCCCATGCTCGTCGCCTCCGGGCTGATTGTGGGGCTGGTGTATCCCTTCTTTGAGGGACTGGCCTGGAACGGCAACTACGGCTTCCAGGGCTGGCTGGAAACCCGCTTCGGTGCCGCTTTCCATGACTTTGCCGGGTCCGTTGTGGTGCATGCCGTGGGCGGCTGGATAGCCCTGGCTGCGGTCCTGCTGCTGGGTGCCCGCCAGGGTCGCTACCGCAATGGCCGGGTGGTGGCCTTTGCCCCCTCCAACATTCCCTTCCTGGGCCTGGGCGCCTGGATACTGACGGTGGGCTGGTTCGGCTTCAATGTCATGTCGGCCCAGACCCTGGACGGCATCAGTGGTCTGGTGGCAGTCAACAGCCTGATGGCCATGGTGGGCGGCATTCTGGTGGCCATGGTACTGGGCCGCAAGGACCCGGGCTTTATCCACAACGGCCCCCTGGCCGGCCT
>JBFHSI010000258.1:0-4243 GCA_041591245.1 Marinobacter sp.
ATTCCGGATTTTGCTTCCTATTCCGCCAGCAAGCATGGGGTGCGGGCCATGACCGAAGCCCTGGATATTGAGTGGGAGCCCTATGACATCCGGGTGGGAGATCTGATGCCACCGTTTGTGGATACCGGTATGGTGCGGGACAACCGGTCCGGATCCAACCTGTTTGCGAGTCTCGGGGTTAACCTGGAACCGGCTCAGATTGCACAGGCGGTGTGGGATCAGGTTCAGAGTCCCCGGTTGCACCGCCCGGTTTCCGCCCAGTTCCGTGTTCTGTGGCCGGTTACCCGTTCTGCACCGGCAGCGGTGGTCCGGAAGATCCTGAAAAAACTGAGGGCTGGATAGGGGTTAGGAGACGGTGATATTGCCGGTCTGGTATCCTGTGTAGTTTCCTATGTACGAGGCCGGTGGGAGGCTCCCGCCGGTGTCCTTTCTTGCAGGAGCTGCGGATATGCCGGTGATGGTTCAGGCACTGGTGCCTGTGTTCGTTCTGATTATGCTGGGTCATGTGTTCCGTCGTCTGGACTTCCCCGGTGGGGATTTCTGGCCCAGGGCCGAGCGCTTCACCTACTATGTGCTGTTTCCTGCCATGCTGGTGTTCAAGCTGGGGCAGGCCCGCTTGCCGCCATCCGCCTATGGTGATGTTGCCCTTCTGATTTCTGCCATGCTGCTGGCCATGACTCTGGTGCTGGCGCTGGTGCAGTGGTGGCTGCGCTGGAGCGGCGCTGTATTCTCCTCAGTCTATCAGGGCGCGATTCGCTTCAATTCCTATGTGGGCCTGGCTGTGGGTGGCATGCTGCTGGGGGATGAGGGGCTGTCGCTGACGGCCATTGCGGTGGCTGTGATGGTGCCCCTGCTGAACCTGCTGTGCATTCTGATGTTTTCCCTGACCACCAGTCAGGAACCGGTCCGTCTGGGGCCGGTGCTCAAGGCCATTGCCAGCAATCCGCTGATTGTCGGGTCTGTTGTCGGGGTTGTCTGGAGCTTTTTTCAGATTGATTTTCACCCGCTGCTGGCCGGTATTCTGGCGCCCCTGAGCAATCTTGCGCTGCCCATGGGGTTGATGGCTGTGGGGGCCGGGCTGCAGCTGAAGGCGCTGAAAGGCGCATCTGTACCTTTTCTGGTGTCCTCCGTGCTCAAGCTGCTGGCGTTTCCGGTTATGGCGGCAGGGCTGGCCTGGCTGCTGGGAATGGATGGGCTGCTGGTTCAGGTAGCGGTAATGCTGGCGACTCTGCCAACGGCCACTTCGGCCTATATTCTGGCCCGGCAACTGGGCGGGGATGCGCCGTTGATGGCCGGCATAATCAGTGGCCAGACGCTGCTGGCCATGGTGACTATGCCGGTAATCCTGTGGTTACTCTGGTAGGCAAGCGAGTACGGAATCCGCAATGCTGTTCTGGAATTCGATGTAACCGTCCCGGCTGACGGGAATATCCGTTGCCAGCGGGTCCCAGGTACTGAAGGTGACATCCAGGCCGCGGGTAATGGACTGCCACCACTGGCGGTTGAACTGGGGTTCAGTCAGCAGGCAGGCGTGGCCGGCCTTGCGCAGCTGGCCCTGTACTTCGGCAATATGCCGGGCTCCCGGAGTCAGTTCCGGGTTCAGGGTGAGCACACCTTCCAGTTCCAGGCCGTAGTGTTCGGCAAAGCGGACAAAGGCGCTGTGGTAGGCGAACAGGCTGAGCCTGTGGGCCGGTTCCAGTTTTGTGCGTATCTGCTGCTCGGTGGCTTTCAGGGATTCTTCAAAGTTTTCGAGGTTGCGGTCCAGCTGGTCCTTGTCTGCGCCTTCCAGTTCGGACAGCTGGTGATGGATTTCCCGCGCCATATCCAGAGCCAGCAGCGGATCTACCCAGATGTGAGGATCTTCCCCGTCACCGTGATCATGGTGGTGGCCATGGGCGTCTGCTTTGTGCTCATGTTCCCCGTGCTCTGCATCATGATCTGATTCCGCTTCATCCTGGTGATCATCATGGTCGTGATGGCCGGCTTCCGCTTCATCGCCGTGGTCGTCATGGTCGTGATGACCGGATTCCGCTTCATCGTGGTCGCCGTCGTCATCTGCCAGTGCAACGGTTTTATGGTGAAACTCGTCGCCAGACAACAGTCTGGTCAGAAAGCTTTCCATATCCGGTCCCACCCAGAAAATCAGGTCGGCATCCTGCAGCGCCCGGCGCTGGGAAGGGCGCATGGTATAGGTGTGAGGGCTGCCGCCCGGGGGAACCAGGGTGGTAACCTGCACGCTGTCATCGGCTACAGCCCTGACCAGCAGTTCTAGTGGTTTGATGGAGGTTACGATTTCGGTAGCCTGGGCCGGCAGGCTGTACAGGGCGGTTAATGCCAGGGCGGCAGTTCCGGTACGGAAAGCAGATAACTTGAACATGAAATGATGATATCCGGGAAAGGTTTGTGTGGAATGTTATAATATTACACATGTAGCCTGTCTGTGCAAAGGGGGGGGGCTTTGCGCGGGTTGCCTGTCTCCGGTCATGCGTAAACGCCTCCGGGCCGGTATAATGCGGGTTTCACAAACGGTCGCCGACTTTTCAGGAAGGTTTCATGACAGTACGTACCCGCATTGCTCCGTCACCCACCGGTGATCCACATCTTGGTACCGCCTATGTGGCCCTGTTCAATCTCTGTTTTGCCCGTCAGCATGGCGGCCAGTTCATTCTTCGTATTGAGGATACTGACCAGGTACGGAGTACCCCCGAATCCGAGCGCGACATACTGAAGGCTCTGCGCTGGCTGGGTCTGAACTGGGACGAAGGCCCTGATGTGGGTGGTCCGCACGGTCCCTATCGCCAGTCCGAGCGCAAGGATTCCTACCGTCAGTATGCGGAAGATCTGGTAACCGCCGGCCATGCCTTCTATTGCTTCCGTACACCGGAGGAGCTGGAAGCCATCCGTGAGGAGCGTCGGGCCAAGGGGCTGAATCCGGGCATCAAGGGTGACCTGGAATTGCCGGAGGAAGAGGTCAAGCGTCGCCTGGACGCGGGTGAGCCCCATGTTATCCGCATGAAGGTACCCGATGAAGGCGTGTGCGAGATTCAGGACATGCTCCGGGGCACCATTGAAATTGACTGGGCCCAGGTGGATTGCCAGATTCTGCTGAAATCCGACGGTATGCCCACCTACCACCTGGCCAACGTGGTGGACGATCACCTGATGGAAATTACCCACGTACTGCGGGGTGAGGAATGGATCAACTCGGCGCCCAAGCACAAGCTGCTGTATGAGTATTTCGGCTGGGATATGCCTGAGCTGTGCCACTTGCCGCTGCTGCGCAACCCGGACAAGAGCAAGCTGTCCAAGCGCAAGAATCCTACCAGCATCAACTTCTATGAGCGTATGGGCTTCCTGCCGGAAGCGGTCACCAACTATCTGGGCCGTATGGGCTGGTCCATGCCCGACGAGCGGGAGAAGTTCTCACTGGATGAGATGATCGAGAATTTTGATATCCAGCGGGTTTCTCTGGGTGGGCCGGTGTTTGATGTGGACAAGCTGCGCTGGCTGAACGCCCAGTGGCTGCGGGAAGACCTGACCGACGAGCAGTTCATGGAGCGTATGAGCGCCTGGTGGTTCAACCGGGATGACCTTGAAGCTCTGGTTCCTCTGATCAAGGGCAGGGCGGAAGTCTTCTCTGATGTGGCGCCCATGGCCCAGTTCATGTTCTCCGGAATGTTGGACCTGAGTCCGGAAGATTTCGCCCATAACAAGCTGGACGAAGCCCAGATCCGGCGGGTATTGCAGTTCACCCTCTGGAAGCTGGAAGCCCAGCGTCACTGGAGCAAGGAAAATATCTTTGCGGACATCAAGGCTCTGGCCAAGGCCATGGATCTCAAGATGGGCGATTTCATGTTCTCCATCTTTGTGGCCATCGCCGGCAGCCCCAACTCCTGGTCGGTTATGGACTCCATGGCGATGCTGGGACCGGATATGACCCGTGCCCGTTTGCGCCACGCCCTGACGGTTATGGGTGGATTTTCCAAGAAGGAAACCAAGAAAGTGGAGAAAGAGTACGCCGCACTGGCTGTCTGATAACCGAATTGGTGAAGAAGTGAGCGGCTTTTAGGGGATACGCAAGAAATTGAAAAAAAATGCGTTTTAATGGTTGACGACCATAGGGCGGATCCTTAATATACGCAGCCGTTGAGGGGCCATAGCTCAGCTGGGAGAGCGCAACACTGGCAGTGTTGAGGTCAGCGGTTCGATCCCGCTTGGCTCCACCAATTTCTAGTCCCCTTCG
>JBFHSI010000259.1:0-4241 GCA_041591245.1 Marinobacter sp.
CAGGTTTGCGTATCAACTCTGCCAAGGACGATGCCGCCGGTCTGGCCATCTCTGAGAGATTTACATCTCAGATCCAGGGGCTCAACCAGGCCGTGCGTAATGCCAATGATGGCATATCCCTGGCTCAAACCGCTGAAGGTGCCCTTGGGGAATCCACTAATATTCTCCAACGCATCCGGGAACTGGCCGTTCAGTCTGCCAACGCCACAAACTCGGCATCGGACCGTCAGGCACTGCAGTCTGAAGTAAACCAGTTAAAGGAAGAGCTCGAACGTATTGCCACCACAACGGAGT
This sequence comes from Marinobacter sp., assembly GCA_041591245.1. GTDB lineage: Bacteria > Pseudomonadota > Gammaproteobacteria > Pseudomonadales > Oleiphilaceae > Marinobacter. Next base: position 295 of record JBFHSI010000259.1, read on the forward strand.
TCAACGGCCTCAACCTTCTGGATGGCAGCTTCCAGGCCCAACAGTTCCAGGCTGGCGCCAATGAGAACCAGACTATTGCGGTTTCTGTTGACAGCGCACGGATCAATGACCTGGCAAACAACACTCTTACTGCAGGTAATACGACACAATATTCTGGAACAGGTAGTGCTGCACAAGCAGCGGCCACCGCCCCGACCACGAATACGATTGGAGGGCAAACTCTCACCATCTCCAGCTCCCTGGACAGCCAGGAAGTCCCAATTGCCGCAGGAGATACAGCAGAGTCCATTGCTGAGAGCATTAATGATGTAGCAGCTACCACCGGAGTTCAGGCTACAGCCAGAACTGAAGCAACTCTGGCCGGATTCACGGGCACGGCACCTCAAACCATCAGCCTGACCCTTGGTAACGGTGAAAGCTCGGCCACTATCGCCGCTCAGATCACTGACGCCACGGACCTTGAACCCCTGGCAAAAGAAATTAACGCGGCATCAGGCAAGACAGGCATTACTGCAGAAGTAAATAACGATGGCAGTATTACTCTCACTCACCCGAGCGGAAAAGACATCGTCATTGAAGACTTCACTTCCGCAGATGGTGACGTCATCACTGTTCAGGGAAGTGCAGATACAACAGCTGAGGACCTTACAAGTGGCGCTGCAGCAAATGACAGCACCCGAATAGCAGGAGAACTGACATTCGATGCGGCAGTCAGCTTTGCCCTTCAGTCATCAGCTAGTCAAGCGGTTCCAGCCGGAGCAGATACCGGCAGCATTCTTGACGCAGGTGCAAACACAGCTGTGGGCTCGACCCCTGAAAAGCTGGCCAATGTTGACATCAGCACCGTAGACGGCGCCACCAGTGCACTGGCAGTAGTCGATGCGGCACTGGAAAGAATCAGCAGCATCCGCGCCGACCTGGGTGCCGCCCAGAACCGCCTGGAATCCACCATTGCCAACCTGAGCACCACATCAGAAAACCTCTCCGCCGCCCGCTCCCGGATTCAGGATGCGGACTTCGCCACCGAATCCGCCGAACTGGCCCGCACCCAGGTGCTACAGCAGGCCGGCCTTTCGGTTCTGGCCCAGGCCAACGCCCGGCCCCAGCAGGTACTGCAGCTGCTCCAGAGCTAATGGTTTTCAATTAAACGGTTGAGGTGTCCCATGCAAGCACAGCATCACATTCAGGAGTCCCGCTCCCAACAGGCCCAGGCTGCCCGCCTGCTTCTGCAGGCCAACCTGGCCTACGGGGAATCCAACAGTAACGACCGCAGCCATATCCAGCGGCTGAAAGCCCGGCAGGCGTGTCGTGGATTTCTGGAGCAGGCCCTGGCCCTTGAGCCGGAGAATGCTGCTGCGCTTGGCTTGATGGGCCGGGTGGAAATGGACGACGGTCAGCTGGCACAGGCCCATGAGCTGTTCAATGCCAGCCTTGCGGCCCAGCCCGGGCAGACCCAGCAGTATGCCAATCTGGGTTACTGGGCACTGAAATCGGAAAGACCGGCACAGGCGGAGCAGTATTTTCTGCAGGCGCTGAACTGCGACCGGCAATCCGCTGCCGCGTTTTGCGGTGTGGCCCATGCCAAACGCCTGCAGGGGCAGTTCGATGTAGCCTACCTGCACTACCGCAAACTGCTGGAAACCGGCCTGGAGTGGGATTCGGTGTACAGCGGCATGCTTGAATGCGCCCGCCACCTGCAGGTTAATGAAGCAGACGACGCCCTGTCCCGGGATGCCATTGCCCTGCTGCAAAGGGACGGCCTGCCCCACCAGGAAATCGGCCGGTTTGTCGCGGCCATTGTGCACCAGCGCTACGGCCTGGACGATCCGGATGCACAGATTTCCCTGGAAGCGGCCAGCCAGGACAGCCTTCTGATTCTGGCTCTGCAGAAAACCCTGATGCCGGACCCGGCCATTGAAGAGCTGGTCACCCTGCTGCGCCGCACCATACTTGCAGAAGTGGCCCAGACAGTGACCCTGCGGGACGAACTCCAGCAACTGACACTGGCCATCGCTCTGTATGCCGACCGTACCGGCTATGCCCTCGCCGCAGAAGATGATGAAGAGCGGCTGATTGCCGCCATCACCGACAGCATCCAGGCCCAGATCGCTCTGGGCGAATCCCAGGATGCCCTGATCGGCTCCCTGATGATCCGGGCCATGTACGGTGCCCTGTTCCACCAACCATTTGCGGTACATCTGGGCCAGTGGAACCTGATGGACTGGCCCCAGGCCCTGCAGCCGGTCATGGCCGCCAGCTATTACAACCGGGCTGAAGAAGAAGCCATCAAACAGAATTTTGACGAAAAGGCCGACGAGCTGCTTCTGGACAAAACCGATGTGGCCCAGGCCTGGCCTGCATGGTCCCAGCTGGCATTCCAGACTGAAACCAGCCTGAAAACCCTGATGGCCACGGAACTGAACCTGCCCACCGACGCTCTGCCGGAAACTGCACGCATTATGGTGTGCGGAGCCCAGTCCGGGCAGAGAGCCATGGAGCTGGCCCGCTATCTGGCAGATGTGGAAGTGATCGCGGTGGACGAAACCCTGGCCAATATCGCCAAAGCCACCCGAATGGCTGGCGACATGGGGCTGCAGAACATCGTGTTCTGGCCCTGGTCCATCGCCCAACGCTTTGTGGCCGATGGCCACCAGGTGCACTGGGTTGAAATCGGCAGGCTGCCGTCCCCGGAAATGGACGATCTGTCCCTGGCGGAACTGGTCAGTGCGGCAACCGCCAGCGGCGCCGTGGTACACATGGGCACCGCCATCGACGGCCAGACCGCCGGCGACCGGCAGATACACAAGCTGATTGCGGAGCACCGTCTGCAGCCCACAAAAACCACCCTGTGCCAGCTGCGGCGCATGGTTCTGGCCAACCGCCAGGATGCCCTGTGGCAGGATCTGTTGAATGATGACGGTTTCTACAGCCTGGGCGGCTGCCGGGAACGCTGGTTCCGCCCCCAGGACAGCCGCCAGCTGAAACAGCTGATGGCCATGGTCAGCAATGAGGTGGAATGGAAACTGGTGAAAGCCCGGGATGTGGATGGTCAGAGCCTGGCCACCCGTCCGGTGCAGAAGCAGATTCAGGCGGAAGCCCTGGGCAGCGAAGTGCAGAGCCTGATGGGGCAAACCCTGAGCGTGTACTTCCAGCGCCGCCGCTAAATCTCAAAACAGGGCCAGGTTCCTCCCCGGCCCTGACTCACATATAGGGAATCAGCGATTCCCCATACAGATGCAGATCTTCCAGAATCTGGCGTTTCTGGGGGCTCAGCTCCGGGTCCGAAGCCAGACGCTGCAGTTCCTTTGCGTAGGCTTCCAGAGAGCGCCAGCCTTTTTTCGGGTGCATCAGGCGCTGACTGCGGAAGGCTTCCCAGCGCTCCATTTCCTCGCCACTCAAGGTTGCCGGATAGTTCCTGGCCCGGTAGCGGAATAACAGTTCCCCCAGACGCTCGTCCTCAAAGCTCACATCCAGCTCACCCAGAGTCTCTACCGGCTGCTCCAGTATCCGGTTCAGGGTCTCCCTGTCCCGGTTACTGATAAAGCCACCGGCGTAGAGCTGCTCGTCCGGATCGGTCAGGTCACTTTCATGGGGATGACCAAAAGCCTCGGCAATTCTGCCCGGCAAGTCCGGTGCCTTGCGCAGCAAAGCAAGGTTCCTGCGCAGGGTGTCCCCGTCCAGCTCCAGTTCCTGCAGCCGCTCAGGGGACAGGGTGGAAAGCATATTGGCGGGCGCCAGTACCGGGCACTTGTTCAGCTGCACACCTTTCAGGGGAAAACGGCTGACGCCCTCCCCCAGCTCCGCCTGGGAAGTAAATACCCGCTCACGGATCTGCTCCGGGGTGGCGGCGATCAGCTCGGAAGGGTCTTCCCGCAGGTCGTAAACAATCACCAGGTTTTTGTTGGTGGGATGCTCCGCCACCGGCGCCACCAGTGCGCAGCAGCCCC